>SLAA01000102.1 GCA_007127105.1 Spirochaetales bacterium | reverse complement strand
GAGATAACGGTTATGCGAGTCCCGGGCGCCTTTGAGATCCCTTTTGTGGCCAAGAAGGCTGCCGAGACCGGCCGCTACGACGCAATTGTCTGTTTAGGTGCTGTCATTCGTGGTTCAACACCACATTTTGACTATGTAGCGGCCGAGTCCGCTAAGGGTGTCGCCCAGGTATCATTAAGCACCGGCATACCGGTAATCAACGGTATTATCACCACCAACGACATTGAGCAGGCCCTTGAGCGGGCAGGAACCAAGGCAGGTAACAAAGGCTGGGATGCAGCAATGGCCGCCATTGAGATGGCAAGCCTCGCAAAGCAGCTGAGCAGCTAAACTACTCGACCACTCGGGCTGGCACCCGGAGCCTGAAACAGGTTCCGGTGTCGCCAGTTTCATACTCCACGCTACCGCCGTGCGCCTCGACAAAGTTTTTCACAATGGCAAGGCCAAGGCCGGTGCCACCGCGTTTACCACTACCCGCAAAGGGCACGAACATGTTGTCTTGGATCTCAGCAGAGATCCCAGTTCCGTTGTCCTCTACCTCAAGAATTCCATCCTCTCCCGCATAGTCACTGCGGATAGTGATGCAGGACTCTCCTCGTGGCCGCCGCGGCAAGGACTCCCCGGCATTCCGTACCAGGTTGACTAATACCCGCCGCATTTTTCCGTTGTCCCCCAGGAAGGTAAAGGACTGTCGTTTCTCAACTACCAGTTGAGCCCGCATGCTGGAGGCAAAGTTCGCCACCGCCGACTCAACCTCCTCAATGAGATCGTCCGAGGAGATAAGGTTGCGCGAAATGTCACTGTTGCGAGTGAAGTCAAGAATGTCATTCACAATATCTATGGCCGAGTTCACTGCCTCGGAGATCTGTCCAAACACCTCCTGCATTGAGTCCGGCTCGTAGTCGGTTTGCCGAATAAGATCCACAAGTGACAAGACACCCGAGAGTGGAGACCGCAGATCATGAGCAATCATGCTCACAGCCTGTCCTACGGCCGAGAGTTTCTCTTTCTGCATGAGCGACTCTTGAAGCTTGGCCTTCTCAAGTGACTGCCCAGCCTGTTCAAGAAAGAGCTGCAGAAGATACACACGGTCACTGTTGATTCGGCGTCCGGGTTGATCCAACAGCACCACGACGGTGTATGTGGACATTTGCAAAAACAGTCGGTGTTCGTTCTGCTGTACAGCGTTTCCGTCCAGCGTGGGTATGCCCTCCAGGTGCTCGGCAGCAACATCGTCCCCACTGAACTGTCCTATCCCCAGAACTTTTCTGAAGCCCTGTGAGTCTGTGGGTCGGGTCACCATGACCGAGTCACTATCCACCAGTTCCGAAATATGATGAACAATGCGTTGCAGCAGGTGGTTGATATCCCCACGCTCCGCGCGCAGCTGTGAAACAACACCAATAAGCTGCTCAAGGTTACGCGTCTTGTTCCATTCGTATACCGATTTCGTAGCAATCTGCCGGATCTCTTCCGATGCAAAGGGCTTGGTATGATACCCAACATTCGGCCCGGCCGACATCACCACTTCTTCAATGCTGTAGTCGCTATACGCGGTGACAAAAATGATCTCGGCCCGCTGGTCTACTTCTCTGATCCTCTTGACCGTCTCCAATCCGTCCCAGCCGGGCATGCGCATATCAACAAAAATTGCCGCAAAAGGCTGCTGGTCTTGTAGAGACTGTTCCACCTTGAGCAGACCGCTTTCGCCGTCCGGGGCTTCGACAAACTCAAAATCAAAGGTTTCCCCCGATCCTCCGCCCCTTGGTGTCGTGCCAAAAAGAAGGTCGCCAGCCTGCTCGAGTTCTGCATACTTTTTCCTGTGAGGCATAAGGATCTCGTGAAAGCTGTCACGAATTGCCTCTTCGTCATCTATTACGAGGACTCGAGTATTAAAGCTGTCGGTCATCTAGCCTGTTCCTCCTGAATCGGGAGTTCAATATGGGCGGCAGCTCCCTTCCCGGGGCCGTCGCTCGTCAACCATAAACGTCCGTTATGTGATTCTATTATTTTTTGGCACGCAAACAAGCCAATTCCGTCGCTATTTTTCTTTCTACTCACACCCATCTCAAACAGTTCCTCGGGATCAAGGCCGAAACCGCCGCCGTTGTCGCTCATGGTCACGATCACCCGCGTATTATCCGGACTTCGGCTCGTCTGCAGCAGCACATACGGCTCGGAGTCCATGTCGGTCCTGTCGAAGGACTCAAAGGCATTGCGAAGCAGGTTCACCAGAACGCGTACCAACCCACTCCTCGTTCCCGCCACATAGGCAGCACCGTCGCTGTACTGCCTGCGAATACTAATGCGCCGCTTCTCAAGCGCCGCATTCTGCATGGAGATGGCGTCCTCCAACAGCTGCACCAGTGGCATAACCGAGTAAGGCCGGTCGGGCTGTTCGCCCACGTACTGTCGCTGTATAGACAGAACCTCCGAGATATGTGCCACCGTTTGGGCCATGCATTCGGTATTCTTGTTCAACTCCGTTCTGCGGGATGTAAGTGTAGCCCGCAACTCGGTCATGTAGCGAAGTAAAGCATCGGTCGTAGAGCTGCCCAAGACTCGACACAGGGCGTCATACGCGTCCCGAAACATGTCTTCCAGCCGTGCTAAACCTGCTTCTTCAGGCCAGTCGGTCTCACCAAGCTGACGGTTCACACCGGTAGCTATTCCGGTAATTGCGTTCCCAATGTCGTGAAGCACTCCGGAGGCAATCTCGGCACGCCCTCTATGCAGCGCCTCCTGCTCTATCATTGTGCTAATGCGTTCTTCCTGCCGCACCTGAACGGTGATATCGCTCATGGCAACAAGAAAGCTCTCACTACTCAGTCGCTCAATCGTTAGCGAGAAGTACACCGGGGCTGCGGTTGGGGGGACGCAGCGCATGCGCCGGTCCTTAATGACGGTTCCGGCTTCCCCGGTAAAGCCTTTCACCAGCTCCGAGAGGTCGATATCGGCATCCGAGAGAATCTGAAAAAGGTTTGTCAGCTCACCGGTCTTGCTCAGCGGCATGAGATACCCAGAGGCGTACCCGTTCATGAGATGAATGTCACCACCCGGGTCAATCTCGAGCAATGCAACGGGTGCAAGGTACAAAAAGCGGAGAAGTCGTTCGCGTTCTTTCTCTTTTGATTCCACGAATTTGTCCGGTATAGGAGGTGGGCTTAGGCCACCACCATTAGGGCTCGGAACGTTCAACCAACAGATACTGCGACTCAAAAGCCTGTGACTTTAACATGCGAAGATGCACCGGAGTTGGCTTCATCCTATAGGTGAATACATAGGCGATTGTCTCGTCCAGTTCACCCAGCTTGCGGTATTTCTCCGCAACCATGTAGTTGTTGGTGCAGGGAGCTACCTGCGTAAAAAAGTTCTTGTCAATAAACGCACTCTGCGAAAGCCCCGACAGCTCAACCTCGGCATTGTTCACCGCCTGCACAACCCCGTCTTTGGACATTTTCACTACACCAAAGTCACAATCGTGGAGTTTGTCGTCGTCCATGTCAGAGATTGCCTGGAGGATATCTGTGTCGTTGAAACCGGGGCATTGTGCCACTGAACACCTTCCTGCAACAATATTTAGGCTCCACTATACCTCAGCAACCTGATAATGTCACCCGCTGTAAGCTTGCTGCGTGTAGCGAGTCATGGTACTGTAGCTCATGGCACATAGCTTGAACGCCTCGGCCGAACGACTTCGGGCGCGACAGCACAGCGGTATCCTCTGCGAACAGGGTGCACGCACCAAAGCATTAACACGTCTCGACGAGGCCGTTCAAAGGGCTGAAACCGAGCTTCTCGACGCCCTCAGGCGTGACTTCCGTAAGCCGCGTTTTGAGAGTTACAGCACAGAGATTGCCTTCATACGGAACGAGATTCGTCAGACTCAGCGCAACCTGAAGCGCTGGATGAGACCCCGCCGGGTTGCCACACCGCTTTTTCTCCAGCCCGCGTCGTCACGTGTTGAGTATGAGCCCTGGGGCGCGGTTCTCATTATTGCGCCCTGGAACTACCCGTTTCAACTCGCACTCGCTCCGGTGATTTCGGCGCTTGCCGCTGGCAACACAGTCCTTCTCAAACCCTCGGAGCTTGCGCCACATACGGCAACCGTTATTGAGAGTATGGTTGCCGCCGCCTTCCCCGACGGTGAGGTAGAGACCGCGGTCGGAGGCACGGAGGTAGCTCAGGAGCTGCTGCGTCAGCAGTGGGACCACATATTCTTCACCGGAAGCACTCGTGTCGGCAAGCTTGTGTATAAAGCGGCTGCGGAACACCTGACCCCGGTAGTCCTGGAACTTGGCGGCAAAAGCCCGTGTGTAGTTGCTGCAGACGCTGAGCTCAAAACCACGGCACGGCGAGTTGTATGGGGAAAGTGTGTAAACGCTGGCCAAACCTGCATTGCTCCCGACTACCTCCTGGTAGACAACCAGATTAAGGACGCGCTGTGCGCTGCCCTTGCCGCAGAAATCACCCGCGCCTACGGCCCGGCGCCGCTTGAGTCGGATGACTTTGCCTCAATCATCTCTGACGACCATTTCCGACGGCTTGAAGGGTTCCTGAGGGAAGGCACCAGGGAAGGCCACATTTTCAGCGGTGGACGCTGTGACCCCGCTACTCGCCGAGTTGAACCCACAATCTTACGTGATATATCACCCCAGTCACCCATAATGCAGGAAGAGATATTTGGCCCGATCCTGCCGGTGCTGGGCTTTGACCACATTGGTGAGGCCGAGGCCATAATTGCACGCAATCCCAATCCCCTGGCACTCTACTACTTCAGCCGCGACCGCAAAGCTGCGTCACGCTTTCTCAAACGAGTTCCAAGTGGTGGCGCAGCAATAAACGACACCGTTATGCAGGTGGGAAACGCCGCTCTGCCCTTTGGTGGGCGCGGCAGCAGTGGAGTTGGACTGTATCATGGACGCTGGGGCTTTGAGACCTTCTCGCACAAGAAAGGAGTGTTCTCACAGTCGCTGCTCCTTGACCCACCTTTGCGCTACGCTCCCTACTCGGCCCGCCAGCTCTCCATTATCCGCAAGGTGTTGGGTTAGAGGCAGGTGTGCTCACATGATAGAGAGCCGTCGGCTTGCCCCTTTTGCATGAGCACGTACCACAAAAACCATGTCTGATCCCGCCTGTAGCGGACGCTTGTCGTAGCCGCCGTACTCGGCAATAATTTCGAACCCCGCTGAGCACAGCAGGGTCTCTATTTCCCAACGTTGATAATAGCGCAATGAGAAATCGTCGGCTCGCCGGGCACGCGTACCATCCGGCGTTTCCACGTAATAGACCACCTCGGTATGCAGAATGCGGCGCTCGGTGTCTACGCCCCGGCGGCGGCTGGTTCGAGTAATGAGCTCACCGGTTTCCGGTCGTTCGTACACCCAGTCTATATGCTCATCGGTAGCGCACTCGGTTAAGGCGGGACCAACGCGGGGGGCAAACAGATCCAAAACAAACAACCCTCCCGGTGCGAGACTGCGCTTCACATGGTGAAGACAGGACTCAATTCGCCGCTGTTCGGTCAGAGCCTGAAAGCCCCGAAAGGGAATCATAATGAGGGGGAAGCGCCGCAAAAGACGGAAGCTTGCCATGTCGCCGACAACCGGGTGCAGCCGCCGTCGCACCTTCCAAGACAGCCTGGCCCTCTTGCGCTTGAGTATCGCAAGCATTGCCGGAGACCGATCTAAGGCCCAAACCGAGGCGCCAGACTCGGCCAAAGGAATGCTAATTCGTCCGGTGCCGCATGCCAACTCCAGCACCGGACTCCCTTGTATTTCCAGCAGTTCGCGATACAAGTCAAGATCGGTGCCGGGCATGAAGCGTGTATCCAGGTCGTAATAGTCGGCGGTGTGTGCAAACAAGTTTTCCATCGCACCCTGCATTATATGCATTCCCGAGGCTTTGTGGCTTGACAGAGCGAAATTTTTCTAGTATTCAACATGATAACGGTATAATGCTATGAAACAATTTTTGTCGGCATCTACACAGAATCACCTCGCTCTTAGCCTTCTCGCTCTACTAGGCATCTCAACAGCGGGTGAGCAACGTAGTTGCTGACACCATGGGCCAGTTAGGCCTTGGAGAACCCGCTGTCACAGGAGACGGCGGGTTTTTTTTTGCTCCGGAGCTGAGCTCAACTCGGCTCCGGGCCGAATAACGGAACCTGCGCCCAACAAGGAGGAGCGAAATGTCAAAGTATCGACCATTCCCTAAAGTGGATCTGCCCGACCGCACCTGGCCGGACAAGAGTATCACCACCGCACCCACATGGTGCAGCGTAGACCTACGCGACGGAAACCAGGCCCTGGCAACCCCTATGGGCGTGCATCAGAAAATTGAGATGTTCCGCCTGCTCGTGGACATGGGATTCAAGGAGATTGAGGTCGGCTTTCCATCGGCTTCGCAGATTGACTTTGACTTTGTTCGCAAGCTTGTTGAGGACAACATGATTCCGGACAATGTCTCAATTCAGGTGCTCACCCAGGCTCGTGAGCATTTGATTCGGCGCACCTTTGAGAGCATTCAAGGCACAAAACGGGCAATTGTTCACCTGTATAACAGCACCTCGCCCCTGCAGCGCAAAATTACCTTTAACCTCTCACGAGATGAGATTAAGGGTATAGCCGTGAAGGGTGCAGAGATAGTTCGTGACCTGGTACCAAGCGTCCCGGATACCGAGGTTGTGTTCCAGTACTCACCCGAGAGTTTCTCAGACACCGAGCCTGAGTACGCACTTGAGGTGGTGGAGGCGGTGCTGGATGTCTGGCAGCCAACACCGGAGAAGAAAACCATTATCAACCTGCCAGCAACGGTCGAATGGGCAACCCCAAATGTCTACGCGGACCAAATTGAGTGGTTCTGCCGCAACGTTTCGCGGCGTGAGAGCATTCAGGTCAGCCTCCACACCCACAACGACCGTGGTACCGGCGTCGCAGCAACCGAGCTTGCCCTCATGGCGGGCGCAGACCGTGTGGAAGGCACGCTCTTTGGCAATGGGGAGCGAACCGGCAACCTGGATATCATTACGGTCGCACTCAACCTCTACAGCCAGGGAGTAGATCCCAAACTCAAGGTCTACGACATTCCGTACCTGCGGATGCAGTACGAGCGGCTAACCCAGATGGACATCCATGCACGCCACCCATACGCCGGGGACTTGGTTTTCACCGCCTTTTCCGGCTCACACCAGGATGCAATTAAGAAAGGCATGGACCGTGTTAAGTCTCAGCCGGACTCCGAAGCACGCTGGGAAGTACCGTACCTCACTATAGATCCGCAGGACATTGGCCGTACCTACGAGGCAATCATCCGCATCAACAGCCAAAGCGGCAAGGGTGGTGTTGCCTATATTCTCTCGCGAGAGTATGGAATTGATATTCCCAAGCCCATGCAGCCAGACCTTGGACAGGCTGTAAACCTTAGAGCAGATGCCTTAGGACGCGAGCTCAGTGCAGCAGAAATCTACGACCTCTTTGCCGAGGCCTATCTGAACAAAAGTCAGCCGCTTGAGATTCAACAGTTTCGCATTCTGAGCAGCGAGGCAATGAACCACGACATCAACTGTGAGGCGGTCATTAATTATGACGGTGAGCTCCACACGCTCCCTGGCCACGGCAAAGGGCCTATAGACGCCTTTGCTGCAGCAATTAGAGATATGCCCTGGCCAAAGTTCAGACTGGTAAACTTCATGGAGCAGGCAATTGGATCAGGGTCCGATGCAGACGCGGTAGCATTTGTCCAAATTGAAACCGAGTCCGGCAAGACAGTATGGGGAGCCGGCATAGACAGCGACATAAACATGGCTGGTCTGTTAGCCATGGTGAGCGCCTACAACCGCTCCTTTGTAACCTCGGGCGCCGGAATCCCAGTGGCTTAGGGCGGAGCCCTAGGTTGTGCGGTGTGGCACTGCGTCCCTGGGTGCAAGCCCTGGAACAAGGCTAAAGAGCAGTGCCGCACCAAGCACCACCGCGCCTATTACCCGGAACATCACCAGCGGGCCAAGGTGCTGATACAGCGCTCCACCAAAGACCGCCCCGCCAAAGGCGCCCGCCCCAAACACGGCTGAGTTCATAACACCCTGTGCGGCGGTGCCAAGCCCGGGCGGCGCAATGCGTGCGGCATAGGAAACCCCGCCAATCAACAACAAGCCAAACGCGGCACCATGGAGCATCTGAATAGGGAGCACAAGGAGCGGAACAACGGTTACTGAGTAGGCTATGAGCCGAATGCCGTTGCCAAAAAGGGAGGCAATAATCAGGCGGCGGGGCCCAACGCGCGCCAGAAGCAGCGGTGCAAAAACAAAGAGCGCCAGTTCACTCACAGTTCCAATAGAAACCGCTATCCCCATAAGTCGCCCGCTTGAACCAATGTCCTGCATGTACATGAGCAGATAGCTGTTCATGACTCCAATGCCAAGACCACCAAAGAACATCAAGGCCAAAAAGCGCGGCCAGCCCTTGGTGCGCAGGATTGTACCTAAGCCGCTCAGCATACCCCCCGCAAACCCGGATCGCGGTACCCGCAGGAAGCGAGACACCACAAGCGAGGCCATCATCCCGCCGATGAATCCATAGAATGATACAACAAGACCCCAGTGCTCGACCCCGTATCCAATAGCAAAGGCCGCAATAGCCCACCCTATCCCGCCCCAGACCCGTACCCGACCAAAGCTGTCGGCGCGGCTACCCAACATGTGCAGGGTGGTGTTGTCAAGAATAGGCCCCACCGATGCAAAGCAAAAGGCGAACATAAGGGTGAGAACAAAGAGCAGCGGAAAGCTTGCGGCATGAAGAATTCCAAAGACGGTGAGCGCCATTCCCATGAGCACCACCGCGAGCACGGTTGCGTGCCTCCCGGTAGCATCGGCGGCGGCACTCGAAATACCGGCGCCAAAAACGACCATAAGGGGTTTGAGCCCGGCAAGCACGCCAACCTGTGACTCGGTCATGCCTACCGAGCGATAGTGCAGTCCGAAAAAGGGGAGGAGCATAGATGCCGAAGCGAAAAACACAAAAAACATAAGCCCTGGTATCAGAGCGGATGAACCCGGCTGCTTTTCCATTCAGCGCTTAGTATACGGTGCTCCTGCAATTGCCGCAAACCTTGTTCTAGGCTATTTTGTAGCGATGAAACACAAGATCGTTGTATTGGACGGAGACCAGACGGGACAGGAACTGCTCAACGAAGCGTTGCGAGTAATTGACCCAACGGTAATTCGCCTTGAGCTTGAATTTGAACACTTTGACCTGAGTCTGGAGAACAGGCGTGCCACCAATAATGCGGTAGTGTATGAGGCGGCCAAGGCTATGCGGGCCTCTCGGCTCTCACTCAAGGCGGCAACCATAACCCCAGAGCAACAGGGTGACGTTGGCAGCCCCAACAAGATCCTTCGTGAAGAAATTGACGCTCAGGTAATTTTGCGAACCGGGCGTCGAATTCCCGGTGTGCGTCCCATTGCAGGCGTGTACGCTCCCATTAGTGTGGTGCGCATGGCACGCGATGACGCATACGGCGCCGAGGAACACCGCGAAGGAACGCCCGGATCACCAGATGAGCGGGCTTACCGCACCGAGAAAATATCACGAGGCGTGTGCCGGGCAGTTGCCGAGTATGCCTTCCAGCATGCCCGCAAGAGTTCTGCCAAGGTTTTTGGCGGACCAAAGTTCACGGTGAGCCCAACCTACGAGGGCATGTTCAAAGAAGAGCTCGATGCCGCCGCCGCGCGCCATGCAGATGTGGTCTACGATCCGCAGTTGATTGATGCGACCTTTGCCTTACTCCTGGCTACCACCGGTGAGCCCCTGGTTATTCCCAGCCTCAACCGTGACGGCGACCTGCTCTCGGACCTGGTGCTCCAGATGTTCGGTTCCATTGCCGGTGCCGAGTCCCTGGTCATTTCTCTGGACGAAGCTGGCAAAATTGGGTGTGTCATGGCAGAAGCCCCACATGGGACCGCGCCAGCACTCATGGGTAAGAACATTGCCAACCCTATGGCTATGATTTTTGCCGCTGCTTCGTTATTGTCGTACCTTGACGACCCGGCGGCTCACAAGGCTGGCCGAGCCATGTATGAGGCAACACTAGAAGCTGTTTTCGACGGTATCCGAACCTCGGATATTGGAGGCTCGGCTGCCACAACGGAGTTCACCGACGAGGTGATCCGGCGTGTTCGCAACAAACTCGAGATATGGTCCTCGCTCTCGGACTAGATCAGAACTGATCATCATAGTTCAGCAGGTTGACCGCACAACGGGAGCAGAACATTGAAAACACAGGTATATGTGACGGACGACCGTTACAGAGACTACAGCATAGAACGAGAAATACTCGCCGAGGCCAACGCCGAGGTCGTTGTGTGTGACCTTCACGACCAGGCCGCAGCCAAGGAACGGCTGGCAAAGGCCGACGCAGTTCTCTTGAATCTCTTTGATATGAACCGAGACATTATCTCCAGCCTCAAAAACTGCCGAGTAATCTCACGCTACGGTGTGGGCATAGACAATGTGGATGTCGCGGCCGCCACCAAGGCAGGCATCTGGGTAGCTCGCGTGCCGAGCTACTGCGTAGATGAGGTCGCGGTGCACACGGTGGGGTTGCTCCTGGCTGCAATCAGGCGAATTCCCGCCCGTGACCGCTCGGTACGTGCCGGAGGCTGGAACCTGCAGGACTCCCAGAAGGCACACCGAATGGCCGGGCGACGCCTGGGGATTATTGGCTTTGGTGCGGTCGGACGCGAGGTTCACAAGCGGCTCTCAACCTTTCAGCTTACTGAGACCCTCGTCTACGACCCGTCCAAGGACCCCGACTTTGTTCGGGAAGCAGGTGCGGAACCCGTTCCCTTGGAGACCCTGCTAGCAGAAAGCGACTACGTTTCAATACACGCACCACTCTCTGACGCAACTACCGGGCTCATTAACCGTGAAAAACTGGCACTCATGAAGCCCGAGGCAATTCTGGTCAACACCGCGCGCGGTAAAATTGTCAACCAGACAGACCTGGTGGAAGCTCTGCGTAACGGTGTTATTGGCTACGCCGCCCTGGATGTACTGGACAGTGAGCCGCCAGCCCCGGACGACCCTCTTCTCTCACTGGACAACATCATTCTGAGCGACCATTGCGCCTACTACAGCGAACAGTCCATTGCCGAACTCAAGGCGAAGGCCGCGTATAATATCCTTGAGGTTCTGAAAGGGCGATCCCCGGTATATCCGGTTAACGCAGTATAGTTGTACCTATGCAGGTGAATGCTCACCCCTTAGAGCTTGAGTTCTGCTCCTCCATTTCCGAAATTCCTGCCGCTGACTGGAACAGGCTGGCCCGACCCTACCCCAGTCCATTTCTTGAATGGGAGTGGCTGGCGGCCCTGGAGCGCAGCGGTAGCATTAGCCCACAAAATGGATGGCAGCCCTACCATGCGGTGCTGCGCCGTGCTGGGCGTATCACTGCGGTGGCACCGCTGTACCTCAAGAGTCACAGTATGGGCGAGTTTGTGTTTGACTTTGCCTGGGCCGATGTCGCCGAGCAAATGGACATCCCCTACTATCCCAAGCTGGTGGGAATGAGTCCGGCAACCCCTTCGGTCTGTTTCCGACCCCTCATTGACCCGGGCGAGGAAGCACCCGAGGTCACCGCCACCTTAATGGCCGGAGTTCAGGTGCTGCTTGAGGAACTGGAGCTCGGTGCGTCTGCGTTCAACTATGTAGATCCAGATTTTGCAGACGAGCTCGAGCACCACGGATACATCCGCTGGAAGCATCAGAACTTCATCTGGAAGAACCCGGGACTGCGTGACTTTGGCGACTACCTCTCGCTTTTCCGCAAGAACCAACGCCGAAACATTCGCCGCGAGCGCGCCTCAATAGCACAACAAGGGCTGGAAGTTCGAGTCCTGCAGGGAGCTGAACTCACCGAGGAACTGCTCCGACTTATGAACGTCTATTATCGCAACACAAATGAGCAGTTTGGCCCCTGGGCAGCTCGTTTTCTGAGCAACCAGTTCTTTCCCTTACTTGGGGAGCCCCTGGTTCGGGAGTTCACCGAACGGAGCGTCGTACTGGTTGCCGCCTATGACGCAAACGCGGGCCCAGACCCCGTGGCTCTGAGTTTCCTTGTTCGGAAAGGCAAGCTACTCTTTGGCCGCTACTGGGGAGCCGCAGGCTTTTATGAGAATCTGCATTTTGAGCTGTGCTATTACGCCCCCATAGAGTGGTCAATAGCCGAGGGGATAGAGAGTTTCGATCCCGGCATCGGCTCGGCGCACAAGGTGCGGCGAGGGTTCATGGCGGTTCCCAACTACAGCATGCACAGATTTCGTGATCCTCGCATGAACGCACTTATGGGCATGCACATAGACCGGATCAACGAGATGGAGCAGCAACAAATTGACGGGCTCAATGAGATGTTGCCGTTTACCCGGTGGTCTTAGCTCGTGTCGTATTGGAGAGTGTCCGGAACGATGTCTTAGGGGCTGCCGGGACCGGTTGGTCTGCTCCGTGACGTGCGCCGATCAAACTGGTTAGATATCTTGAGAAACGGCACCGGATCAATCACGTTCTCACCCAGATGCACCTCAAAGTGGAGGTGTGGGCCGGTAGAGAGTCCTGAGGAGCCCAGGGTGCCAATCTGCTGCCCTTGCTCAACAATTTGCCCTTCCGAGACATTGAGCCTGCGCAGGTGTGAGTAGCGGGTGCGAAAGCCATAGTTGTGCTGAATAATGACGTTCCAGCCGTGGTTGTATTGGTCGTAACCAGCAGCTATCACGCGTCCGTTGGCGCTAGCCACTATTGGCACGCCTGGGGTGTCCGCAATGTCAAAGCCCTGGTGGAGATACCACTGACCGGTAAATGGGTGAATGTGCGGTCCAAACTCAAATGTGACACGACCCCGGCCGCCAATAAGAGGCCAGCCGTTGGGAATATTGGTAAGAATCTCGGCGTGACTTGAAAGCACACCGTCTATACGCCGCAGCGGCTCAACCGCCCCAGCAAGCACTGCCGAGAGTTTCTTCAGTTCTTCAATCTCAGGAATGCTCGAACCGTCGGCGGGGTTTGCACGAATAAGTTCAATAAGCCCGCTGGACTGCTCAAAGCCAGCCGAGGAACCGTCCAGCCCTATGAGCGCCTGCATGGTACTCCCCATGGAGGCCTGTAACGAGGAACTACGACCCGCGAGCTCCGAGAGCTCGTTTAAGACAATGTCCAGACTTGCCTGTGCCGACTCCAACTCGCGACTACGCTCGTTGAGAACCTGCTCCTGTTCATGAGAACCCACCGCCAGGTAGTAGATAGAAAACGCAAGCATGCCAAATACCGCGGACATGAAAATGAGCGAGAGCACGTTCATGCGAAAATTAAGTACACGACTACCACTATGGGGGACAATCTTAACCGTGATTCCCTGCCAGAAGGCAGACGTTATTCCGGCAAAGAAGGCGGCGGTTGCCAGTAAGGGGCGCATGAGTCCACCGGCGCCCCAACGCGACGCTCTATATCTTTGTCCGTATCTCACACACTATACCTTTTGCCTGCAGCATGGGCGTGGTAGACACCCTGGGGATAAATGAACTCAAGTGCAACTCCATTGCTTTGCTTCTAAGTATCGGGCGAAAGCACCTTTGGGTAAACCCTGAGCCGATGCAGTATAGACTGCCATCTCATCTTTTGCTACCAACATAATATAATACAATAAATAACGGATTTGTCCAGGGTTGTCGACACCCGGATACAGGATTAAGGCCTATTCCACCTCCTTGTCTGAGCCTGCGTCCAAGTCCTTGACAACCCGGGGGCCATGGTATAAACCCTTGAGCAGCGGACCGACCGCAAAGTAAGATATGCATAATGAGTAAGTATATTGTTCCCATAGGCGTACAAGAGCAGCGCGAACGCAAAATCATGCTTGCGCGAATTGCCACCGTCTTTGTACTGTGTTTCCTCTTCTGGATAGTGATGGCCCAAGATTTCCATCCCCTCTCCATAGCTGTAGCAATTGGTCTCTCTCTTGCCTCGGCGCTCTACTCATTTGGCCTGTTCTTTGAGCATCACTTGCGCCCAACAGCGCGTCTCATTCTGCGTCTTGACCTCGTTGTCCTTTACCTTCTGATTATTCTGTATCTCAGTTACATTGCTATCTACGACATTATTGTTCGCATGCTGACCGGCCGTTTCAATCCAGGCATCGTCAAGATCCGCACTCGGCTCAAATCACCATTTGGTCGCGCGGTGCTCTGCAATACGATCTCGGTTGTCCCTGGAACACTCTCACTCTGGATGGAAGGCAGCACCATTTACGTACACTGGTTCAACGTAGAGACTCGTCACGCAAAGAAAGCCGCAAAAATGATCAATTATCTCATTGAAGATGTCCTGGAGAAGATTTTCGGATGATTTACCTCATCTACGCAACATATGCCCTCACCGCAATGAGTCTGGTTCGGCTGGTAATTGGACCAAATTTCTACGACAGGCTCCTGGCGCTTAACATGGTTTCAGCTCATGTGACCCTGCTCATGGCGTTTTACTCAGTTTATTACGGGCATAGCTTCTACTTAGATGTTGCTCTCATTTACGCCTTGCTCTCGTTCACCGAGATTGTTGCATACGTGCGTTTGATAGGGCCTGCACATCCAGGAGACTCAGTGGCATGATAGGTTTTGCGTCATTTATCACGGGGTTCGGATACTTCCTGGCTGCCCTTGGGCTTTTCATTGTGTTCTGGGGCAACTATGGAATGATCATTCTCCCAGATACACTGACACGCTTTCATGCTGGCACCAAATGTGGAGCCACAGGGTCACTCACGAGCTTCCTTGGTCTCATTCTTATTGCCGACGGAGTTGATTTCACCGTGAAACTGTTCGTCCTTATTGCAATAACCATTATTACCTCGCCGCTCATCGGGCACATCCTTGGGTTATCCTACATCAAGTATCGTGAATACAAGGCAGGTGGAGAATGATCCCAGGAATGGAGCAGTTCATCCTTGTTTTTCTCCTTGCGGCAACCGTCATTGTGGTGTTTGCTCCTAAGCTTGTGCTTGCACTGCTGGGTCTCAGCATCTTTAGCATGTTTCTAGCATTGAAATACTACGTCTTGAACGCTCCGGACGTGGCCATCACTGAGGCAGCCCTGGGCACCGGCCTCACTACCATTGTGTTCTTGGTGGCCATTCGCAAGACAAGGAGGAACTGATACATGGTTAGTTTATTGAGCTACATCTCTACAGATCGGATAGTTGAAATTGACTCGCAGCAGCGCGAGGAAATACTGAAACAACTCATTGCCAAGACACTGGAAGGCGAGGCGCCTGAGCTTCAGGACAAGGTGTTCAAGGAGATCACCTCCAAGAGCCACAAAAAAGAGGTGAACATGGGAAAGGGCTTTGCCTTAGCTCATGCCCGCATTGAAGGAATAGAGGACATTCACGTAAGTGTAGGCCTCTTGCCAAAGAAGGTGAAGTACCGCAAGGGTGACCCGGTACACACGATCTTCTGCATTGCTATTCCCAACGACATGTCTCGTATCTACCTCAGTCTCATGGCGCGGCTTACTCGAATGCTGTCTTTACCCGATGCCGGTGCCAAGTTTGACAAGGGCGACCCAGCTGAGATTGTGGCTTTCATTGAGAGTTTCGAACAGTAATGCCAGTAATGCCAGTAATGCCAGTAATGTTGGACGGAGGGGCAGCCTGATGTACATAGCTATCTTGATCCTGAAAAGTGAGGCTTACGCCAAGCAGGTGGTCTCCACCCTCATTGAGTTTGAGATCTTCGACGCAACCGTGCTCGATGGTGAAGGTTTAGAGAACGTAGCCACCGAGACTATGCCTGTGCTCAGCGAGATTACATCTTTGTTTGGGCAGGAGATTTCCTTCAACAAAACCATGATCTTTGGCAGTAAAGATCGTGACACAATTGAGCAAATCAACCGCTCGCTCAAGGAT
>SLAA01000182.1 GCA_007127105.1 Spirochaetales bacterium | reverse complement strand
CCGAGCGCCACAACCCGCAGATCCTCCATCCGTTTGCCAGCTACCTCAACCGCGTTCAGTAACGCCGCCCCGGCGATAATTGCGGTTCCGTGCTGGTCGTCATGCATCACCGGAATTGCGCATTCTTCACGAAGCCGGCGTTCTATATAGAAGCACTCCGGTGCTCGAATATCCTCAAGATTGATGCCGCCAAAAGTGGGTTCAAGCGCCTTCACGATCTCTACAAACTTGTCAGGATCGTTGCAGTCCAGCTCAAGATCAAAAACATCTATGCCACCAAACTGCTTGAAGAGAACCGCCTTGCCTTCCATGACCGGCTTGGCAGCAACCGGCCCAATGTCGCCCAGACCCAGTACGGCAGTGCCATTCGTAATTACGGCAACCAGATTTCCTCTGGCGGTATACCGGTAGGCATCTGCAGGATTCCTGGCAATAGCCCGGCACGGCTCCGCAACGCCCGGTGAGTACGCCAAGGAGAGATCATACTGTGAGGTCAGGGGCTTGGTGGCGTGGATCTCAAGCTTTCCGGACACCGGGTGTTCATGATACAACAACGCCTCGGCGCCGAGATCTCGTTCCTGCCCCTGCTGAGGGGTGTCGTTGTGGTCGGTTTCATCCATGGCTGAAGTTTAGCGAAAGCCTTCAAAAAAAAATAGAGCCTGCGTATTCCACGCAGGCTCTATTGGATAATACCGTCTTACGTGCGAGTTGTCTTAGGGCTGCCAATCCCCACGCCGAGTTTCACCCTCGCGTTCGGGGATGCGAAAGCGCTGACCTGGCTGTATCAATCTTGGATTGTCCGGATCCTGAATGACATCCCTATTGGCTTCATACAAGCGCCGCCACTGAAAGCCGTCACCATATACGAAGTCATACTCGGCTATACGCCAAAAGGAGTCACGTCGCTCCGGAATACGTCGCACGGTGTAGTACGCGGGCAGCACATCAGACGCAACGCGCAGGCCGTCGAGCAACGCCAGGGATTCCTGGAACAGATTAAACGCGGTCTCAAACTCTTCCTCGTCTATCAGCGCGCTGCCTTCGTCAAACTTCTCCTTCGCTTCTTCAAAACGGTCCGGGTGGTTCAGCGGTTCGCCCAGGTTCCGTACGCGGGTGATGCCGCGATCTGTCCGGGTTCGCGCACTTCGAGCGCGGTATCCCCACCACAGGTGTCGAGCTGCCTCCTCGGCCAGCAGAGCGTATTCCTCAGCCTCAGCCGCCAACTCTATGGCCCGTTCGTACTCACCCTCTTCAAACGCCGCATCGGCTTGCTGTCGCAGCTCCTGAGCTCGTTGGAACTCAGATGTCTCACGGAGCAAATTCTGAGCAGGGAGCGATACCGCAAGAACCAACCCAAGAGCGCACAAAATTGCTAATTTCTTTTTCATCGGGGGTTCTCCTTATTCCTCGTCCTCAAGCTCATCGTCGAGTTCGTCCTCAAGATCCTGAGCGCTATCTTCGGTTCGTGCTATCGCACGGTCTGCCGAATCCATAGCCTCGCGGGCACGGTCACGACGTTCGGATGCCACTTCGTAGGCCTCATCAAAAGACTCACGGGCACCACGATACCCTTCAAGCGAAGGAGTGAAATCCCGCTGCTCACGTGCGCTTTCGGCGGACGCGTAGCGAGTCTCACCCTGCTCGTAGGGTTGAGGTGCTCCGCGTCTGGCCCGCACCTCGTCGGCTCGACTTCTGGCGCTCTGTGCATCACTGCGCGCTACATCGACAACTTCTTCAAACGCCCGGTCTATGACTCTCCGGTAGCTTGCGGAAGCATCGCGATAGTGCTGAATTGCCTGGTCGGCGTCCAACTCTCGCTGCGCTTCTCCAAGAGCAAACTGCTCGTCACCACGATCAAATTCCTGTGGCGCATACTGAGCCAGATCTGCGTCGACGATCTGGCGGCGGAGCAACTCAGCCTGTTCCCGCTGTGCCTGCACCAGTTCTGTATCAGTTTCCACCGGTGGCAGCGGTTCAGGTTCCGGTTCCGGAGCAGTTGCGCAGGCCATTAGGGCCAACAAGACCGCAACGGCAAATAAAACGTACCTTGTGCTTCTCTTCATGCACTTCTCCTTACTGGTTCAATCGCAATAAATATAACTGTTTCTTGCGTAGTACCTGCTTACAATGTACTCATAGCACACGAAAGGTCAAATTTCAGGGACGGCCAAGATCAGCTGGCCAGACTGGACAATTCCCGAAGCTGCTTGTACGAGAAGAACCCGCTGGAATGCCCGTCGCTCCAGCTAATTGCAACCGCGTAGTTGCCAATGGTTTGAACATCCTCGGCGTGTATGTCGTCTGGAACTGAATCAGGCTCGAGCCGTTTCTCGCCAGTATACTCATCTACACAGGCAGCGCACCTGCAGTCAAGCCGCAGAACCTTGTTGGGAACTTCGAGTCGCAGGTCTTCATCTCGCCAATAGAGCCGTACCATTTCGGAGTCGTAACCCACCTCAGGACGCTTAATTCCTTCCAAATTCGCTTTGCCCAACGCCCGGATGACATTGTCAACAGCGTGCGACACATCCTCATTCTTGGCAGATGCCTCGAGGGTGCCACCATAGAGCTCCGGCGACAACGGTAACTCGGCCAGAACATCAATCCCAAAGCGCTCAGACAACCTTTTTGCTCCACCTTCACCAAAGACACGGTGCCGTGTGTTGCAGTTCCCGCAATCGAAGTACGACATGTTCTCAATGACACCAAGTACTGGCACATTAACCCGATCAAACATCATGATGCCCTTGATCACATCCGCATAGGCCAGTGCCTGTGGTGTGGTGACAATAACCGAGCCTCCAAGTTCAACCGCCTGGGTAATGGTCAGTTGAATGTCGCCGGTACCCGGCGGGAGATCCAGTATGAGATAGTCAAGAGGCCCCCAGGCCACCTGATGCAGCAGCTGCTGCACATATCCGGAAACCATAGGGCCGCGCATTATTGCTGGAGAGTCCCCCAGGAGAAACCCAAAGGACATGAGCGAGAGTCCACCAGCTTCAATAGGTATCATCATTTGTTGGGAGTCTTGGTACAACTGCTGCTCATGAAGATTGAACAGGGACGGCACCGACGGCCCGAATATATCGGTGTCAAGCAGACCGACACGGTACCCGCGACCGGCCAACTCTCGTGCTATTGACGCGGCTACGGTCGACTTGCCTACGCCACCCTTGCCGGATGCCACAGCAATAATCGACTGCACCTCCTTGAGACCGCTATTCTCCACCTTGGGGGTGCGTTTCTTAACCGCGCTCGTCATGGCCACCTTCACCGACTCAACACCGGGAATTGCTCCGACCTGTTGCTCGGCCTGTGTCTTGAACTGGTCCTTGATTGGACATGCTGGCGTGGTGAGCTGTATCGCAAAACTCACCTCTGGACCGTCTATCTCCAGGTTCTTAATAAATCCAAGCGAGACTATGTCCTGGCCGAAGTCCGGGTCGATAATATGTGAAAGCGCGTCCATTACAGACTGTTGGCTTATGCTCATGTTTTCCTCCTCATGATGTTACTGTGAGAATACCGGGCGAGAGACCATGAAGGCAAGCATTCCAATTTTTCCTGGACACCGTGAACCTTAATTGGTTATAGTGCCATATACGCCGAGTTTGCTTTTTCATTGCACCTCAGGTTTCTCGGTAAATATTTATCTTGACGGATGACTGTATTTCCGACAAAATCAGTCAAGGAGTAGCGCCTGATGACAAACAGCGAACGTTACAAGATTGAGGCCAAAGCCCGAGTTCTCAAAGCATTGGCGCATCCAACCCGACTGTTCATTATTGACAAGCTGAAGGTGAGGACACACTGTGTGTGTGAACTGACCGAACTTGTGGGCGCCGATACCTCGACGGTTTCAAAGCACCTTTCCATTCTGAGACATGTGGGTCTCGTTGAAAGCAGAAAGGAGGGCACCATGGTACATTACTCGCTCGCAGATGAGTGTGTAGTTAAGTGTGTCGGGTGTCTCGGCGAGATTGTGCATCGGCAGCTGGAGCGGCAGGTCGCTTCCCTCGCCGATGATGCATAAGAGATAGCAGAACAAACCCTCATAATCGTACACAGTTGCGTTCTAAGGACCGAATCCATGATGCACCGTAGTCAATTGACAGAAGAACATGTTCAGCGCGTGATTGATTATGGCGAGCTTCCAGACGAGGTGCTCAAGGAGCGCTCGAACGTCGCAGTGATACTGACACAGGGGTGGTGTCCGCAATGGAAGGCTATGGATGTGTGGCTTACGGCCGCGCAGAACAATGCAGAACCACAGGAATATGAACTCTCGGTTCGCTGTTTCGTATATGACAAGTCACCTCTATTCAAACAGTTTAGAAGGTTTAAAGAGAAGACATGGGGCAATCACCACGTCCCGTATGTGCGCTACTATAAGGACGGGAAGCTTGTGGACGAGACGAACTACGTTCCTGCACAAGAATTTTTTTCCCGGTTCGCATCGCCAGAGCATACCGCGTCCGCAGCCCCAGACCCGATCATGGAGGTGTAGCACATGCCGCAGCATGACGGCCACAGGCTCGGGACAGTGCTACCCCACCTCCACCTGACTCCACGCCTTGATCCATCTGTTTTCTGTGCACCAGGCAGCTACGTCATTGGCGATGTCACGGTAGGTCAAGACTCCAGTATCTGGTACCACTCGGTCTTGCGAGGCGATGTCCATTACATTCGCGTTGGAGCCATGACCAACCTACAGGACGGATGTGTCTGTCATGTAACCAACCGAACACATCCATTGACTATCGGCAACCAGGTGACAGTTGGTCACCGCGCGGTACTCCATGGCTGCACGGTTGAAGATTTGAGTCTCATTGGAATTGGCGCTATAGTACTTGACGGTGCAGTCGTGGAGTCGACATCCATGGTTGCGGCTGGTGCGGTCGTGACCCCCGGAACGCGCGTACCTTCGGGTACCCTGGTCGGCGGAATACCTGCCCGCGTCTTACGAGATCTGCGTGCCGATGAGATAGAGAATCTGAGCGCCTCAGCCGAACGCTACAGGAACTACGCCAGCGACGCTCTCAAAAGCCTTTCCGGGCTGTCCGAGCCTCCCTCTTAAGTTCTGAACCCTGTGCATCTTCCTGTTTAAACCCGCAGCTCCTCAGGCAGTTCAAACTCTACCCCTATAGAGCGGTACGCTCCCAGCACAATCAAGCGTGTAGTATAGAGCGCAATCTCCTGCGCGGTACACGGTAGATCGTTGTCTACCCACCACTTGGCAATGGACATCACGGTAGTCGAGATGGAGTACACCGCAAGGTCGGTTGGAACCAGGGTCTTGCCGATGCGCGAACTTTCAGTGTGTCGCACCAGTTCAATTCGCTCTTGAAAAAGTGTATCAATATGGCGTTGCATTCGCTCACCGAGTTCCGGGACCCCACGTTTCCCGAGCATGACTCTATAAAACTGCGCATATTCCTGTACATGCTCGAAAAAGACCAGGGCGTTGCTCGGGGGCTGATCCACCGAAACCCGCCAGTTGGTGAGTGGAGGCTCGGAGCGCTCGTTAAGATCGTCCATTATTTCATCCATGCCGCGCATGAGAAGGTCGTTCTTGTCCTCGTAATGGCGGTAAAAGGTAACACGGTTGATCATGGCCCGCTCGGTGATGTCTTTAACCGTCACCGAGTCATAGCCTTTTTCGGTAGTTAGCTCAATAAGCGCCTTCCAGAGCAGTTTACGAGTGCGACGAACTCGTAGCTCCGGTTGCTTCTTCTCCACGTTGTGCTCCTTGTGATCGATCTCCACTGAAGGCCCATTGTAACGCCGGACCACTGTTTGCTGCAATGATTTCTGCTTCTACCGGATCTTCAGGAAGGCTCCAAAGAGACCAAAGGTAATGAGGAGTTGGATAATGGCAAACTTCACGAGAACCTGCGCGTTCGACCACTGTCGGTACTCGCGCATATGGTCATGCAGCGGGAACCGTGTATTGTGCAAAATGCGTATATTGAGAAAGCGAAGCAACGCCACCTTCAAGAGCCCGGTACCGCCGTTTACCAGCAGTACCGACGAGACAATGAATATGAGTAGCGGGTTTCCGGTGATCATGATGGAAACGCCAATAAAGAAACCCAGCGCGCGCGAACCTGCATCACCCATCATCACTCGACTCGGATAAGCATTGAACCACAGGTATGCCGCCAAACATCCAGCCAGGGTGAAAACCATTACCGCCCAGCGTGCGCCGTAAGGATAGTGCGGCAGAAGCAGGTAGCGAGCCACATCGGAATGGCCAACCACGAAGTACATTATGACTCCCAGGCTTACCAGACCAAGCATAACCAGACTTGCCGAGAGGCCATCGACCCCATCTGAACAGTTGGTGATGTTGATGGATGCCCAGATCAGCACGGTAGCGACCGCCATGTACACCGGGATTGGCAACTGCAATATGGTGTTGGTGAAGGGCAACCAGATGCTGCGGTCGTTGCTCAGTACCAGAACCACCGAGGCAGCAAGCGCCATGACGAGATCAAGCGCCCCTTTAAGGTACTCACTCCATGCACGGGTGCTGCGATCATCGAGATATCCGGAAATCATGACCAGCAGAACCAGGGCCAGCACCGCAATTTGGGCGGAACCAAAAGGCACCATCAAGAGCGAAACGAACACAAATATCGTAATAAAGATCAGCCCTGCGCCGGTTGGCTTGCCGACCGCCTTTCCTGAATCAACAGCAAAATCCCGGCCTCGATCTTGAGGCAGCAGGTGCATGAGACGCGGCAGAAGTAGGAAGGTAGCAATGAAACCTATATAGAGTCCCAGAATAATGAGAATTGCGTGCGACCGCAGCAGGCGAAAGGGTCCAAAATACTCGGTCAGTTGTCCGCCAAGCCAGTAAATCATACTCTATAGACCTCTCCAGAGATTTGTTGTTCGTGAAGCCGTGGTAGTTGGACCGGGCAGCGCAGCGCCTATACCAGCTGTCGGGCGTCCTCAACCATAGCCTTCAACACCTCCGGCCGTCGTTTTACAATGTCTTCCCGGACATGAAGGAAGGTCTTCATAAGTATGCTGTCGAGGAGCCGAAGCTGCGCCGGTCGTACCTCACCACCAATAATGTACGTTCCAAACGCATGAGCAAACAGCCAGTCGGGAAAGGATGCTACGAGTTGACGATCGGCGTCCTCGCCTTCATAGAGACACGAGATAAAAAGCCCTACGTGTTTCTCCAACAACTCACTCTGATGGCGCGTGCAGAACTGTTGCACCTCATTTTGAATCCGTCCGGCGTAGATAGAGCCGCCGACAAACACTACATCGAAGGACGAGATGTCAACATTCTTAGACTCACGCAAGTTGTGCGTCTCGCAGCCCTGACCAAATGCTTCCTTGAGCTCTCCCGCAAAGCGCTCCACCGTACCATACTTGCTTGCGTAAACAATGACTGCGTTCATGTCCCTTCCTCTACGCTCTTTTTGACGTGATACCAACGGTTTCGAATGTAGAGAGCAATGTCGATAGAAACCATGGTCCCGTTGAGTATATAAAGAAAAATCACCGCATCATAGAGAAAGAATACCTTATGAAGAACTCCGGAAATGTAACCTATCAGCAGGGCGACCAGGAAGACCAGGCTTTTTGAACCAACCTGTCTTGATGTGTAGGACTTATGGATGGAAAACGGCCACGCCATTCCAAAACAAACCAACATGATAATCTCAAAAATACTCACCGTTCACGCTCCTGCCGGAAAACCTACCCGAAAAGCACCACTGTGTAAATATGGCTCACGGGCAGTACCTCGAGGTCTGCCTCACCCGTGCTGCCGGTAATACTGCGATCGAATCCGCAGTACTTTCGACAAAGCCTCTTGGTAGCTGTCAAACATAGTATAGGCAAGGAGATCTTCCTCAACGGTCACGCCGTCAGCACGCTCAAAGCATGCTATAGGATTGCGCAACAGCGTATATATGTCCTCATAGCCGAGCCCATTCTCGTGCAAATAGCGTGCATAACTGAGCTCATTCATTGCCGCGCGGCGTCCGTCCGAGAAGCATAGGTAACCCAGGCCGTCGAGAATGTGCTCGAAAGGCCCCTTGCTGTAATGGAAAAGCCTACTAGGCGGCGTACGCTCGTCGACAAGCCCAGCCTCCGCCAGTGCGTGAGCCATCTCGCCAGCCAGTACCTTGAAATGTGCGAACCCCAAGGAGGTGCGAAACATCATTACCGCAATATCGGTATTTCGATTGTTCTTGTGGAGGATGGCAGGCATATCGTAGTTCACTACGTACATATCATGCACGAACTTCACCGTTTGCCCATTCATTGCCAGCATGCGGTCGGCTGGCACCCAAACCCGGAACAGGTCATCCGGGCGAATATGCAGCCGTTTGAGTGCCTCGAAGGAGCCTACTACATCGGCCCGTTCGAACGGCGTATCAAAATACGCGGTGAAGCGTTCCGCCATAGCCGGAGTGAAGGCTCTTGGCCCGTGCACCGCAAAATACAGCTTAAGCTGATAGTGGTTCTCAATGATGTGCTCGTCCAGGATGTACTTTCCCGGCATGTTGGCCAGGTACACTAGCTTCAGTTTCTGCTTATAGTCCGGATGGTGCTCCACGACCTTCAGCATTGTGCTCTCAACCAGCACCCCATTGGACTCCGGACGGAGGTACACAAATACATCCTGCTCATGTGCGTCATCACTGGGCCCAGGATAAGGAATGAGAACCTGAGGACGATCGGCCGGGGTACGTTTCATCACCTGGCTCTGATTATACGCCTTTTTTCCGTGGAGCGAAAGACTAGTCCGAGCCGTTGACCCTTCGTACATGATCAAGATCCAGTTCGATGACGGCACATGGAACCGTCACCCCCCAGTTCTCAAGCACCTGCGGGTGAAGTTCGCCCAGGATTCCGACCCGCTCTCCCTTAACCAGCAATGCAGCCACCCGTCCCGCCATAAAGCGGGGATCCTCAACCACGCTGGGATCGTACTCGAGTCCGAGATAGAAGAATAATGCAGCCGCCTGCGAGCTTACGAGATTGAACCCTGCCTCGGCGTCGGCCACAACCGCCCCAAGAGCGGTCACTGTCCGTGAACCGTAGTTGTCATCAGCATCCCGAAGCGCAACCTTGCCCACCTCAAATATGTAGTGCGGATAGACAGCATGCGCCGATACGCTCTCCGCCCCGAGCAGTTGCGGAATGATTGAAGGTCGCACAAACTCAAAGTTCTCGCTCATGGGATTGGCAATACGAACACAGGCAGCTGCAGCAGCTGTGCGCTGCTCCTGGGGATACATGTTGTCTATAAAGTCTCGCCGGCTGCCGAGATAGTTGAAAATCATTTCCTGATACCCCATCCCGACCAGAAGCGTCTTGACCTCACGTGAAAAGATCTCGGCCTCGGTGAGTCGCCCGACCGTGAAGTCTCGCGGCGGTTCAGAGGGAAAGGAGTTCATGCCGTATCCAATCATGAGGTCTTCAACTACATCGACAGGATGAAGAAAGTCGTTGCGGTACTCCGGTGGGTAGGCTGTAATAAGACCAGAGGCAGCTTCAGCCCGCACGCCCATTTTACCCAGGCGCTGCACCGCTTCATCTTCGTTGAGCGCTACTCCCAGAAGGCGTTCCGCATAGGCAAGCTCAACACCCACCGGCTTCTGAAAATACAAGGGGCTAACAATGGTTCGTCCAAACGGCGTGTCATACGGGTACTCCACCTGAACCGGATGTATCGTGTATCCAGCATCGGCCAGGTCGCAGGCCACAATTGAACAGGCAAGCAACAGCGGCTTTAGATCGGTACCGGTCATCTCAATGAACAGCCGGGTATCGCCCGCCTGCACCGCACCTACATCCGCACTGTTAATAACGGGGGGAAAGCTCAGCACCGCGCCGCTGTCGTCACTCAGAAACGGGAACTTGTCGAGCGCCGCTACAATCCCGCCGAACTCACGCCCTTTCGGGTGCTGCTCAATGATCTGTCGCAGTGAGAGTTCATTATCAAGGCCAAGTGGAACAAAGGTGGTGCTATCCGGATCAACCGCACGATAACGCACCGGGTACTGAATCTTGTCTTCCCGGTATACGCCCATAGCAATTGCCTTTCGTTTGCGCCCGTAGTTCCAGCACAGCTTCTCCTGCGTCTGTATCAAGTCGTCCAACAACACCTCGGCGATTGGGGGGCCGGAAATGGCAAAAGCGGCGATGTAGGGGCGTCTCTCGGCCAGCTCAGCGTCTACCACAATACGCCGGTCGCCAACGGCTACCGGCGAGTCTGGCCGGGAGAAAAACCCATAGGTCGCGGAACCACCCGTGCCGTGATAGAGGCGCAGGGCGCGACCCAGGCCCGCTGTACTCCAAAGGTCGGGCCGATTCGTGTCGTTGAGCTCAATCTTGATCAGCCCATCCTCGTCAACCGGATCGTCAATCTCGGCCTTTGCTATTGTGAGGGCCTCCTCTAGCTCGTCCGCGCCGAAACTGCGCCCGCTGTATTTGAAGAGCTCATCCTGTTGTAGTTCTATCTTGGGCATGACATCGTCCTCGCCTTTCCTTTATTCCTTGGGGCCAACTATTCTCTGGAAGTGCACCTCAACCGGCCTGTTTGCCGGTCCGCAAGCGAACGTTCTCAATATTGGGTGAGAAAAGCTCCCGCAAATCGTTGAGTCCAAGATGCATAAGTGCCATCCGATCTATTCCGAGGCCCCAGGCCAGAACAGGCACCGAAACCCCCATGGGTTCGGTCACTTCCGGTCGGAAAATCCCCGCTCCGCCAAGTTCGAACCAACCCAGTTCGGGATGTTTAATGTGAATCTCTACCGATGGCTCGGTGAAGGGAAAGTATCCCGGCACACACTTCACGTCGGTGGCGCCAGCCAGCTCAACCGCAAACATCTCAAGCATTCCCATGAGAGTTCGGAGGTTCACATCCTCCCCAAGTACGATGCCCTCGGTCTGGTAGAAGTCTGAGAGATGCGTTGCATCAACCTGATCGTAGCGGAAGCAGCGGAGTATTCCGAAATACTTGCCCGGCACCTTCGCCTGATGCAGTGTTTTCGCCGACATCACCGTCCCCTGACTACGCAGAATGAGCCGGCGGGTGAAGTCACGGTCAAAGCTGTAGTCCCAGCCGCTGCTACCGGTATCCCACCCATTTTCGTGAGTGGCGGCGACGCGACTCAGGAAAGGTTCCCGAATCTCTTGTGCGTGTGTTGGGTCGGCTACGTAGTATACGTCATGAATGTCACGAGCTGAATGGAACTGCGGCATGAACAAGGCATCCGAGTTCCAGAACTCGGTCTCCACGAGCGGGCCGTCAAACTCCTCAAACCCAAGAGAAACCAGCTTATCCTTTACCTGGTCGAGGTAGGAGCAGTAGGGATTCCGACGCCCTATGAGGAGTCGGCTTGGCGGTACCTGGATGCTGTATGAACGGAAATTCTTTCCCTTCCAGCTTCCCTCTCGGAGCATGGCCGGGGTGAGCGCTCCAACTTCCTCGCCACTCAGACCAGCGGCCTCCACTGCCGTCCGCAGCGCCATCCCCTGCTCGGTCAGTGTGTACTCTACAATCTCGCTTTCAACTACCCGAAACGCAGCTCCCGAGGAGCCTCGCTTCTTGCTGATCTCACCAATGAGTCGGCGTTCGGCATCTCCCAGCTCGTTCTCCTCAAGTAAACCCTGAGGCGCGGAGGCGGCCCGACGGAGTAAGGCACGCACCATGTCGATGTCGGCCTGAGCAGCCGAGGCTCCATCTGCGGCGGCATAGCTTACCTGCTTTTCGCCGTCCATACCAAGCACACCGAGTTTTGAGAGCTTGCCAAAGGCCGACCCGACATCCTTATTAGGGAGTCCGGTGAGTTCGGCAATTCGCGGCAGCGGCAGCGGTCCATGTTCACGCGCAGCGTCCTGCACTCGTTCTTCAGGTGTGCCGTGCTCGGCATAGTCTCGGCCTAGTTCAGTGAGTTCGTATCGCGTAATGATGCGTCGGTTATGCTCTTGCAATGAGTCACGAGCTGCAAGCCAGCTGAGGGCCTGGTTGCTCTGACCTACATTGAGACCTAGATCCCCCTGGAGTACCGCTGCGCTGAGCACATCGCTGGCGTCGTAGCGACGGAGCACCGTCACCTCAAGTGGGTGGAGACTTTTAATATCTTCATCTGTTCGCATGATTCGCTGGCTCCCGGATGTTGTGTGTGGAACGAACTGGAGGATATGGGAGTCGAACCCACGACCTATTGATTGCGAACCAATCGCTCTACCACCTGAGCTAATCCCCCGAGACAAGCCGGCACCGACTTTTCGTGTGCGAGTGTACACCTTTGGCCAATGTTTGAAAAGAGTCGCGCAGATGGTGTACACTCTCAGCAGTGAAGAAAATCAACCATTTAACGATATCAAAGTCAAAGACTCACGCCTTAGTCCTGGTTCTTGCAGGCTTGATACTTGGCGTGACAGGCTGCAGCTCCTCGCCGGACGAAACTCCTGCGCCAAGGGCGGTAGGGCCCGAGCTAAGCATTGAACGCCGGGAGCCAGCCAGCTACACACCACCAGAGCTACCGGAGCCGTTCATTCGGGTGGTGGACCTGGCTCGCCTCCGAGTAGGAATGACGAGGGCCGAGGTACTGGAGCTGTTTCCCGATCCACAACAGATCCGAACCACGCGTGCCGACACAGAGTTCTGGGCCTACGCCTTCGCAGAGCTTCAGTTTCGGAACGGTAGGCTTGAGAACTGGTTTAATATTCGGTAGTTGCTGGACTAGAGATTGATCTCTGAGTTCTCGCGGGCGACCTCGAGCTGGAGACTGGATTTATCCTTGATCATGTCCCGATATTTCGTGAGCAAGGCCTCCAGCTCCCGGTCACTTCGAAGTGGATCATGGTGAAAGAAGACGAGCTTCTTAACCCTGCCCTTGTGCGCTGAGTTGACGGCAACCTCGAAAGGTGTGTGCCCCCAGCCGATCTTTCCTTCCAGATACTCCTTCAAGGTATACTGAGTATCGTGAATAAGCAGATCCGCATCGCGGTAGAACTGTATCAGCTTCTGGTTTTCTTCATCTGCCGCAGACTGCCCCTCGGCTGCGGCAGCGGCATCATAGTCGGGGTGTTCCGGATCTGTAGGGAACACATTCCGGAAGGGCTCGTTGTCGTACACGGTGCAGATGACCTTTCCTTCAAACTCAAAACGAAAACCGAGACACAAGACCGGGTGGTTAAGAAACTTCGTGGTGACCCTGAGTCCACCCTCAAACTCGAGCGTTTCCTCTCGCAGTTCGTGGTACGAGATCTGGGCAGCAAGCTCGCTTTGCCTGACCGGAAAATGCCGATAACTCAGCTGATTGCCAATGATCTCCTCAATGCTGTCATCCTCATAGGTGATGGGGCCATACACCTCAAGCTTGCTTCCCGGAATAAAGATCGGAGTAAAGAAGGGAAACCCCATAATGTGATCCCAGTGCGTATGGGTGAGAAAAATCCGCGCCGCAATGGGCCCATGTTTAAGCTCGTTTGAAACAAGATGGTCGCCGAGTTTCTTGATGCCGGTTCCGGCATCTACAATGATAAGCGGTTGATCCTCACGGAACCGAACTGCAATGCAGGATGTATTCCCTCCCACCTCGACCGTCTCCGGCCCAGGACTGGGAATAGAACCCCGAACACCCCAAAAACGAACTGTCATGGGTGTGATCCGTGCTTCATAGCTTATCCTTGGTAACTCGCAGGAAAACTTCGGCCTTGGTGATCTGTTCTGCAATGGCGTCTTCTATATCGTCCAGGTAATCGGCCGTGATTCCCAGGCTTGTGTAGACCTCGTCGGGCAGTTTCTCAGGATAGCGGTCACCTGCATACCCAAGACCGGCTATGTTGACGAAGTAGTTTGCGGTTGCAACTACGAATACCAGGCGAGTATGTACGCCGGTATAGCCAAGGGGATCGTGATGCCAGACAATGGCGTCAATGAGATTCTCGGTAATGCTCCAGTTACGCGCAATGAGCTCACCTACCTGAAGGTGATCCATACCCAGGCCGCTCCTTTCCGCCTTGTAGAGCGGCATGCGGCCACGGTCCGCGAGCATCATTGACTCGATATACGCCTCGGCGGCCACACTGTTCAGGGGTATCTTGCCGATATCGTGCAGAAGTCCGGCAATGAAATACTCCTCAATAGCCTCGGCAGGCACCCCAATTTTTTGTGCAATGAGCTTACCGGCCGCCCCAACTCCCAGGCAATGCCGCCAAAACCCCTGCATCTCCAGTGCGTCGAAGTGCTCGGCCTTTCCCAGATTATCCAGCACGGCCGCACTCAGCGCCAGGTTCTTGACGGTGTTGACACCGAGCATGATGATAGCGCGCACGAGGGTGGTCACCTTGGTTGAAAGACCATAGTACGCGGAGTTCACCAGTCGCAGCAGACGGGCAGTAAGCACGGGATCCATGCTCACGACCTTGTTCAGATCTACCGGCGAGGTTCCCTGCTTATTTGCGATCTCTACAACCTTAGCGACCGTAACCGGCAAGGCTGGCATCTTGGCGATGCTCGCCTGTATACGGCGCTCGAACCCGGCCCCGGTATTATCCATTTCCATTCTCCCGACGCGCACGCAGTTTCTCAAGCACGCGGTTGACACCCGTTGTCATCCCAGCCGCAAGCTCGCGATCAGGGTGTGCACCCGTCATCTCACGCAGATACGCAAAGGTATTACCGACTGATTCTCTGGTCAAACGCGGGCTTGGGCCCTTGCTCGTGTCGCCAGCTTCAGGCCGGTCTTGACTCACTCGCTTGAGAAGGCCCATTCGACCCTTAAGTCGACGCATGAGCGCCTCGGTACGTGCGCGAGCCTCACCGAAGTGAAACTCACGGTACTTGTCGGCAGGTAGCGTGCGAGCAAGACCTATCAAGTACTCAAGCAGCTTGGCCTTGGACTCGCCATTCTTTTTTTTCGGTGATCGAGGTGCTGGCTGGCGCCGGGGAGCATGGCCCGGTACCGGATGTCCGGCACCGTTTCCGAAGCTTTCTTCCGGCTCGAGTTCGCCCTCGAGTTCCTCTTCTTGTTGTTCAGCGTCCTCTATCTCCTCGGGTTCCTCGGGTTCCTCTGGCTCCTCGGGTTCAGCGTCCTCTATCTCCTCGGATTCCTCTGGCTCCTCGCCGAGTTCGAGTTCAAACTCGTCCTCATCACCAAGCTCGTCGAGTTCCGCTGGCTCCTCCAGCTCCTCAAACTCCATGTCAGCCTCGGTCGTTTCCTCGTCAGGCTCGAGATCTGTGATCTCGCTATCCAGGTCGTCAGGCTCGGTGTATTCAAGGTCGTCGGCTGTCTCGGCGTCAGCAGCGTCAGCAGCGTCGGCGGCTGTCTCGGCCTCGTCGTCGACATCCATGAAGGGCCCAACTACATCGGGCTCCTCGAAGGCCGCTTCCTCGTCTTCAACATCTGGCTCATCTGGAAGATCGCCCGTGTCGAGCTCATCAACTTCATCCAGAGATTCGCCTTCAACCGGGGATTCACCCTCTTCTTCCTCGACATCAATAAATGGCCCGCTGAGATCAGGTTCCTCCATCTCGGTGGCGGCTTCCGGTTCGTCGGACTCATCAAAAGCCCCCGCTGGTGGTGCTGAATCACCGTAGTAAGGCGGTGAGGTTCCATACGACGGGCTTTCATACGGACGATCCTGGGCCTGTTGCTGCGACCCCTCATCCGATTCTACTCCGGACTCGAACAGCGGTTCCGGTCGGCCGGGCTGCTCGGGCTCATACGATGCTTCAGGCTGATATGGCGGGTAACCTTTGGACTCAGGCTGCCGCTGAGGCTCAGGCCTGTACTGGGGCTCGGGCGCACTCTCGGTTGCTTCGGGCGGAAGCTGGGGCGGAAAATCACGCATAAACGGGATTTCCTCCGCCTCGGCCTCCTGGCCGGAAGCCGCCCCGGACCGGTCTTGATCCCCAAAGGGCATGGTGCCGCTCTCAATCATGTCGCGCATGGCGGGTGGCAGTTCAGGTTCCCATTCGT
>SLAA01000043.1 GCA_007127105.1 Spirochaetales bacterium | reverse complement strand
GTATAGGAGGCGTCGGTCAGAACCTCGTGATAACCGCTCATGGCGGTGTTAAACACCACCTCGCCAGCGCTTTTCTCCGGAGCCACGACGGCATCCAGTTCATCCAGGTTCAATGCCGGACCACCAAAACCCAAGCCAGCATACACCGACCCGTCCGAAAGGACCAGCAGTCTGTGTTCATCCATACAACGCCTACCTGTTTATGCGTGAGCCGAAAAAAACCGGCCTAAACAGGCCGGTTTCCATGTGATGCTTAGCCCCTAGGGGAATCGAACCCCTCTTTGAAGAATGAGAATCTCCTGTCCTAGCCGATAGACGAAGGGGCCATTTTCACTTCCCGGGGAGGACTCGAACCCCCACAGGCAGAACCAGAATCTGCAGTGCTACCATTACACAACCGGGAACCGAACACGCTGCCACCTTAGCGGTTTCGACCGCTTATGTCAACTACCGCGCCGTTCCTCATGCCATCCCATTCCCGGTGAATTACTCACTCTCCATGATACTCAATGAGTGTGCGTACGGTAAAGGGTTTCAAGAACTCGTCATAATTAAGGAACGGTAGCCCCACAACGCAACAGACACCCACAATCTCGGATCCGGACTCCACAATCATGTCCGCCGCCGCCCGCAAGGTTCCGCCGGTCGCTACCAGGTCGTCAAGCAGCAGTACCTTTCGCGCCTCGGCGACATCAGCCTTGTGCAACTCAATTTCATCCTCGCCGTACTCGAGCGTAAAGCGCTTGACGAACTTCTCACCTGGGAGTTTCCCCCGTTTGCGTATAAGAATGAGCGGCAGACCAAGCTCATGCGCGACCGGTGCCGCAAAAACGAATCCACGAGCATCTATTCCCGCGACTGCATTCATGCCCGAGTCCTTATACATCTCAACAATACGCCTTACGCAGTACCGAAAGGCCTCCGGCTGCACCAAAATACCGGTAATGTCGTAGAAGAGTATCCCAGGCTTCGGAAAGTCCGGGACCTTCCGGATCACCGCATCCAAATCATAGTTGTCAGACATGACGATGAGGATAGTCGGGCCGGTCTGTTTCTGTCAACGATGCAGAGGCGAAGCGCCCGCGTTTTGTCTTACATTAAGCCATTAAGCGCTGCACACGAACGCCTGTCCTGCGCGTCAGGACGCGGCCTTGCGTTGGTGCCGCCTCAGGTGTATTCTTGCGACATGAAACTCTCAACACGCTCTCAGTACGGTCTGCGCATAATGTTGAATCTTGGACTGCACGCAGATGGGAAGCCCCTTCAATTGAGCGAAATTGCTGCTCGCGAGCGAATATCGGAGAAGTATCTTGGACAGATCATCATGCCGCTGCGCGCATCAGGTCTGGTGAACTCGGTACGCGGCTCGCAGGGCGGTTATTTTTTGTCGAGACCTGCTCGAGAAATCACGGTGTTGCAGGTGGTGGAAGCAATTGAGGGTGAAATAAGCATTGTCGACACGGCAGGAGACACCGGAACCCAACGCGGGTCTATAACAGACCAACCGGCAAGCGTTGCGGCAACCGGACGAGTGTGGCGCAAGGTGAGCGACTGCATCCGGGAAACCCTCGGAGCTTTTACCATTGAAGACCTGTTGGAGTACTACAGTAAGGACGCAGCCGTTTTTGATTTCTCTATATAGACTGACCTTTCTTGCCGCTCCCGGCAAATGTACATATAGTGCAGGTTAATGGTAACTATTCTTCCAGTAGCAAGCGGCAAGGGCGGCGTCGGCAAGACAGTATTCTCTGCTAATCTTGGCGTAGCGCTCGCGAGAGCTGGCAAGACGGTTGTGCTCATGGATCTGGACCTTGGCGGATCAAATCTGCACACCGTGCTCGGCGTACGAAACCGGCATGCAGGCGTCGGCAACCTCATTTACAAACAGGAAGAAGGCCTCGAGTCACTGCTCGTCCCTACCTCTCAGGATCGTCTATTCCTTATCCCTGGTGACGCACTTCTGCCTGGGACCGCCAACCTACCGTACTTCCGCAAACGGAAAATCATAAAAGAGACGTCCGCCTTGGTTGCCGACTTTGTCATTCTAGATCTCGGCTCAGGCACCGCCTATAACACCGTCGACTTCTTCCTCACCGGCAGTGACGGTGTGATTGTGTGCACACCCGAGACTACATCAATCCTGAACGCATACTCTTTCATAAAGACCTCGGTCTATCGCATGTTGTATCGGAGCTTTCCCAACCTCAGCCCCGAACGCGGAACGGTGCAGTCCTTCATAGAGGAACGCATTGAGGGCTCGGACGACTCCTTTGATAAGCTCCGCGAAAGACTGGCAGAGATATCTGAGGACGCGGCAGAGATATGCCGGAAATGCCTGGAGGGCTTTCATCCACGAGTCGTGCTGAATATGGGCCGTGATCTTGATGACCTGGAAATTGGCCGCCGACTCCGAACCATTTCACGTCGAAACCTCGGCATTGAGGTCAACTTCATTGGCTACTTGCCGCGCGAGGAACTCATGACCGAGTCCATTATCCAACGTAAACCGGTCATTGAGCTCAACCCCACCGGCGCCTTTGCTCGCTCGCTGGCCATGATATCACAACGCATTATCAACGCTCCCCGCGGCACCGAACCGAAACTGTATGAAGACGACGAGGATATCCGCGAGCTGGCGCGCGCTGCGCAGTCCTTGTAGCGCTAACGAAGATAAAAGGGTTGATAATTACTGCATTCGCTCATATTCTAAGGTGTCGCCTTAAACAGGAGATAAGACTAAGGGCCTCGGAGGGTTGAGAAGACATGAGAAGAATTTTAGTAGCGCTCGTAAGCGCAACGCTCGTGATGGGACTACTGCTATCCTGCCAACGCGCAGCGGAGCAGTATCGGATTGCAATGATCACCGATGCCGGTGATATTGACGACGAATCATTTAACCAGGGCACATGGGAAGGTATCGTTGAGTACGCACAAGCAAACAACTTGTCGCATCGTTACTATCGACCTTCGGAGATCTCGGACTCCGCTTATATTTCTACCATCGACCTGGCGGTACGTGGTGGAGCTGAAATCGTCGTAACACCAGGATTCCTGTTTGAGCAGGCAATCTTCAGCGCCCAGGATACTCATCCTGATGTACGGTTTGTCCTTATTGACGGGGCACCGCACGGTGGTGACTACAATGTACACGTAGCGGACAACACCGTATCTGTATTCTTTGCCGAAGAGGAGTCCGGTTTTCTGGCTGGCTACGCTGCCGTGAGGGACGGCTTTGAAAACCTTGGATACATGGGTGGAATGGCCGTTCCTGCAGTTGTGCGTTTCGGTATAGGTTACGTAGCCGGAGCACACTACGCAGCAAATGAAATGGGCAAAGAGATCTCATTTCCAGACAACCGCTACGTCTACCTGGGAGATTTCGGCCCAAGTGACACTCACAAAAGCCAGGCGGAAAGCTGGTATAATGCCGGTACCGATATCATCTTTGCTGCTGCAGGTGGGGCTGGCTCAAGTGTTATGGCCGCAGCCGAGGACCAGGATGCCTGGATGATCGGCGTTGACGTAGATCAATCCGAAAACAGTGACCGCGTGTTGACCAGCGCTATGAAGGATCTCGGTGAGTCGGTGAAGCAAATGCTCGACGCTCACTTCCAGGGTCAGTTTCCTGGGGGGCAAACACTTAACCTGACGGCTACCGAGGACGGTGTGGGACTACCCATGGCAACGTCACGTTTTAGCACCTTCTCCGAAAGCGACTACAACGCAATTTTCGGAATGGTTGCTGGTGGCGACATTGATGTGCCGTCGAACTACGCAGATCTACAGGCCTTCTTTGACCGGCACGGTCTGGGAGACCTTGTTATTGCCGAAGGCACAATTCAGCCATAGTCGGCAAAGATCATACAAAGGTTACGCGCACAAGAAGAAAGGAAGGGCTCCGGCCTTTCCTTTCTTGTGCAGCCCCATATCTCGCACCACATTGAGGGCAGTCAATGGAATATGTCATTGAGATGGAAAACATCACAAAAGAGTTCCCGGGCATTAAGGCCAACGACCAGGTTGACCTGAAGCTGAAAAAAGGGGAAATACACGCGTTACTTGGCGAAAACGGTGCGGGAAAGTCAACCCTAATGAGCGTTCTCTTTGGTCTCTACACACCCGATGCAGGCACAATTAAGGTACATGGCAAGAAGGTAACCATCAGGAACCCGAACGACGCCAACAACCTGGGAATTGGGATGGTTCATCAGCACTTCAAGTTGGTACACAACTTCACCGTCACTGAGAACATCATCCTGGGCCATGAAGATACCACGAAAGGCTTTCTCCGTTACGACAACGCCGCAGCCAAGATCAAGAATCTCAGTGAGCGGTACAAGCTCAAGGTCGACCCATCGGCCATAATTGAGAATATTTCGGTTGGACAGCAGCAACGGGTAGAAATACTGAAGATGCTCTATAGAGATGCCGAAATCCTGATTTTTGATGAGCCGACCGCCTCATTGACTCCCCAAGAGATCGAGGAACTGATGAAGATCCTCAGGAATCTTGCTGAAGAAGGCAAGTCCATCATCCTCATAACCCATAAACTCACCGAGATCCAGCAGGTCGCAGATCGCTGCACGATCCTGCGGAAGGGTAAGTACATAGACACGGTCGAGGTTTCACGCACTTCAAATGAGGAACTGGCAGAAAAAATGGTTGGGCGCAAGGTGGTTTTTGATATAGAAAAGGCACCGGCCCAACCTGGAGAGACGGTGCTAACGGTAGAAGACCTCTGCGTACGGAGCCAGCACTCCAACACCGACCTTGTTCGTAACGTCAGTTTTAAGGTTAAGCGTGGTGAGATCCTGTGTGTTGCTGGCATTGAAGGAAACGGACAAAGTGAGTTAATTTACGGGCTCGTGGGATTAGCGCCCCTTTCCAAAGGCAGAATTCTTATTCATGGCAACGACCTTACCCAGGCGTCAACACGCGACCGGAGTCTGTCCGGCATCTCGCATATCCCCGAGGACCGGCAGCGACACGGGTTGGTACTTGACTTCAGCCTCGAGTACAATCTGATCCTCAATAGCTACTTTGACACGACCTACCAGCGCCGAGGCTTTCTCAACTTCAGTGCAATACGCACACATGCCGAGTCCCTCATTGAGCAGTACGACATCCGAAGTAGCCATGGTCCCTTGTCACTCGCGCGCAGCATGAGTGGGGGTAACCAGCAGAAGGCTATTCTTGGTCGTGAGATTGATCGAGGCAGTGAGTTGCTTGTTGCGGTGCAGCCTACCCGCGGCCTGGATGTCGGCGCAATTGAGTTCATTCACAAACAGATTATTGCCGAACGAGACCGAGGCAAGGCAGTCCTGCTGGTCTCGCTGGAGCTGGATGAGGTGATGGGTTTAAGTGACCGAATACTGGTCATGTACGGTGGTGAGCTTGTTGGCGAGTTTGACCCGGAAACCGTCACCGAGAATGAACTCGGACTCTACATGTCTGGTGCCCGTAAGCGGGGTGTGGCATGAGGCGCCGCATTGTCCAAGGTGCCCTCGAAAGGGTAGCAAATAGACCTGCAAGTATCAGTGCATTCTCCAGTATTCTGGCTATTGTTTCTGGGCTGGTTGTCGGCTTTGTCATCATGCTGATTGTGAATCCAGGCGACGCGGTACCGGGGTTTCTCACTATACTGTTCGGATGGCTAAGCGAAGGCAGCCGGAGTGCCGGAGACATGCTCTACTTTGGCGTACCCATTGTCTTAACCGGACTCAGTGTTGCCTTTGCCTTTCGTACCGGACTCTTTAACATTGGTGCTACCGGTCAGCTCACTATGGGAGCCTTTACCGCAGTTTACATAGGCGTTAACTGGGGCTTCCTGGGTGCTTTCCACTGGATTGTTGCGGTGTTGGGCGGGATGATCGCCGGTGCGGTATGGGGCAGTATAGCGGGACTTCTGAAAGCGTTTCGCAATGTCCATGAGGTTGTGTCCTCAATCATGCTTAACTACATTGCCATGTACATGAATACCATGCTTATTATCCAGTTGATCTATAATAGACAGTATGCTCGGGCCAGATCACCGCTGCCCTCGGCCCATATTCCCACCTGGTTTCTCAGAGATATTTTTCCGGGGTCAAGTGTGAACATTGGAATATTTATTGCAATTGGCCTTACAATCCTGCTCCACATTATCCTCAACCGTACCGTGTTCGGCTATGAACTCAAAAGCGTAGGCTTCAATAGAGATGCCGCTAAGTACGCCGGTATGAACGCAAAACGAAACATCGTCCTATCCATGACCATTAGCGGTGCACTCGCTGGAATTGCTGGCGCAATTATGTTCCTGGTAGCGGGACGACACCTTGAACCAGTGAACCAACTCATGCAGGAAGGCTTCACCGGTATTGCTATTGCACTGCTTGGGCTCAGCGCGCCGATTGGGGTGTTCTTAGCCGGAATTTTCTACGGTGCTCTTGAACAGGGCGGATACTATTTGCAGTTGTATGATTTCATGCCGGAAATAATTGATATCATCATTGCCGTTATTATCTACTTCAGCGCCTTTAGCCTCTTCATACAAACCTATGTCGCCGGATATTTGCGGCGGAAGGTTGGAGCTGAAGTTGAGTTACAGCAGGGGACAGAACTAAAATGAGTCAGACCTTAGGAATTGTGTATTTTCTTTTTCCCCTGGTGCTTGCCTCCATGGTGCCCTTAGCACTCGTTGCACTTGGCGCCCTGTTCAGTGAGCGAAGCGGCGTCATTAACATTGCGCTTGAAGGCATCATGGTCATGGGTGGCTTTGTTGGTGTCATGTCCATTCGGTACATCGAAATGGCTACCACCTTGCCACCACAGCTGATTGCATTTCTGGGCCTGCTGATAGGCGCCTTTGCCGGTTTCGCTTTTTCGTTCTTCCATGCCTACGCTTCAATCAACATGAAGTCCAACCAGATCATTAGCGCCACCGCGCTTAACCTTTTTGCGCCCGCTATTGCTGTGTTTGTGGCCAGAACAATCTTCCTGTCCCGACGCGTTGTTATTAGCGGAAACTATCTGATTCGTGAAGTGCCAATCCTGAGCGAGATTCCAATCATTGGTAACCTGTTCTTCACTCGTGCATATCTGTCGACCTATCTTGGCATTGTCATCTTCATCGTTCTCACTATTGTCCTTTATAAGACCCGGCTTGGTCTGCGTATTCGCAGTTGTGGCGAGAACCCACATGCAGCGGACTCACTTGGTGTGAATATCTATAGGATTCGGTACATTGGCGTATTAATCTCAGGGGCTCTGGCTGGCATGGGAGGGGTCATTTTTGTACTCAGTTTTGCCACCCGCTTTGACGGGACCGTAGTTGGGTTTGGATTTCTGGCCTTGGCCGTGTTGATCTTTGGGCAATGGCACCCGCTTAAGATTCTGTACGCAGCCTTCTTCTTTGCCGCGATGCGGGTAGTTGCCAGCACATACTCTGGAATACCAGTTCTGCAGGACATTCGCCTGCCAGCCGAGGTGTATCGCATGCTGCCCTATGTAGCCACCCTGGTGGTTCTGGCCTTTGTCTCTAAGAAGTCACAGGCTCCACGAGCGGCTGGCGAACCGTATGATGTGGGGAAACGGTAAGGTACTGTTTGCTCCATGTGCCAGCGGCTAGTACGGTGTGAAGCGGAAGTCGCTGATGATGATCTTCTCACGACTGGCTTCCTGCAAAGGCAACCCCTGATAGCGCCAGAAGTTGAAATAGGCTCGCGCCCGGGCCGGACGAGGTACCACACTACCCTCAACAACAAAGCGTGCGACCTCAAGTTCCGGCGGTGGGGGATACTCCCCATGCCCATGCCAAGAGACAAACTCAACTCTTTCCGGAGTCCAGGTAAACCGATGGGTGGTAGCTTCACCGTTCTGTTGGAGCTCAAATCTGTGCCGGTTCTCAAGAACATTTGAGGGCTGTACCGAGAACTGCATATTCGTCATATCTGGATTACCCCAGCGCGAGACCTCAATATCTATTTCGCGATGATAGGGGTGTTCGCTTGGAAGCTCAAAGGTGAAGAAACCAAACACCACCTGTGGATCAAGGCGATCCAGACGCGCGAGGATGCGAGCTTCGTAGCTTCCGTACCCAAGGGGCCTTCGTGAGCGAACCTCGGTTGCGTGCTCCCCAACAGAAAGATGAAGTCTCCCCTGCTCGTCTACCCAGATATCATCCATAGAGGAGGAGAAGGTGTTGCCGCCCGGAGCGGTCGGCTCCGCGGAGTAGCGCGTTGTCCATTCAAATCCGGCAAAGTTCAACGTTGCAGGCCCTCTTTGCGGCACGGCCGCCCTCTCTGGCACAGGACTCGTCGCGGTGTCATGTACCGACAGCCCTGCGCAGCCAGCAACCTGCAAACTTGCGAGTGCAATACCGGCCGTACATGCAATGAGCCCACGGGATAAGGCCCGCCGTAGATCCGCCACTGTATGACTTTTTGAGCTGTTCACCATATCCCCTCCCGGGCAATAACCCACCATATCAGTTATAGCTCGGATAGTCAGCTGACAGCATCGCATGGTACAATACACCAATGGCAGAAGCAGTATGCGCATTGACTGGACTACCACAAGGCGCCATTCTGGAACGAGCGCTCCAGAACCTTATCGACCAGCACGTGTCGGACGCATGGGTCATTTTCATTCGCGTTGATCGCATAGAGTATATCAATAGCTATCATGGGCGGGATACCGGCGACGAGATAATATATCGTATTTCCAAGATTCTTGGGCGGACCGAGGCGTCATTGCTGTATCGCTACGACGGACCGATCTTTGTGCTGCTCTTCATAGGAAATACAGAACGTGCCATTGACCTGGCCGAACGCTTGAGGAAAGCCATAGCCGAGTCAACTGAACTTGTAGAGCCGGTTTCAGCTTCGCTAGGGCTCGTCTCGATAGATGAGGTGGAGTCAGGGCAAGAGATCAGGGATCTCGCAATGCAGCGCCTGCGCTCCGCACGCCGGAGAGGAGGGAATGCGGTATGCGCAGTCTCCTACAACGAAGCCGACACGGACCAGTCAAGTGGCATTGTCTTGCTCGTTGATCCTGAGGCGGACTCGCTTGGCGTGCTTATTCGGGAAATTGAAACTCGTGGTTTCGCTGTGCTCACAGCGTACAATGGCATTGAGGCGCTTCAGCTCGCTTCGCAGATCGCCCCAGACGTGATCATAAGCGAGCTCAGCGTACCGAAGCTCAGCGGCTTTGAGCTTCTGAGAAAGCTTCGACAGTCTGAGGAACTGGGCCGCATCGCCTTTGTTCTGCTTTCTCATCGTAGAAATGACCAACTCATTCGCGAAGCCGCTGGCCTGGGAATTCTCCATTATTTTCAGAAGCCGACCTCGGCGGTGCAGGTTGCTGAGTTGGTACGCAATATTGCGCTGGCCCACGACAGCTGGACGGTCGCTTAATGCTCGCCAGAATCTCGTACATCATCTCAGGCTTCGTAGACTCGCTGTTCGCAGCAGCTGGCTCGGTGCCCTACCCATACATTTTGGTGGCGCTCGTTCTCGTTGGGAGCTACCTCATCATAGCCCTGGGAACACTGCTCTTCCTTTCGGTCGCATGGCTCCGACATCGTCGTGACGAGCGCATAACAACAAGATTCCAAAGCTTCATAGCCCACGAACTGGACGAGTCTACACCGCAAGAAGACAGTGTTCGGATCATAAAGAAGGCTCCTTTTCTGTTCATGGAAGCCTATATCAGAACGGAGACACAGATCCGGGTACCGGACGCCGTGCGCGAGCGGGTTGAGACCGCCGTTACGGCGCTTCGTTTCGATATCCGCCTCATTCGCGAACTCTCTCACCGGACTGTGTATCGGCGATGCCGCGCCGCCGTTCAGCTTGCCTACCTCTCATCTCCAGCGGCTGCATCGGCACTTGACAATCGGCTGCGACACGAAGGCTCGGTGCAGGTCAAGCTTCGCATAGTTTTTGCACTGGTGCGTACCCGTTGCACACAGTCAATCCCGAGTATCCTTGACAGCCTACAAGGGACACATCTCACCTATCAGAGCCAGGTAACCGGACTACTGCAGGAACTTGCCTATGACGTTGCGGAGCTCATACCGGTAATGTTTCACCGGCGAGAACCGGAGCTTCAAAGGGTGTTGATCCGAACCGCTGAGAGCATCCCGACGCCACAGATGCAGCGCTACCTCATGCATTTGGTAGAGCATGCCGAGCCGGAGCTCACCCATCAAGCGCTCTCGACCCTCATTGGATGCTTTGCCGACACGATAGACCCAAGCGACTACCTGCATCACGACGACCGCTTCATAGTGAGTCTTGCCGTCGAGGCGCTCGGCCGCACACCCTCGGAGGAAGCTCTCCAGACAGTTCAGGCACATCTATCCACGCCGGATACACGCAAGAGCGCGGTTTTAGCCTTGTCGCAGATGATCGATACCTCGCCACGCCTTGTGGAAAGCATTATATCCGCCTTGCGTTCGTCCTCAGACACCTCGGTACGTGAGGCATTGGCCGAGGTTCTGGCCCGGAAGTCCGAACATGTGCTTCATACCGCGATTGAGGACGACTGGCCCGACATTGAGGACTGCATCGGCCTAATACTCAAAACGCATCAGGCCACCGGCATACCGGCAATGTTGAACCGCAGGTTGGATTCCAAGCTTCAACGGCGAATCTGTGATGTTATCGGTGAGACGGTTCGCACCGACTCGTGGCTGCGTGAGGAGTTTGGGATTTACGTAAAGGAAGAGGTGCTCTCACAGCTTGGGATTGAACAACGCGAGGTGCAAAGCAAACGAGCGGAACGGTATCGTGAAAACCCACAGCGCACACCATTGGGCTTGATTATTCTTGCAACAGTGATTGGCCCTTTTCTCGCGTACCTCGGGTTCTCTGTACTTGTCAGGAGTGAAGGCCCATGGTGGAGGATCTTCCCAAACTACCTGGTAGCATTTGAACACTGGTTTATCGTGTACGCATTCAGCATGAATGTTGTGTACCTGATCCTCCTTATTGCCGCAGTTTCAGCTGTACTCCACAGCACACGAATGCGAAGAACCCTCCCTTTAGAGCTGTTGTTTAAACCGCGCGTCGCCGCTGCGGTCAGTATAATTGCACCAGCCTACAATGAAGAGGCAACAATCGTTGAGAGCGTCACCGCACTGCTCAATCTGCGCTACCCCGACTATGAAGTGATTGTCGTAAACGACGGCTCCACCGATGAGACATTGCACAGGCTGATCAAGCGCTTTGAATTAGAAAGAAGTAGTATTTTCCTCCATGACTACCTTAAGACACGCCCGGTTCGTGGCGTCTACAGTAATCCCCTCATACCTGGGTTGCTGGTATTAGACAAGTCAAACGGTGGCAAGGCCGATTCACTAAACCTTGGCATCAACGCCTCACGAAAGGAGTATTTCGCAGCAATTGATGCTGACTCGGTGCTGGAGTCCGATGCTCTCCTTCGCTTGGCATCGCGACAGTTTGATGACGAGACTCCAGCCTCGGCCGTCGGGGGGAACGTCCTCCCCATTAACGGGTGTAGGGTCGAGCTGGGACATATCAACGAAGTACGCCTCCCCAGGAACCTGCTCGCTCGTTTTCAAATGGTTGAGTACATTCGCGGCTTCATGACCGGCCGGACCGGATGGGCGCGCATTGATTCGCTCTTAATCATTTCCGGGGCCTTTGGACTGTTCAACAAACAAGACGTCATTGATGTAGGCGGTTACATGACCTCAAGCGAGCGCTTGAGGAAAGACACCGTTGCCGAGGACATGGAGCTCGTGGTGCGGGTAGCCCGAATGCGTCACGACCAGGGCCGCCCGGCCGCTATACGCTACGCCTCAGATGCCAACTGCTGGACCGAGGTGCCCGAAAGCCGACGCATTCTAAGCTCACAACGCGACCGATGGCAACGCGGTCTCATTGATGTACTGTTCTACCACGCAGGAATGACCCTTCGCCCACGCTACGGGCGAACCGGCATGATAGCCTTCCCGTACCACTACATCTTTGAGCTCATTGGGCCATGGCTCGAGGTCCAGGGGTACCTCTTCCTGCTCATTGGACTTGCCACCGGAGTACTCCCTATTCCCATTGCGGCGGCAGCGCTGGTAGCTTCGGTGCTACTTGGGGTGGTGATCTCGTTGCTTTCCATTCACCTAATCGAAAAGCAACAACGGCTATTCAGGAACAGAGACCGTCTGAAGCTCTTGTGTATGGCCACACTGGAGAATTTCGGATATAGGCAGTTCACCAACTTTTTACGAATCCGCGCCAACATAAGTGTCTTACGAAAAAAGTCCGGGTGGGGTGTGATGGTACGACAAGGCTTTCAAAAAGGAGAACAGAAATGAGAACTCAACTACGGTCGTCATGGACGAGATTTTTCGGTGCCGTCATAGCTATGGGAGCTGTGAGCGCCCTTGGAGCACCGACGGTTGTTGGAGCGCAACAGTTCCGCACTATCGCCAGTCTCTCTGCAGAGAACTACTTTGACGGGAGTTTTGCCCTGCACGCAGAGAACGTTCTGATAATGCCGCTACCACCGGAGAGCCTCCAGTTCCAGTTTAAAGCACGCAACCAAACCGACAATTTCTTCGACAGCACCCGATCTCTCACAATGGTGCACGCCGGGCCCATTATTCTTTTCACGCCCAATGTCTATGGCATAGCAGCCTACGGTATAGGCTTGCGTGATACCGGGGAACTGGTGCACGAGGGTGATCTTCAGATTCACTATGAAGATGTGCGTTTTCGTGTCGGCGGTGGGGCGCGCGGCAGATACGAGCCGGATGATGATATTGCGTATATCATTCCCTCAATCGGGGGTCGGCTTCAATTGCCGCGGGGCTTCGGCATTGCAGCCACGTACTACCTGGGCCTCAATAACAAAGGCGAACTCAGCAACGCGATCTGGACGGAAGGCGACTATTCGCTTACCTCACGGGTATCGCTCAAGCTGGGCGGAAGCATGGAGATTGGCGACGATATCGCCTGGCCGGACGGTTCGAATTACAGCTATGCGGTCATTAGTGGAGTTGGCTACGCCGCACGCGAAACGCTATTTCTGCGTTACGAACTCCACTATATTGGGCGTGCCGAACTTGACGACGGTATTCGCAACTTTCTTTTCGTTGACTGGCGCTTCTGATTAGATATCCTCGCCCGGCATGACTACGCGTTGAGGCTCTACCGGATATACGGCATGTTCCTGCTTGTAGCGCAGCAGGCCACCACCGGTAATGTTCAGCATAATTACCGCGTCGCGCGGCACCTCTTGCTCACGGACCGCTGCCACCAAGCTCGCCGTCGCAACGGCGGCTTCCTCCGAAATATCGGCACCCTCGTACGTCTCAAAGAGACCTGACGCCTCGACTGCGGCCTCGTTACTTACTGCGTACATTTCTCCGTTTGTTGCCTGCAGTGCGTCATAGAGCCCGCCTTTAATTGCGTACGGCGGGCGCCGGTTTGAAAGCACCTTGGCATAGATTTCGTCAGTGTGTCGGCGCTCGGTCTCGTCGTCTATCTTGACCAGCTCACGAGATCCGAGTTTCCATGAGTCATACAGCAGAAGGAACGGCGCGTTCTGTGAGAGCATGAGTCGCATGCGGTTCGGTCCGAAGCGCCCGTCGGCCTCAAGGCGCTGCGCCGCCTCCCAGGCCGCAATAGCCCCGGTGCCGCTCCCCACCGCCTGGAAATAGTACTCGGGAATGCGCCCAATGGTGGTGGCTGCGGAAAGCACCGTTGTGCCCATGCCGTCACGGCGCGCCACGTTGCGCGCGCCACCCTCGGCCGCGTAGCCCTGCCGCCCGGCAAACTCATCTGCAATCCGTATGGCGTCAAAGTAGTCAGCCCCACCGCCAGCTGCAATCAGCTGCACCTCGGGAGCTGGCGGATTCGGGCTCCAGACTGCAGTGAGGTTAGCCTCGGGCACCACAACCAACAGCGGGATACGGTTCTGCGAACAAACATGAATAAAGGCTCGTGCAGTGTTTCCGGCCGAGGCAACTACCAGCCGCTCCGGAAAACCGGCCGGCATTCGTGCACACACGGCATAGGCCTCACACTCCTTGAAGGTGCCGGTCGGCATATGTACGCCACGCTCCGGCCAGTAGCCGCTGAAGGTGATGTGGAGGTTGCTGAGCCCCAGCGCCGAGGCCAGGCCGGTGCTCTTGTACGTAACCGGAGCGGAGGAGCCGTCCAGCCGCCTGCGAATAGGTAGCCAGTCGCCAAAGCGATAGATTCCGTGGCAGGCCGGGCCGACGCGCAGCCGGGCTTCCCGATACTTCGCCTGGAGAAAGGCAGGTTCCCCCGCCTCGGGATTTGCAAGGACTATAGTGTCGTCGCGATCCGGCATGGTGCGCCCGCTAGAGAGGCAACTCAGTGTGTAGTCAGTCATGAGCCTTCTGCACGCCGAGCGGTGGGATCTGTTGGAAATCCCAGCATCTCAAGATCGCGGCTCCGCTTGGACATAACCACGCCCTGCAGTCCGGTCATGAACTGACCAATGCAATCACAGGCCAGATCATAGTACACCTTAGTTCCGTCCTTCTGATCGGAGAGAATGCCAGCCGTCTTCAGCACCGACAAATGCCGCGAAACTGTTGATGCATCAACCCCGACATGATCGGTCAGCTCTTGAACACAGTGTGGTCCGTTGCGGAAGATCAGATCCACAATGAAGATGCGCGTAGGGTGCGCCAGGGACTTGAGGATCTCTGCTCGTGATTTTGCTTCTAACTCGTCTCGATTATTCATGCTTATCTGTATATTTAGCCAAGAACGCAGCAATGGTCAAGTCTATGCCCGCATGTGGAGCCTGACGACCCCACCCCTCAGCTATTCGCAAAAACATTACTATGCATCTTGCGCAATGATTGTTATTTGGCTATATTGCCATATATACATGCATTGAACACAGAGGGGAGACCAATAATGAGCTCAACAACAACCGAAGCGGTCGGCAGCGATAACGGCTCCGACAACGCGCGCACCGGCGCCGGCTCGCGGTTCCGGAACAAGCTTAATGAGATCTGGAGCGAACCCAAGAACAAACTGCTGACCATCATGTTCGGCGTGTTCTTGTTGGCGTTCTTTGTCCCTTGGGAAGCCCCCCGGGTAAGCGCTGCGCTGCAAGAGTCTTTTCTCATGCTGAACTACTACGCGCGTGAGCACGTCATTCTCTGCCTGATTCCGGCCTTCTTTATTGCCGGTGCAATGACGGTGTTCCTCAATCAACAGTCGGTAATCAAGTATCTTGGCCCGGACGCACCCAAGCTCGTGGCGTACAGCGTTGCATCGGTGTCCGGAACCATTCTCGCCGTCTGTTCCTGCACCGTTCTGCCCCTGTTTAAGGGCATTTACAAGAAGGGTGCCGGTCTTGGCCCTGCGGTGAGCTTCCTGTACTCCGGCCCGGCAATCAACGTTCTGGCAATTATTCTCACCGCCAAGGTGTTAGGGCTCCAGCTGGGTATTGCTCGTGCGGTTGGCGCGGTTGTGTTTGCTTTTGTCATTGGCTTTGTCATGCATCTATTGTTCCTCAAAGAGGATCGTGAACGCACAACAAACGCCGCGATGTTTGCAAAAACGGAGGATGATGAGCGCCCGCTCAGCCGCACCGTAATCTACATGGCATCAATGGTTGGTATCTTGATTTTCCTCAACTGGGCTCCAGGAGGCGGCGAGGTTGCGTGGTGGGACACACTGTACGACTTCCGCTTTGCAATAACCGGTGTTTTTGCTGCAGTGCTTGCATATGCCCTTGTGCGCTGGTTCACTACCACCGAGATTCGTGACTGGGTTGCGGCCACCCGTGACTTTGCTGTGCAAATTCTCCCGCTGCTGTTTGCCGGTGTCCTGGTTGCAGGCTTCCTGCTTGGGCGCCCCGGGCACATGGCCCTGATTCCGGAAGAGTGGATTGCAGGCCTGGTCGGAACCAACTCGCTCTGGAGCAACTTTTTTGCCTCTGTTGCGGGCGCACTGATGTATTTTGCCACACTCACCGAGGTGCCGATCATGCAAGGCCTGATCGGCGCCGGCATGAATCAAGGCCCGGCACTGGCGCTTCTGTTGGCAGGCCCTTCACTGTCGTTGCCTGCGCTCCTGGTTATCGGTGGTGAACTTGGTTTGAAAAAGACCCTGGCCTACGTAGCGCTGGTCGTCACCCTCTCGACTACCGCAGGAATGATCTACGGGAACTACGTGGTTGGATTGATTTAG
>SLAA01000054.1 GCA_007127105.1 Spirochaetales bacterium | reverse complement strand
GGTCGTCGGTGCAGGTCGTCGGTGCAGGTCGTCGGTGCAGCCGCGCGGCCGCGCGACCCCTTGACCGTGGCTGGCCCGGCTCAGTCTTAGTCGCGCACGCGCATGTACTCGGCGTCCGAGTCGTAGGGGTAGCCAAAGTCTGGGTCACTGGCGGCGTCGAGACGGGCCATCTGTTCCGAACTCAGCCGAAACTCAGTTGCACCAAGATACCCGACCAGATGCTCCATGGTACGCACTCCCATAATTGGTGAGCTCACTACATCCTTGCACAGCAACCAGTTCACGGCCACCTGAGCTGGCGTCTTGCCGGTCTCCTCGGCCACGGCAAACAGTACGTCAAGGACTCCCCAGGTGTGTTCATTGTTGCGTCTGCTCCAGCGTTCCATCCAGCCGTGTTTCTCTGCCCGGGCAATGCGGCTGTCCTCGGGTGGGGCCTCCATTCCACGGTAAAACTTTCCGCTGAGCCACCCACCGGCAAGCGGGCTCCAGGGAAGCACGCCCAGGCCTTCCTCACGGGCAACATGCAGCAACTCCCACTCGGTTCCGCGTGCGAGCAGGTTGTACTGCGGCTGGAGGGTCATAAAGGGTTCCAGTCCCGCCGCCACCGCAACATCAATAGCCTTCTGCAGCTGAGAGCCCAGCATGTTGCTTGCTCCCAGGTACCGCACCTGTCCGTGGTGCACCAGGTCGTTCAACGCACCAAGGGTTGTTTCCAGCCGCGTCAGTGGGTCCCAGCCGTGAATTTGGTACAGGTCGATGTACTCAGTATTCAGCCGCTCCAGACTTGCCGCCACACCGTCCATAATGTGCTTGCGGGAAAGCCCGGTCTCGTTGGTACCCTGTCCCATGGGATAGCGCACCTTGGTGGCAATGATAAAGTCCTCGCGGCGCTTTCCGCGCAACCACTTACCAATGATGCGCTCCGAGATCCCCGTGGAGTAGACGTCGGCGGTGTCTATGAAGTTTCCGCCCGCCTCCGCATACGCGTCAAGAATTGCATGGCTGTCCTTCTCTGTCGTCTCACGCCCAAAGGTCATAGTGCCAAGACACAACTCACTAACCTTGAGTCCGGTCCTTCCAAGTAATATGTTGTTCATGTGAATCACCTCACCTTAAGTATAATTATGGTGGGGCTCGGTCGGAAACTCGCGAAAATCCGTAATTGATTGTAGATACAACCTATTGTATATTGGTCATTGGTCGAGAGTTGTCCTGCCCGGTAGCTTCCGGGCGACGGCCTACAGTACGGAAGAACAAGGAGAGCTACACATGAAAAACTATGACGTAATCTTAGTTGGAACCGGGCAGGCTACCGGGAGTGTTGTCCCAGAGCTCCTGGAGATGGGGCGTTCACTTGCAATTGTTGAGGGTGACCGGGTAGGCGGCACCTGCGTGAACTGGGGTTGCACTCCCACCAAGACCCTGGTTGCGAGTGCACGAGCTGCCCACATGGCCCGCCGTGGCCCCGATTTCGGCGTAGCTAGTACCGGCCTCTCGGTCGACTTTGGCAGGGTCATGAAGCGGGTTAACGACATTCGCGTACCAGGTTCGGAGGGATTTCAGTCCTGGCTGGAGGACATTAGTGATTTCTATAGTGGTTGGGCTGAGTTCGTAGATGAGCACACCCTTCGTGTTGGTGAACAAGAGATTCGCGGAGAGCAGATCATTATTCACACCGGCGCGACGGCCGTTAAGCCAGCAATTGAGGGTATAGACACCGTGCCGTGGCTGGACAACAAAGGTATTCTGGCGCTGGAAGAGCTGCCTGAACACCTGCTTGTGCTCGGGGGTTCCTACATCGGCCTTGAGTTTGCGCAGGCCTTCAGACGCCTTGGTAGTCGGGTCACTGTTCTAGAGTATGGTGACCGGCTCATTGGGAGAGAAGACCCGGATGTGAGTGAGGTCGCGCGTGAACTCCTGGAGGCAGAAGGTATTTCCTTTCAATTGCAGGCTGAGGCACTCAAGCTGAGTGGCTCACAGGGCAGCATTCGCTTGGAGTATCGCCAGAACGGCGAGACCGCGCAGCTGCAAGGCTCTCATATTCTCATTGGTGTTGGGCGTAAGCCTGCTACCGAGCGGCTGAACCTGCCTGCGGCTGGAGTGAAAACCAATGAGCGTGGGTTCATTGAGGTAGACGATGTCGGGCGCAGCTCAACACCGCACATATTTGCCCTTGGCGATGTGAACGGGCGGGGCGCCTTTACGCATACCTCGGTGCATGATGGACAGGTTTTCATTGACCACCTCAAAGGCGGCAACTGCACAATCGCACATCGAACCCTGGTCTACTCCATGTTCATTGATCCGCCGCTGGCCAGGGTGGGAATGACTACCGCGCAGGCGCGTGAGTCCGGGAAAAAGGTGCTGGAAGCAACACGGCAGATGAGCGCAATCAATAGAGCGCGGGAGAAGGACGAGACCCACGGGTTTGTTCGCCTCCTGGTCGATGGAGATACACAGAAGCTCTTAGGCGCAACGGTGTTTGGAGTTGGGGGTGATGAGATTATCGGCATGCTTGCGCTCGCAATTCAGGCCGAGCTCCCTTACACCGTGATCCAGGAGACGGTGCTGCCACACCCAACCGTGTCGGAGCTACTCCCCTGGATCTTTGCCGACCTCAAGCCGCTCGAGTGAGACTGAGGTGCCCTGTGTGAAAAAGGCCCCGGAGCCCAGCACAAGGAGCCCAAGGACTGATAGTGCGTTGACCCGCTCGCCTGAGACCGCAAGGGCGGTTACCAGCAGCGGCAAGGCGACGTAGGAGACGTCGTAACTGGCCGCCATTATCGCCACGCGGCAGCGGCGAAGGTATGACCACTGAATCATGCCAAAGGCTCCGGCGGCGCCCAGGAAGCTTACTGCAAAGATCCACCAGTCGGGGCCAGCGCCGGGCAGGAACGAGGCGGCCCCATCAACCGACTGTGAAACCCCTTTGAGGATGGCTTCCAGGGCGGCCAGTCCGCCGCCGAGCAGCCCGAACATAAGCTCCTGCGCAGGGATGGGCGCACCTCTCATGAGGCGTGCCACCGCGGGTGCTGCCAGGGCCCACGCCCCGGCAATGACCAGTACCGTGGTGCGGTTGGCCAGGAACAGGGGCGACGCCGGAGATGTTATGCGCGCCGCCCCAATAAGCAGCGTTCCCACGACCACTATCAGCGCTCCGCCAATACGCCTCCGGTCCAGGTGCTCGCCAAGAACGAGTCGCGAAAACACCAGAAGAGAAACCAGCCCGAGTCCGTACATCGATGTGTAGTACACCGTTGGTGCAAAACGGTTTGCAATAATGACCCACAAAGGGTTGGTGAAGTTCATGAGCATACCAGCAACGTACATGCTGGGCCCCCTGTCCTCGCGCATGCGCACAATTCCGAGCTTCATGACGCCTTTGGAGAGATGTATGACCGAGGTACCGATAACTCCCACAACCAGGGCCACACCAATGCCGAACGAGGCGCTTGATGCTACCACCTGAAGGCATCCGGATTGGTAGAAACATAGGGTTCAATGAAACGCGCGTAGGTTTTTGGGGCGATGTTGTCAAGCGGCACCAGGATTGCAATTTCGCGCACGCCCCCGAAGTCGGCATCTATAGCCGTGTCAAAGGCAGTGAATCCGGGGCTGGCCTTGAGGTATGAAATGAGTATTGGCGGAACCGCCCAACCCTCATGCGCGGCGCGCTCGATGAGGGCATCGAAACTCGCGGGGATATCCTTGGGGCTGTTTTCAAGGGGCCGACACAGCTCCGGCCTGGCTGTTACGCGAGCAGTTGTGTCACCGTGGTGGGTATACAGGTAACCTAAAAGCGTGTCGAGCTGCTCATCGGAGATATCGTCATACACCGAGACATTGCCAAAATAGCCCAGAAGCTCAGGAAGCTCACGGTGAAGGGCAGCAAGCCCGCTCCAAACCGAGAACAGCCCCTGTATTGCCCGGCGGGAAGCGGTGTTCACTACCGAACGACCCAGTTCTATAAGGTATGGGAGCTCCTTTTCGCGAAAGTCCGGGCTGAACTCAAACAGGCTTGAGGTACGAAGTGCCCCAACGCCACCGGTACGCAGCGCGTAGCCGCCATGCTGGGCACGGTACATTGCCACTAGCTCACCTTGCTCTCGGTCAAAGGAAACAATCTGCCGGTACATGGGTTCCTCAGCATCCAGGCGATCTAGATCACGGGCAAGGTTACGACCTGCGCCCACGCGGCGGTACTCAATCTCGCGAATGCGCCCAATCTCATTGAGCGTCTCGGGAGCCTGTGGCCCCCCAAAGAGGTGTATCTCCAGGTCCTTGAAGCGCGTGATCAGCGTTGTGTCGTTAAGCTCTTCACGCAAGGCTTCGGGCGCAGAGGGCTCGGCAACTGGGGTCATGGAGGTACTCATAGGTCATTGACTCCTTGTTTACTGGGTCTCGTCTGCGAACTCTCGGTGTTGGATAGCGCCTCGACCTCTCTTCGTAGGGCTTCGGCGTACTCGGAATCGGTTTGCAGGTTGTGCGATGTTGGGTGCCGCGGCGGGCCAATGCGGATCTGTAAACACTCTCCACGGCGGTGAAACAACTCGTCAGGAAGGAGAAACATTTCGAGGTTCAGTTTCACGCCGAGCAGGCGCCTGAGCTTGTGTATGGCGTAAAATCTGCGGGTGTTGCGGCCGCTGACCCACACTGGACAGATCGGGCGCTTGCTGCGTCGCGCATAGGTAACAAAGCTCTTGAGCCAGGGATACTCGCGCAGGCGCTTTCCACGGATGCGGGCTG
>SLAA01000218.1 GCA_007127105.1 Spirochaetales bacterium | reverse complement strand
CGCACGGTTGGGGCTGGCATGTTGCGCTACACCTCAAGCGAGACCTTGCGGGAGACGCGGCGTGAGCGTGCACGTGCTGGCAAGGTCGCCGGGGTCGATGCAGCGGGCGCCGCCGGAGCGGTTGGAGCCGGGCAGGGTGCTGGCGCCACGAACGTAGTGTGGGATCATGGACTGGTACCGCGCGAGCAGCGTGAGCAGCGCAACGGGCACCCGGCGCTCTGCATCTGGCTTACCGGGCTTTCTGGCAGCGGCAAGAGTGCCATTGCCCGTGAGGTGGAGCGGCAGCTGTTCCAGGATCGGGTGCAGGTTATCCGCCTGGACGGCGACAACTTACGTCACGGGCTGTGTGCCGACCTGGGCTTTTCGGCCGATGACCGCCGCGACAACGTGCGGCGTGCCGGGCACGCCGCACGGCTCTTGTTTGAGTCGGGGCAGGTGGTCTTGTGCTCGCTGATCTCGCCCTATGTCGCGGAGCGTGACTTTGTCCGGGAGCAGTTCCCGGCCGGACGCTTTCTGGAAGTGTACGTGAAGTGCGACATAGATGAGTGCCGCAGGCGTGACCCCAAGGGCCTCTACAAGCGCGCAGATGCCGGCGAGATCACCGGCTTCACCGGCGTAGATGACCCCTATGAGGAGCCCACCAGCCCCGACCTCATAATTGACACCACCGGCGTCAACCTTGAGGCCTCGGTAAAGGAACTGCTGGTTGCTATCAAGGCGCGGCTGCGAGCCTAAGGGCTGTCCGGCGCGGCTGCGAGCATGACGGCCGGGCCGCGGTCCGCGCTGCTGGCGCGGGCTCGGCGGTCGTCGTAGACCTCGTCTATGAACCACTCGCCTAAGGCCTCAATGCGGCGCCGGAAGCTGGCCGGAATGTCTACCACGCGGCGGAAGAATCCGCCAACCTCAACCCCAACCACCGCGTAGAACAACAGATAGTCGTCTATAGGCATGGCAACGAGCTGGAAGCGTAGGTTCTCCACGCCTATAACCGGAATAATAAAGGTCATGCGTGTGGCGTTGGTCAGACTCATGGCAACCGCGTCCGAGCCACCTATATAGGTCGTTTGGAAAAAACTCCGTCCAAAGTTGGAGTCGACCAAATGCAGGGGAAAGCTGTCCTCTGCGGGAATACGGCGTACAATAGGGTCGGGTTGTTTGTTGCGGTTGCGTACCGAGTCTATTCTGTAGACATCCTCAAACAGGACTCGCTCACCACCAGTTCTGCCCGATATGTAGGTAACACCCGAGAGCCGGCTTACCGCACGGAGCTTGTTGTACAGGAACAACAGTACATCGCCCTCCACCTCAGGCTTGGGCAGAAGATACAACACCTCATTGACAACACTTGGCTTGTGGTCGGCAAAGGCGCTTCGAACCTGGGCCGATACACTGCTCTCCGGCATGTAGCGAAACTCTATGCCCTTGTCCTCGGTATAGTGCTGTATGTACTCGTTTTCTATAAGCTCAGCGCGCTCGGCGGCGCTCAGGTTCGGCACCACCCGTCGCAGCATTGCATCCGCGCCTTCGGGATCTACCTGTACCGGGGTGCTCTGCGCAAAGACACTACCTGCTGCCAGTATACCGCTAAGCAGAAGTCCAATTATCAGGATCGATGTTCGCATATGTGTAGTTTTCATCACGCGGCAATAATACCGCGCTTCTGAGAATTCCACCAGTGACCCGGGATAGGTGTCACCATAACCTGCCGATAAAAACAGGAGGGGGACAAAGCCGATGTCGAACGCTGAACCTTGTGCGTCGAACACTGAGCCTCTGTCGGTTCTGCACGTTATCTCCGGTCTCAGCATTGGCGGGGCCGAAATGATGCTTCTCAAGCTGCTTCAAACAACCGAACGTGGTACGGCTCGTGCCGGAGTGCTTTCGCTGAGCGAGGGTGGGGTGCTGGCGGACGATATCCGCACGCTCGGCGTTCCGCTGCGGCACATTCCTATGCCAGGGGGCTTTCCCAGCCCCGGCTTTAGCCGCCGGTTTCGGGAGGCGGTAGAGGAGTTCAGGCCCGATGCCGTCATGGCCTGGATGTACCGCGCCAACGCGGTCTGCTCGCAGTTGGTGCCGCGCGGCATTCCGGTTATCTGGAATGTACGGCAGTCGCTTGACCACAACAGCTCGCAACGGCTGCTGTTTCGCTTCACACGCCGAGTCAATCTCTGGATATCCGGGCGGCCGCGCATGGTCATTTACAACAGCCGCGCCTCACATCAGCAGCATCTTGAGTTTGGCTTCCGGGCTGCAGACCAGCGTGTAATTCCCAACGGTTTTGACCTGGAGCGCTTTCAACCACGGCCGGAGGCCCGCGCGCGCCTGCGCGGTGAATGGGGCATAGAAGAGTCTGATCTCGTCTTTGGAATTGTGGGACGCTTTCATCCCATAAAGGATCACCTGGGATTCGTGCGGGCGGCGGGCCTGGCGGTGCTGCAGGAGCAAGCCGGGGCTGCGCGAATGGTCTTTGTTATGGTCGGGCGTGGTCTCGATACGGACAACCACAAGCTCATGACCGAGATTCGCGCAGCCGGAATTGAAGACCGGGTGCGTCTTCTGGGAGAGCAGCGCGACCTGCCTGCACTCTACAGCGCCTTTGATGTACAGGTCAGTGCCTCGCTGGTAGAGGCCTTTCCCAACGTGCTCGGGGAGGCCATGGCCTGCGGGTTGCCATGTGTGGCTACCGCTGTGGGGGACTCGGCCTGGGTTGTGGGTGAGACTGGCCGGGTAGTCGCGCCGGAACGCCCTCAGCTGCTGGCGCAGGCCATGGTCGAACTGGCTCAGCTGGTTCCGGAAGAGCGCCGAGCCCTGGGCGCGGCCGCAAGGACTCGGGTGCAGCAGGAGTTCGGAATTGCCTCGGTGGCGAGGCGTTTCATGCAGGCCCAGCGCGAGGCAACAGGCCGACTGGCCTCGGGTATAACCTAGTGATTTTCCTGGACGCTCGTGATATGGTACAAGCCACATGAACCGACGCAGACGAAACTTCCTACGCTATGTTCTCATGTTCCTTGACCTCCTGGTTATAGCTGTCTCCTATGTCCTGACCTATATCTTCCGTGACCAGTTGATCTATTTTGGCCTGGAAGAATTGGCCGGGTTCGACGTCTACTTCCCCTATCTTGTAGTCGTACTCATTGTGTGGATGATACTGTTGCGGCTCTTTCGCAACTATAGTTATCTGCATGCGCGTACCCGAGTCTCGCTGTTCCGGATCTACATTAACCTCATTCCGGTGCAGGCAGTCGGGCTGGCGGTGGTTGCCGGTATACTCTTCTTCCTGCGTGATACCCAAATCAGCCGTACCTTCCTCATTTTATTTTCGGTTGTTAACTACTTCATGCTCGCAGGGGCCAAGCAGGCCTTCCTGCTGTACTTCTACCGACTTCAGCGTGGTGACCGATACACCCGAAACGCGCTTGTCATTGGCCACCGGCGTGCCGTGAACCAGTTCGTGGAGACTGCCCGAAACACGCCAGAGCTTTTGTTTAAGATCACGGTAGAGGAAGACTTTGTACGCCGGGCCGACGAACAGCTCAGCCAGGAGGAACGGCACGAGCTTTTTGACGATATCTTGAAGTACGTATCCCGGAACGTCGTGGACGAGGTGGTGCTTGCCTACAACGATCTTCGTTTAGCCGACCTCACCCCGTTGGTGTCCGGCTGCAATCACATGGGGCTTATGGTCAACGTGGTTATGGACTTCTCCGAGCTTGACCACATTAAGTCCGAGATCGACAGTATTGGCCCCTTTAACATTGTCTCGTTCCAGGCCTACGACTTCAGCCCGGTACAGCGCTTCTTTAAGCACCTTATTGACTACATTCTGGGTGGCATTGGCACCTTTTTGTTTCTGCTCATGCTGCCCCTTGTCGCACTCGCCATAAAGATAGATGCGCCCGGGCCAGTCTTTTTCGTGCAGCCACGCAAAGGCAAGAACGGCCGTGATTTTCAGCTCATCAAGTTCCGCACCATGTATGTAGATGCAGAGGAACGCAAGCAGGAACTCATGGACCAGAACGAAATGAAGGGCCATATGTTCAAGATGAAGGACGACCCGCGTATTACCCGCGTCGGAGCCTTTCTACGCAAAAGCAGTCTCGACGAGTTCCCGCAGTTTATCAATGTCCTCAAGGGTGACATGAGCATTGTCGGCACCCGCCCGCCAACTGCGGCCGAGTACCAGGCCTACGAAGCACACCACCGCCGGCGGCTCTCGGTGCAACCGGGAATTACCGGGATGTGGCAGGTTAGCGGCCGCAACCGCATAGACGACTTTGAAGAGGTCGTGAAACTCGACACCTGGTACATCGACCACTGGTCCATCTGGCTTGACCTGCGCATCATTGGCAAGACCTTCCTGGTTCTGGCATCCGGGCGTTAGGACAGCAGGGCGATGTCGGCAGCACCAGACCGAGACAGGCACAGCACAGTCCCGCCACCCCGCGTGTGTCACCTAAGTACCCGCCTGGTAAAGGGTGGAGCGGACTTCAACATCTTTTACAACCTGCTGCACTCCGCCCCGCGTTTTGAACAAACCCTGATCATTGGTGGTGAGTACGATTCTGGTCTCGTAACGCAGTTGCGTGATGTCGGGGTCGATGTCGTGGTGATTCCCGCAATACAGCGCGAGATAAGCCCCCTCAACGAGCTGCGCGCCTACGCCCAACTCCGTACATTCTTCCGCCGCAATCAGTTTGATATTATTTTCACCCATAACGCCAAAACCGGCATTCTCGGCCGCTTTGCCGCCCCCCGCGGCGGCCTCAT
>SLAA01000093.1 GCA_007127105.1 Spirochaetales bacterium | reverse complement strand
GCAACGCTGCCTCGCGGTGAGGGCGAGTCAAAACTCAGGCTGCGGAGGCGCGTGCGCACCATTGCTCCAAGCTCACGGGTAGGCGTTGCGGCAGTCTGGCCCATGATCTTCTCAAGCTCGTAGCTACCTGCCCGCGTGAGCAAGATGCGCCCAGCTGGTAGATAGAGCTCCAGCAGTGCGTTATCGCCCAGGATGAGCACGCCGTTAGGGGGGAGGTCGTCCCCAATCTCTACCCGGAGGCGTTCCAATGCCGATGTCTGGAAGAGGATCTGTCCTTCAAGATAGGCCACATGGGCCGTCTGCTGCGCAGACACCAGTCCCGAAACTGCAAAGAAGCAGAACGCACACAGCGTCACACGCAGAACTGGACCGATTCTTTGCACCATGAACTCCTCTCCAGGGCTTGTACTCTCCCAAGAGTAGCACCAAAAACCGCACCACACAATGACGCAGCTGAGCATGCCCGAACCGGACGCCTGCACGAGGTCAATCAAACTTGACAGACTGCGAAGCGTGGCGTAGCGTTAAGTCACGCCAATGCGTGCGGGAGGCTGAGGTGCCGCGACGTCGCCTACTCATTCTATTTATCCTTCTTTCTCACTCAGGCCCGGCGCTGCTATGGGCCTCGCCGCCGGAACCCGCATCAACGCAGCGTAACACTGTTGAGCCTGAAAGCATTGAACGCACAACTGTTCAGATCGAACTTCCTGATCCGCGCATGCACTCACCGGAACTCCGTGATGAGCTTGAGCCGCTTCTGCACCAGACGGCGCATGAGGCAAACGTGTTGTTTGGAGATCTTATCGAGGTCTGGGTTTCGGGCACCCGGAGTAACGACCGAGGCGGGGCGGCCGCGGAGGCACCCAAGTTGGTGCCCGAGTACAGCCTGCGAGTTCTTGCGCAACGCAGCGGTACCAGTAACTCCATGGTGTTGCAGCTCACCCGCATTCACGACTCGCAGAGCTCCGTGAACTTCCCCCTCCTTGGTGCCTGGGATGCACACCTGCCCCGTCTCACGGCTCACGCCATTCGGTACCTGCACTACTCCTTTCGTGAACCCTTTGACCAACCTGATATCGCCCCGGACGCCAAGACCCCCCTCTTCCTGGATGAGTTCAGCAGTTCAATGATATCGATGATTGATCTTGGTCATACGACCCGGGTCTTTCCTCTGTCTATAGATATTGGTCCGAACGGTCACATCTTTCTTGGTGCCCTCTTTGTTGCCGTGGAGCTTGATCACCTCTACCGCGAAATTGCAAAACCGGGAAGCGAGATCTACACCCGGGACAGCATAAACTACGGGGTAGACGTACGAGTCACCCCGGCTGGAACTGTCTTTGCCCGTGGCATGGGAGAGGACTTCTTTGTCATTCACCCTGATCATCCGCGGCACCAGCGGCTGCGACTGGGTATTGCAAACCCTGTTGCCTCCACTGCGCTTTCAGACGGGAGTTACGTTGCGACAACCGGTCAGAGATCCGTACGCGTTCATGACTCGAACATGCACGGCTTGGATCTGCGTGCTCACGAAAACGCGTTCACCATGATTCTGGCCGCAGGCCCGGATGCAAGCCTCTGGACCTGGGATGCAGTTCTCGGCGCAGCGCTCGTATACTCTGCCGAGGGTGAGCGGCTTGACAGCATTATTCCGCTGATGCCGGAAGGAGACAGGCGTGCTGTGCGAGCACTCCGTGTTTTGCCGGACGGCTCTTTTGTCCTGCTCAGCACCGAGGCACTGTACCGCTTTGACAAACTTGGCAGCCCCATCTGGCGCATGGCATCGCTTCCGGCCCCGCTTCATGGAGACTTTTCCATGGTTGGGTCTATAGCGGTCGATGCCGAGCGCGGCTACATCTACGGGCTGAATGCAGGGGCGCAACGCATGTTTCGCCTTATTGACCCGGGTCTCGCTGCAGAGCTGTCGGAGTTCGACATGCGGGTGCTTGAGCTGAATGCACAGCGGGCTGCCGACACAGGTTCGCGCGCGGTGCTGGAGGACCTTGCACGGCTTTACGAGGAGGCTGAGGCTCCCGGCCTGGCCCTGGAAATTCGACGCATCGCCCTTGAACGCAATCCTTTTGAACCACAGTTAAATGCTGCCTTTGACCGCAGCGAAGGGCTGCTGTTGGCCGAACGTGCCGCCCAGGGGGCAGAGCGAGCACTCGAGATCCGCAGATCAATTGGCCCGGAGAGCGCGGCCCCCATGTACACCGTCGCTGTCCAGCAGTTTGAGCAGTCGCTCTCTCGCCTGCGCGGCTTTCCCAATGAACACGAGCGCATTGCCCGCAGGCTCAGCAGCTTTCAACGCGAGTTCCGTGCCTTGGAGGAGCCGCCGCCTCGCCCACCGCGCGTAGAAATTACGGGTCTCAGCGATATCTTCCCAGCTCTCATTCAGAGCTACCGAAGCACCCCCGTCGGTCTCCTGCACATCACCAACGTTTTGGATGAAGAGCTTTCGGACCTCAGGGTCACGACCTCGTTCCGCTTTGCAGACTTTCCGGCTCAAACTGAACCCATACCAACTCTTTTGGCGGGAGCGTCTGTTGAGGTACCGGTCTATGTGACCCTTGCACCTGAGGTCCTGAACCTACAGGAAGACATACCGGTGATGTTCCGGATTGAGCTCAGTTACCTGTATGCCGGAGCCGAGCAGCAGGTTTCACTCAACCGCACCGTTATGATGCGCCGCAACACCGCACTCTTGTGGGACGATTCCGCCAAACTGGCGTCCTTCATTACGCCAAACGACGAGATCGTTCAGGATTTTGCACTAAGCGTTCTGAGCAGTGAGTACCTTGGTGAGTTCGCTGGAACTGGAACCACTGGCACCGCCGGAACCGCCGGAACCGCCGAGTTCGAGAGCCGGGCCTTTTCCACCCTTATGAGCGAGAAAACCCGTCAGGCGGCACTTCTTGCTGACGCGGTTGGTGTCTACGGAATACGCTACGTTGAAGACCCCGCTTCTCCCTTCACCGAGGTTTTCGGCCGTAGCGATGCTCTGGACACGGTGCGCTTTCCACGCACGACCCTACGCGTTCGTAGCGGTGACTGTGACGACACAGCCTCCCTGCTGGCCTCACTCTACGAGGCGGTGGGGATACGAACCGCAATCATGACCTCCCCCGGACATGTCTTTATCGCCTTTGATACTCAGGAGCCTGCTGCCAACGAATGGATCTATGCCAATGAGCAACGCAGAGTTATTCGCTATGGGGGTACACTCTGGATGCCTGTTGAGACCACCATTCTTGAGCAAGGATTCTTGGCCGCTTGGGAAGAGGCATCGCGTCTCATCCGAGTCCATAGTGAGGAGATTGAGTTTCTTCCGCTTGCTGAGCAACGCAGGCTGTATCCGGCCATTCCCCTGGGCCCGGCAGGTTTTAACGTTGTTGCGCCCGCGGCAACCGCAGTTCAACTCCGAGCAGACCGTAGCCGTGAGGAGCTGGTTGTCGAAATCTATCAACGGCAGGTTGAGCGTCTCAAGGCAGAGTCGGAAGCACTTGAAGCAGAAACCCCGGTAAAGCTCAGCATGCTCAACCGCCTTGGCATTCTTCATGCCCGCGCTGGCCGTATCGACCTGGCCCAAGACCTTTTCCAAGAAATTCTGACAGTCGCCCCGAACAGCGTTCCGGCTTTGATCAACCTGGCCAACATTGAGCTGTTGCAGGGAGAGTATCCGGCAGCGCGGGCGCGTGCCGGGCAGATCCTGCTCGCCCGCCCTTTCTCGGTGGCGGCTCTCACCATTGCAATTCGCGCCGCGCTGCAGCTTGAGGATCTCGTCGAGGCCCAACGTCTGTTAGACGAGATGCGCGCCGTGGATTCCGAGGCCGCTGCCCAGATATCCGGAACACACCCTGCCTTGCTTGCAGCCGCTGTCGAGCGGGCCCCTGGAGAACAAGGGGTTTCGGGTGAGCAGACGGGGGCCAGCGGGCGAGCCTCCCCTGCCTTGGGAACCCTGCAAGCCAGGGCGCTCTACTGGGCACACGAGGACTAACCGGTCACCAGCGACAAAGATTCCTGGCCATCCGCTCCGCCCAGGCCTTCATGTATCTGAAAAAATGCCACCGACTTCTGGAGCTGCTCGGCCTGCGCGTTGAGTTCCTCGGCCATGCCCGCCATCTCCTCCGAGGCCGATGCGTTTTGCTGCACCACTTGGTCTAACTGCGCGAGCGCCTTGTTGATCTGCTCCGCTCCGCTGTCCTGCTCTTTACTCGAGATGCTGATCTCCTGCACAAACTCGGCAGTCTTGCGAATATCCGGGATAATCCCGTTGATCATCTCACCCGCCTTCTCAGCCACATCTACGCTACTTTTTGAAAGCTCGGCGATCTCTCCAGCGGCTTGCTGGCTACGCTCTGCAAGCTTGCGCACCTCCCCAGCAACCACCGCGAATCCCTTGCCGTGTTCTCCGGCGCGCGCCGCCTCAATTGCTGCGTTGAGTGCGAGCAGGTTGGTGTTTCGGGCTATCTCGTCAATGATCCCAATCTTCTTGGAGATCTCCCGCATTGCCTCCACCGTCTGGCTAACCGCCTGACCGCCCTCCTCTGCATTCTGGGCCGCTTTCTGAGATAGTTTTGCCGTCTGCATCGCATTCTCGGTATTCTGCCGAATGTTGGCTCCCATCTCTTCCATTGAAGATGAGACCGCCTCGGCACTCGCTGCTTGTTCTGTGGCACCATGAGAGAGCTGCTGCGCGGTCGTACTGATCTGTCTGCTACCGGAAGAAACTTCAGAGGTAGCCAGCTGAATGGCCTGCACAACTTCATTCAGTGCCTGTTTCATTGTATCGAAGGAGGTAACAAGCATTCCTATTTCATCGCGCCTTTTGAGATAGGCAGCTGGAGTTTCACCGGTAAGATCGCCACGGGCCAGTTGTCCCGCCATCGCAGCTGCGCCCGATACTGGCTGTGAGATCACCTTGACGACCAATACAGCACTCGTCGCTAAGGAGATAAACAGCAATACTATTGCGCTCGCCAGAAGGATACCAATCCCGCCACGCACTCCACCTGCTATGAGTTCTTCTACCTCCGTCATCTCGACGCCAATAAACATTATACCAATAACCGTGCCATCTTCGCCAAACAGCGGTTGGTAACCTGTTACATAGTCCAGGCCAAGGATTTCCGCCACTCCAATATACAGTTCTCCGCGACTCACCGGTCCAAACGCGGCACTTGCCTGCCCAAGTGTCGTCCCAACCACCCGCTCACCTGCTTGATTACGTATGCTGGTGACAGCCCGGCGATAGTCATCTCCATCACGAACAAAAATCGTCGCCACCACACCCAAATCGGTGGAGATGCGGTCGATCACCTCAAAGCCCCCGTCAACCGGACGCCCGACTTCATCGGTGAGTGTGTTCCCGTCCAGGTGGAGTGTGCCGTACAACTGCTGAACGTAAAACTCGGCAGCACGTATATCACCACGCATCTTGGCGGACGCCATTTCCAGTACCGATTCACGCGCCGTTGCTCGGATTACATTCATGCTGAGGATTATCAACACGCCGGTCAGAACCAGCATGACGGCAGCGAACAGTCCAAGAACCTTTGCCATTATTCCTTTCGATTGCTTCATATATTCCTCTAAGCGAAGTTTTTGTCGTCCTGCTCTGTATGCAATACAATCTAACGTCAATTTACAGATATTCCGACCAAAACGATAGCACAACCTGCCACAGCCAATTGCTGTTCCATCTTGTCGTCTTTCTAGCGGTATGATACCGTGGCGCAATGCAACGCATGAGCGCGCCTGTATATGGAACCGTGTTGAGACTGCTCCTCATTCTCATGGCGCCGGTTGCCGCTGCTGCATCACAACCCGTGGTGCTGGCGACTGCCGACACAGCTCCATTCTCTACCGAGGATGGTCGTGGCTTGTACGACCGGGTTCTCCACGAGGCATTCAGACGTGTAGGCCTCGAACTTGAGATTCGGAGACTACCTTCAGAACGTGCACTTCAGGATGCTAACGCTGGAAGACTGGACGGAGAGTTTGGCCGCATTGAGGCAGTTGGTGCCTTGTACCCCAACCTTCGCATAGTCAATGAAGCGCTCACGCTCTGGGAGTTTAGTGCGTTTGTCCGCACTGGCGAACAGGCTCCAGCAGACTTCAGCGAGCTTGGCGACTACCATGTTGGGTATATTCGGGGTTGGAAAATTTACGAGGAAAACGTCAACGACACACGCTCCCTGAGCATAGTAGCATCTGAGGAACAACTCTTTGCCATGCTCGAGGCAGGCCGCATAGAGGTGGCGCTCTACAACAGTATGCGGGGCCTGGCCTGGATAGCACGCAACCCGTCCGCCGACATCAACCTTGCACCGGAACCGTTGGCTGTACGGCCCATGTACCTGTTTCTCCACTACTCCCACGCTGAACACATTCCAGAACTTGAAGCTGCGTTGCGCTCGATGAAGTACGACGGCACCTATGAGCGCATCTATCAAGACATTCGTGGTCTTGCACCGTGACGCGTAGGTTCTCAATCTTCCGTCGTCTTAGCATCTTGGTCGCTATCACCCTTTTCCTCACTGCCACACTCGTTGTGGGAATCACTGTGTTGAACCAGTACGAACTCGAGCAACGGATGCAGGAGCGTGAAATGGAGCGCATAGAACGCAATGTTCTTCCGGTTGTTTCGTACCTTGTCTGGGTGCTCAATACCGAGCAGACGGTACAGATTGCCGACAGTCTTTCGCAGATGACGGGTGTTGCTGAAGTTGTTATTGAGGATGAGGAAGGACAGGTCATTTACTCTTCTTCTGACGAGAATACCAATTCCGCGCTGGCATCCCGCACCATGCGCTGGGAGCTCAGGCACACGCGCGGAGATGAGGAGTTTGAACTTGGACACATGAGAATTTCCTTTCTGCCCCCGCGGCAGTCACTGTTTGCAGGAACTCCGTTGCTGTTTACCTTACTGCTTGAGCTCATTGTTCTCTTTGTTCCTATTGTTCTCTTTGTAGCAGCATTTCGCCATATCGTGTCGCGGCCCTTAAAAAGCCTCACGCGCGATATCGCCAAAGTGGACCTGGCTCAGGAGCTTCCGCAGTGGTGGGTCGCTGCCGAGAGAGAGGATCGCGGCCTTGAGACTCGTAGTGTGCGGGAAACCATTAGCAACGCATCTGTGCGCATTCAACAGGAGATACGTGAACGCATTGGCACCGAAACCATGCTTAAGGCATCTGTGGACGAAAAGACAGTCTTGTTGCAAGAAGTGCACCATAGGGTCAAGAATAACCTGCAACTCATGGCAAGCCTCATTGCGCTTCAACGTCAGGCCGTCTCCGATCCGACCTCGCGGAGCGTACTTGAGGCAAGTGAAAGCCGCGTAATTACTATGTCTTTGGTTCATGAGTTGTTGTACAGGGAACAGAACTTTACCGCCATTGACCTTGCACACTACCTGCAAGACCTAACACATCTCACCGTGCTGCCAAGGCCAGCCGACGGAGGGCGCATCACCATTGAACCGCAGCTGCAAACATGCCTCTTGGGTCTTGATATAGCCATTCCCATAGGCCTCATCACAAATGAGCTCCTGAGCAACGCCGCCAAGCATGCATTTGTTGGGACCGCAGGCGGAACCATCTGGGTGACTACCCGCAGCACCGCAGATACCCTGGTTCTCACAGTCAAGGACGACGGCTGTGGTCTCCCCACGGACTGGAAGGCCCGCGCGCAAGGGAGTCTTGGTCTGCACATTATTGAGGCTCTCTGTGACCAACTCGGCACCCAACTTGAGCAGGTGCCCCATGAACGCGGCACCTGCTTCTCCATCACTATTCCGTTACATTAGGCGCTCCTAGCCGAAACCCGCCTGCGGCCTGCAGGGTATGCAGGGTATGCAGGGTATGCAGGGTATGCAGGCCAGGCGTGTACCGCTATCCTGAGCTATGCGTAGCAGGTGTATAGCTTCTTGGTGACGGTTTGTGGGATTACGCTCTTTTTGAAGCCAAGGGTCTTCTCGCTGGCCATCATAGCTGCGCTCGCCTTCTGCTCCGATTCAGCGCAGTCCCAGTTGAGCACCAGAATCCACATGCCCTCTTCATTGCGTGCCACCTGCATTCCCCGGTACCCGAGGGTCTCTTTGTAGAACTCATCTAAGGATCTGATTCCGCCCAACGCGTCTTCCGGAGTCGTACTATCTGCCATCTGAAACGATACTACTTCCAAGCTTCCTGCTGTCTTCATGATCATGCCTCCCGTGTCTTTTCGGTCTTCCCGATGTTCTGAAGTGTTTTCACTTCTGCCATCAGGATACTCGGGGGTGGCACAGAAGAATTGTACAAATGCGCCAGGTGTTTCACTTTTTCTTGAACAGGTCTGACTTGACCGCTGGACGCTCTCCCCGGAAGCGACCGGGAGCAAAGGACGTGAACTCCCTGAAACAGCGAATGAAGTGGGACTGATCGTAATATCCGCTGTCAATGCCTACGCTCGTTAGTGGGTTCTCGTCCTTTCCATAGAGCAGTTCGCGACTACAAGCTTCAAATTGTTTGATTTTTTGATAGCCCTTAGGACTGACCCCGACGTACTGGCTAAACAAACGCTGCATCTGGCGCATGGAAACCCCGGCCTGATCACAGTAGAGACGGAGATCATCCGGATTAGCTTCAATGAAGTCACGCACCAGCTGCATGGCGCCCGTTTCTCCCGTGTCAGCGTTCAATGCCCGGGCCAGGACTTCTTCCAGTTCATCCAACAGCGCCTCGCCAGCGTCAATCCTTGCCGCAAGCGCCTTCAACCCTTGGGCCAGTTCGGCGTTGTAGTCCGCAAGGTCCACAATATGATCAACGAAGGTGTTCATGAACGTCCCAACAACGGGCTGGAATCCCCAGGGCTGAAAGCTGATGCCCCACACCTGGGCCTCTCTTGACACCAGCACGCCGGTGCTTTTGCGGCGAATTCCGTGGAAATGAACGTCCTGTGAGCGTACCATTTCATCGGTTAGGTAGTAGTGAAAGGTTCCTTCCGGCGCCAGAATTAAGTCGATATGGTCCATTGGCAGTAGAAGAGATTCCGGTGACCCGCACACGGTTTTCAGCGTCCAGTAATGGCTCACAAAGCGTCGCAGGTGTGAACTCCGCACCTTGAAAAACTGCAATCGGCTCATTGCGCTCGCCACACGTTGAGGTCTCCTTGTCTTCGGGCTTCTGTCCATGAACTCACTGTCCTGGCCTTGGCACGAGTCACCGGATAAACGGTCCCGGCTGCAGATAGATCTGGGACTGGTACTCGTGCTGCGCTTGGAGCGTTTCTGTACTGTACTCCCCCAGGGCGTTTCGCCCAATCCTTAGGAATACAACCGTGTCATTCTCAAGGTAGATGGATCCAGGAAACACCGGATGGCCCTCAATCGATCTGAGGTTCTCCATCTTCCCATACTCATCGCCTGAAATCGCCTCTGCACCTTCCCCTATTATTTGGTGCAGCTCATCAAGGCTGAGACCAAGATAAGGAGCGTGTATCGCTGACCAATGATAGTAGTGAAGACGTCATCCTGACCTACCAGCCCCAGGTTCCATGGCCGCCCTTGAACGGACCTTGGATGTTAGGGGTGATCCAGCCGCCGTAGAAATCACCATCTTGCGGCTGCACCTCATAGTCGTCCACGATGCATCGCTCCATCTTGCTGGGGTAAAAGGCGTAGTAGCCAGCAACAGAGGCGAAAGCTGCGCGTGGCGATAGGTAGGTCCACACAGCCCGTTGGGCGGACCGGCCCTCTGCCACCAGATCAAAGTAGGAGGCCTCCCCTTTCCATTCACAGGCGCTGCGTCCCGATATCGACCTGAGCAGCTCCTCCCGCACATCTTGTGGCGGAAAGTAGTAGACCGGTGGGTGCGATGTCTCAAGCACACGCAGGGTTGCCGTGCTCCGAGCAACCTGGATCCCGGCAAACCACACTTCCACGGTCTGCGCGCTTGGTTCGATACGTGGTGGGCGTGGATAGTCCCAGACTGATTCTTGTGCGCGCTTTTCCATGGCTCAATGATATACTGTGCGAGGGCGGTCCGGCAATCCAATAGACGACCACCACCGACAGCCGCCTACGCCACCAGTCTTCGCGGCGTAGGGCCCCTTGTGGTACAATCCGCTGAGAGGTCGTTGATGAACTGGCTAAAGGCACAACGTAGATATGTGGTGTGCGCAAGTATTTTTCTTGGTGCGGGCATTACTCTGCTACTGACCACCCTTGAGTTCGCCGGGACTACCGTACATCCGCTTGAGCTGAGAGTCTTCTCCGCTCTTGCGGAGCACAGAAACCCCACCCTCACCTTTTTCGTGCAATGGGTAAGTCATCTTGGGGCGACCCTCACCATTCTGGCTCTGGCGGGACTGGTACCAGTGGCACTGTATCGCAGCGGATACAGGCAGCAAGCAGTTCCGGCTGGCCTTGGCATTCTTACAGGTCTGCTTCTGAACCCCTTACTGAAAATGTACATTGCACGCCCCCGCCCGAGTCTTGAAGCCCTGGCGCGGCTTCCAAGTTCCTTCGCGTTCCCCAGCGGTCACACGGTGGGCGCAACGGTGGGCTATGGAATGGTGGCTGTGGTTCTGGTACTCCTTCATAAACGGGGACATTTGCGAGGGCGTCCCTATCTCGTTCCCATTCTTGTCCCACTTCTCTTTCTCCTCATTCTTGCGATAGGGCTAACGCGGATCTATCTGGCGGTGCACTGGCCAAGCGATGTGCTTGCCGGTTGGTGCTTCGGTGCAATGGTTCTGTGCCTAACCTACCCCTTCCTCTCACCTCAGGACTAAGCAGCTCGCAAGAGACAATTTTCTTTATTGAGGAAGCGGGAAAACGGTGCTATATCTGAACACATGAGCTGGTCGTCCTACCTCTCCGGTCTGGTGCTTGGGATGGGTGTCTGCAGTTTGCACTGCTCGCTGCTTTTGCTGCCGGTTGCGGCAAGGCTGAACTCCACCTGGCGCGGTGGCGTCCGCACCGCCTTGCTATTCAGCCTTGGCAAGGTGCTCGTTCTTGCGGTGTACGGTGGCGCTGCGGTTGTGCTGGGGCTTCTGATCTATGATCTGCTTCACCATGCCTGGATCAGTTTGCTGGCAGGGATGGCGGTGGCCGGAATGGGTGTCTGGTTCCTGCTATACAGCGGATCCTGCGGATGTGTTGCCAGGCGCGGGTCCCCCTTCGTTATTGGGCTTGTGGACGGAGCGGTGCCATGTGCGGCTACCTCCGGGTTTCTCCTTTACCTGGCCACCCAAGGTGGCAGCGTTGCTGAGGGTGTGCTGAATGGGTTGCTGTTTGGGCTGGGAACCGCAACCGGCCCGGTGCTGCTCATGTGCGGTCTGGCACCGTATCTTTGGCGAGGTATGGCTGGCAGGCGTGGAGCTCAGCTTGTCCTACGGACGGCCGGATCGGCGGTGTTCTTTCTCTGGGCACTCCTGATACTGACCGGAGGCTGGGTGTGATGCTGGGTGTGATGCCGCGCCGACAAGGCCGAATACTGTGGGCAGCAGGGGTCATGGGCTTCAGCGGTCTGCCGGTGCAGCTGCTACTACTTCGTGAACTGCTGATTGTGTTTGCCGGAAATGAGCTAACCATTGGTTTGATCCTTGCCTGCTGGCTGGCTACCGAGGCTGCGGGTTCACTCTGGGCTCGCCGCGCGGATGCCGGTTCCAGTGCTGACAGCGAAGGCCAGCGCAGCATGGAGGCGCTCTATCGCTACGCCTGGGTCACCTTGGCGTTCTGCCTGAGCCTCATTCCCGCTATCTACGCTGTGCGCATGATCAAACCTGTGCTTGGAATCTCGGTCGGCACGGTGCCGGGCCTTGGCCTGGCTGCTGCCGCATCATTGCTGCTCATGCTGCCGGTTGGGATAACTCACGGAGCTCAGTTTACCCTCGGCTGTGTGGCGCTTTCCGGCGCCGGTGCCAGCTCCGGTTCTGTGCGACGTTCCCGTGCCAGCTCCGGTCCTCGTAGCTCAGAACAGCCTCCCGCAGGCCGAGTCTATATTTTTGAGACGCTCGGCACCCTGCTAGCCGGACTGGTGTGGACTGCAGTGCTGATTCGAGTTGCGAACCCCTTTGAAGTTGCTGCGGGCGTGATCCTGTTGAATGCAGGCACGGTGCTTTATCTGCTCTGGACGCTGCAGCGCGATACTGGCAGAACGCTGCTGTCCGGTGCCGCCACAGCCTTTGCTGCAGCCAGCCTTCTGCTGCCAGCAACTGGCCTGACCCATCAACTCCATCACAGCTCCATTCATGCATTGTGGCAGAACCAGAACATTGTGCATTACGAAAACTCCATGTATGGCAATATCGTGATTACCGAGAACCAGGGGCAGCACACCTTTTTCACCGACGGTACCCCTGCCTTTTTTTCCCCTGTGCCGGACATGGAACTGGTTGAGCCCCTCATACATATCCCGCTGACGGCGCACCCCAATCCAGAGAGGGTCATGCTGATTACCGGTGGCGCAACTGGATTTCTGGATGCCGTCTTAGAGCACCCGTCGGTCACCAAAGTGGAGTACGCCGAGCACGACCCCCGTCTGCTGCAGCTGCAGCTCGAGCACGCGAGGGCCGCTGGTGAGACCTGGATCCATGATTCGCGGGTAGATGCCTATGCCGCGGACGCCCGTGCTCGGCTGCACGAAAGCAGCGAGCGCTTTGACATTATTATCAGCCGCTACCACGACCCGAGCAACCTCCATAGCAGTCGACACTTCAGCCGGGAGTTCTTCCAGCTGGCGGTCAGGAGCCTCACAGAACAGGGTATTCTCGTTTTGGGTTTTCCCGGACTGGTCGGCCACCTGAATGAACCACTGCGGGAACTGGCCGCCGGGGTCTACCACGGCCTCCAGCAGGAGTTTCCTTATGTACGAGCATTTCCGGGCGCTGGCAGCTCCTTTCTGCTGGCCTCCTTTGACCCAACAATAACCACAATGGATCCCGACGCTTTCTCCAAGAGGCTTCAGCAGCGCAGGCTTCTGGGCGCCGTCGCGCTCCCGTGGCATGTGGAACAATACCTGCATCCGCGCAGGAGCGACTGGTTTCAAGAGTTAGCAGCCCATGGCTCAACACGGCCGAGCCGAGATTTTCAGCCCCGCGCCCTGTTCTTAAGCATAAGCTACTGGAGTAGCCTTAACGCCCCGGTCGCCGGACGGGTACTCCAGGCAGTGTATCAGCTGCATCCGGCAGCCATTGCAGCCGGTGTAGTTGCGACGCTCCTCCTGCTGGCGGTTGCACTCAACCACTTCACCTCGCAACCGCGTACCCCGGTGGTGCCAGCCGTTCTGACTACCGGCTTTGCCGCCATGTTGGTGAGTTTGTCGCTGATCTTTGCCTTTCAGATTTCTGCTGGCCGTCTCTTTGGTTGGCTCGGCCTGCTCACTGCCGCCTTTATCGCCGGGCTTGGTGTTGGTGCACTCTCCACCAGCCGCAGGCTACAATACCTGACCACAAGCGGCCCTACACCCGGCCACACAAACTCCACTACCCCCAGGCGCCTGCTGATCCAAACCGAGATCGCAGTTCTGCTCTTGAGCACATTACTCCTCATTCTTTTGCCGCTGGCTGCGCCCTGGCTCTCCACCCGAGTTCCAGCAACCGTGTTGCGGCTGCTGTTCTTCCCGCTCCTTCTTGCCGGTGGCGCCGTGTGCGGCGCGCAGTTCCCGGCCGCCTGTGCGGTGCTGACCCGGCCCGGAAAACCAACTGGAGATGGTGGGCTGGTCTACGCAGCAGATCTGCTTGGCGGTTGCTTGGGCGGCATTTTGGGCGGAGTCATTCTGTTGCCACTCCTGGGTCTCACAGGCGCTGGGGTGAGTGTCGGTGTGCTCAAGGCCATTACGATATTCTTGTTGATAAATCGCTCTAGACGCGTCATACTAGACACAAGACTATGAATACGACCTTGCTCAAGACACTGACAGGTGTGGGCATTCTCACCGTATTTCTCGCCATAGGTCTACACGTGCGGATTGGAAACGGAGCTACTCACGCAGGCCGGAACGCTGGACAAACCCGGCAACCAAGTCAGGCCAGCACCAACAACGACACAGTCACCAACTCCAACAGCGAGTTCGTGCCAGCCTATTTGGAACTTCATACATCTGGCGAACTGGCTAAGCGGGCTCACGAACTATGGTCGATGTTGGAGTCATGCAACCTCTGCCCGCGTAACTGTGGGGTCAACCGTCTGGCTGGAGAACGTGGCTACTGTCGCGCACCCGGCAGTGATCTTGTAATTGCTTCAGTTCAGCCACACTTCGGTGAGGAGCGTCCGCTCGTAGGCCGCGGGGGATCCGGCACTATCTTCTTCAGCCACTGCAACCTGCGCTGTGTCTTCTGCCAGAATTACCAGATCAGTATTCTTGGCCGTGGTAGCCGCATCTCCGTTGAGCAGCTGGCCAACGCCATGCTGGAGCTTCAGCAGTTCGGAAGTCATAACATCAATGTTGTTACCCCGACCCACTTCACCCCGCACATCGTCGCCGCCATCGACATCGCCGCAGGCCGAGGCCTCCGACTTCCAATAGTCTGGAACACCAGTGGATGGGAACATGTGGAAGTGCTGCAGCTGCTTGACGGCATCGTCGATATCTACCTGCCGGACATGAAGTTTGCCTTCGGAGAAGACTCCCAAACGTACGCAGACTCGCCCAGCTATCCCGAACAAACCAAACGAGCGGTACTGGAAATGCACCGGCAGGTCGGCGTGGCCCACCCCGGAGCAGCTGGCATTATCAAGCGTGGCCTCATGATTCGCCACCTGGTTATGCCTGACAACGCTGGCGGATCAAAACAGGTGCTCGACTGGATAGCGACAAACCTTCCGGCGGACACCTACATCAACATCATGGAGCAGTACTCTCCGCATCACCAGGCGTTTAACTACCCTCGCATAGCCCGTCGTACCACACCCGTTGAGTACCAGAGCGTTGTGAACTACGCCCACGAACTCGGCCTCAGTAACCTCGACTCCCGCACCGCCCGCTGGCTGAACAACTGAAGCCCGCCTAAGAAAAAAGCTTGACACCTCAGGCGACACCATATATTCTTAAAACATACCGACCGTCGGTATGTTTTATCTTTCCACCACTGAGAGGAACTGCTCATGGGCTCAAAAGCAACACGCGACACCATCATCACAACTGCCGCACGGCTGTTCTCTACAAACGGCTATGAGAACACCAGCATCCAGGAGATCATTGACTCGGTCGGGGTTTCAAAGGGCGCCTTCTACCACTACTTCAAGTCCAAGAGCGATATCCTGGAGTCCATTGCCTCTTCATATGTCGAGCAGGGCCTTGAGTTGACAGAGAGTACCCTGAAGGACACCAGCGTATCCGGTATACAAAAACTGAATCATGTGTTCGTGGTGCTGCAGCAGTTCAAGAGCCAGCGCCAGGATACCCGTGCAGTTGTCCACCGCGCACTTGACGGAGACCAGAACCTCAAGATGGAGAAGCTCATCACCCGGCAGTTGCGAGCGCGGCTGGTGCCGCTGCTTGCCTCGGTTCTTGATGAGGCCTATGCCCTGGGCGAGCACCAGATAGAGAACACCCATGAGATGGCGGAGCTCCTGTTTGTGGTCATGAGCCACCTCAAGCTGCTTGTGCGGGAGCTGGCCCTGAGCGGTGCCGACCGCGAGACCGCAGCCAGCAGGATCAAGTTCTACGAGCGGGCCATATGTTCAATGCTCGAGCTACCACACGGCTCACTACAGATAGCGGACGCACATCTGAAACTCTTATTCGGAGGAGAAGCATGAATACCCAAAGCATTCTCATGCTCAAAACACTCAACAGCAACCTGATCAACATTGCCGGGGGCAAGGCCGTCAATTTGGGAGAGCTGATCGGGGCTGGCCTGCCGGTTCCTCCCGGCTTTGTCGTGTCCACAGAGGCCTACCGAAGCGTCATTGCCAGCCGGAATCTTGAACACGCAATCCAGGCTGTTCTCTCAGGCACGAACCCGGATGACGCGGAGCAGCTCAACCGAGCAGCTGCTGAGATTCAGGCACTCTTTCAGCAGCTGCAACTTCCGGCAGAGCTCACCGCCGAGATTACCAAGGCGTATCACTCGCTTGGAGGCGGCGGGGAGATCAGCGTTGCGGTTAGGTCCTCTGCCACCGCTGAAGACCTCCCCGGACTGTCTTTTGCCGGGCAGTACGACACCTTTCTCAACGTCACCGGCACCGCCCAGCTGCTCGACCGTGTTGTCCGCTGCTGGGCCTCACTCTGGAACCCCAGAGCCCTGTCGTACCGAATCAAACAAGGCATTCGCAACGACGATTTGGCGCATGGCGTTGT
>SLAA01000212.1 GCA_007127105.1 Spirochaetales bacterium | reverse complement strand
CGGCGAGCTTGAACATCACTACGGCAAGCGTCAGCTCGTTCCTTTTGCGGAGCATATTCCCTTCTGGGAGCTGGCAACAGTACGAAACTTCTTTCGGGATATAGTCGGTATTTATGGCACCTGGACACCGGGCCCGGAAATTACCATTTTTGAGCTGCCAATCCAGGATAGAGACACTCCCCTGCGTTTCGCTACCCCTATTTGCTTTGAAGACGCATTCTCCGGCGTAGCTCGTGCGATGGTACGTGAAGGCGCCGAGGTGCTGATCAATCTCACCAACAACAGCTGGAGTCAAACCAACTCGGCCCAAACGCAGCACTTCGTAGCCGCACAGTTCCGTGCAGTCGAAATGCGCACTACCCTCATTCGAAGTAGTAACTCCGGGTTAAGCACTGTTGTTGATCCGCACGGGCGCCGTGTATTTGAGTTGCCAATGTTTGAGCAGGACTACTATGCAGGCAGTGTTACGGTACAACAAAGCCCACACCCGACAATCTATACCCAGTGGGGAGACTATCTGGCATGGGCTTTCTTGTTTCTGGTCACGGTCGTGCTTGTCGTTAAGGAGTACCAAAGCCGGAACTGCTCATGACAGGCATTCACGCAACGCTAGGCGGGCAATGACTCGTTATGAGTCTAGCCCTTGATGTTGTACTTTCGCTTGAATCGTTCAACACGTCCTGCGGTATCAACAAGCTGTTGCTTACCGGTATAAAAGGGGTGCGATGCGCTGGAGATTTCCACTTGATAAAGCGGATACTCCTTTCCCTCATAGCTCACCGTTTCTTTGGTTGCTACGGTTGAACGGCTCAAAAACATTGTACCGGATGCAGTGTCCTTGAACACCACCTCACGAAAACTAGGATGTATTCCTTCTTTCATGTTGCTCTACTCCTGTTACTCACCCATGCCCGTTGTATTCATCGAGCGAAGGAAGGCCTCATTATTTGCAGTTTTCTGCATTTTGTCAACGAGTAGCTCGACCACCTCGACATCGTCCATAGGATTAATCACCTTTCGCAACACCCACATTTTCTGAAGCTCTTCCTCACTAAGGAGCAGATCTTCCCGGCGGGTGCCAGAGCGCTTAATATTGATGGCTGGAAAAAGTCGACGGTCTGCCAGCTTGCGATCGAGAATTATTTCCATATTGCCGGTGCCTTTGAACTCTTCAAAGATCACCTCATCCATGCGACTACCGGTCTCGATCAGCGCGGTAGCTACAACGGTCAAACTCCCACCGTCTTCAATGTTACGTGCCGCGCCAAAGAATCGCTTAGGCTTATGTAGCGCATTTGAGTCGACACCACCCGAGAGAATTTTGCCTGAGGTTGGTACGGTCTGGTTATAGGCACGAGCAAGGCGGGTAATGGAGTCAAGCAGAATCACCACATCATGCTTGTGTTCTACCAAACGCCGTGCCTTCTCGAGCACCATTTCGGCAACCTGCACATGGCGAGTTGCCTGCTCGTCAAAGGTAGAGGACACAACCTCGGCCTGTACATTGCGCTGCATGTCAGTGACCTCTTCAGGACGCTCATCAATGAGCAACACAATAAGGAACACCTCAGGGTGGTTCGCGGTAATGGCATTGGCGATCTTTTGCAGCAACACCGTTTTACCGGTGCGCGGTGGCGACACAATGAGACCGCGTTGCCCTTTCCCAATTGGGCAGAACAAATTGATCATTCGTGTCGACGAATCCTTATTGCGCATCTCCATGTTAAGACGCTGATCTGGGTACAAGGGAGTTAGATTGTCAAACGGGATGCGAGTTTGGGCGACCGAAGGATTGTCAAAGTTAACGCTCTCGACGCGCAACATCGCAAAGAATCGTTCGCCTTCCTTGGGGGGGCGAATCTGTCCATAGACCGTGTCACCGGTCTTAAGATTGAAGAGCCGTATCTGCGACGGCGAGATATAAATATCGTCAGGGCCCGGCAGGTAACTGTTCTGTGGAGAACGCAGGAAGCCGTACCCGTCGGGCAGGATTTCCAACGAGCCATAGGCGTATATGGTACCGTTCTTTTCTGTATGAGCCTTCAGCACCGCAAATATCACTTCCTGCTTTTTCAGGGACAGGAGGTTCTCTTGGGCAATTCCAATCCGCGCGGCAACCTTACGAAGCTCCTTCATGTTGAGCCGGGTAAGATCGTTGATGCTTAGGGTCTTGCTATCTTTGAGTTGGTCGGCGTTTAGATTGCCGGTCCACATTCCAAAGCGATCATGTGAGCCTCGCTGCTTGGCACCGGACGCCCTATCTTCATCACTTTCTGGCTTTGCATCATCGAAGTCGAGCGACTCATTTATGTCGCGCGTAGACTCGGGGGAAGGCCCGTTCTGGGTGTCGCCTTCAACTCCGTTATCGGGGACGGGACTCTCCCCGCCTCTTTCGTTCTCATTATCCTTGATAAGAGCAACGCGAACTTTCTTCTTGCGGGGCGCTTTGCGGGCGCGTGCATCGTTCTCGTTGCGCCCATTCTCAGTTGCAGCCGACTCTTCAGCCTTGGTGTTGTCACTATTCATGTACAGGATTCTCCGCGGTGTTTTGACTCTTTTCCGTTCGGATGCCCGCTCGGTCTCGTACCAATACAGGTGGGCGGCAGGCTCTACGTTTTCCGTGACGTGTTTCCAGTTTGCTTCGCATCATGGTGCGACAGACGCCAACAATATATCAATACAATATTATTGCAAAACTTGTGCAGAATTAACGTCGAAGCGGTGTAAGGATTGCGAGAGGGCGAAAACAACCCTCACCCCATCACTATATTCGCTCACCACAGTAATGTCAATACAGAGTTCTGCTCGATTCCTTTAGCTGTTCGGCAGGGGCCGCAAACACATCGACTGAGTTCGGATTTTTGAGCATCTCACAGGTGCCTTCAAAAACCACTCCGTCCGCAATGCGGAGTTTTGCCGCCTGCACATTTCCATATACCTTGCCACCGGCGAGCATCTCAAGGTTGCCGGAAGCAAACACGTTTCCTCGGACGACTCCGGCAATAATGACGGTCTCGGCCGAAACATTAGCAATGACCTCTGCACCTTCGTCGACGTAGAGGAATCCACTCGCCGAGATCTCACCCTCAAAGCGCCCGCTGATCCGCACCGACTCCCTGAACCTCATTGTTCCCTTGAGGCTACTGAGGACTCCGATGCGACTTGTGGTGCGTGGGACGTTACGCGTATCTATAGTTCGTGCCATGACTCTACTTTGTCTTCATCACGAATACGCCGTCCCAGTCTTCCGGTGGTGGGTTCTCCATGTAATGGGCACAGCGCGCGTAATAGACTTTCGAGGGACCGTCGTTTGGGTCAACCTCAAGTGCCTTGGAAAACAGGTCTCTAGCCTGCTCAAACTCCATGAGCTTGTACAGTTTGCGTCCCTCAGAAAAAAAGTCAAGCACCCTCTGTTTCTCTGCGGTGATCATCTCTGCACCTCGTCCAGATCGGTTTCACGAAACTTGGTGAAGCTTCTCTGATACTTCGCATCGAGCGCGGCTACAGTTACTTCACCCTCACGGAGTTCCTCGTCCTGCTCTCCAAGATCGCTGATTTCGGCCTGAAGCTCCTCGAGCGCCCGCAAGGTTGCCTCAGTCTCCTTGCGAACCAAGTTAACAAAATGCCTTACTGCTTCGATGTCTTCTGGATTCAGCTCGTCGGCAGCCTGCTTGAGCTCGGTGACCGGTGCCTGTAGATGCCCGGAGAAATGCACCAAGGACTTGTTCAACGACTCGATCAATGCGATACGATGCTCTCTTCTGAGCACCTGCTGTGCTAGTTCTTTATCTCGGAGCACGGCCTTGATGCGTGCGAGTACTTCCGAAAAGTTGAAGGGTTTAGTTATGTAGTCCTCTACCCCAAGCTCAAAACCCTCAATCTTGTCCTGCACATCGTCCATTGCGGAGAACATAATGATTGGAGTGTCTTTGAGATGGTCGTACTCCGGATCGTTCTTAACAATGCGAGTAACTTCCCAACCGGAGAGCTTGGGCATGATATTGTCGAGCATCACCAAGTCGGGGCGGTTCTCGCGAATACTGTCGAGAGCATCTTCTCCGTTTGACGCAGTGAAGACAGTGAATCCTAGTTTACTCAGCATGACGTCGAAAAAGTTAAGGTTAATCTCCTCATCGTCAACTATCAATATGCTCGCATTCTGCATGGAACGATCCTTGGTAGGTTATGATATTTTCGCTTCGCCTATATTCTCAATCGTTTGCTTGTGATTTGTCAAGCGCCGTTCGGAAGGCACAGAGAACCAGAAGACCGAAGGCAACCAAAGTCAGCATCACAGCACCAGTGTCGCCAATCCGAAGATACAAGGTGTCCCTCTCGGTATACACGGGAACGTCCGCAATGAGATAGCCCTCAACAAAGGCTGGATACAATGCCGTGATTCTTCCGTTCGGATCAATAACCGAGGTCATGCCACCATTGGTGCCTCGCACCACCGAACGTCGGGTCTCGCCAGCACGAAAAACAGCCATTGCCATGTGTTGCATTGCAGCGGGAACAGAATGAGCCCAGGAGTCGTTGGTGAGATTCACAATGACCTCAGCCCCTGCGTTCACAAAGTTTCTGGTCAGATATCCGAAGGAGTCCTCAAAACAGATTGGAGTTGAGAACGACATCCCGGCCGCCTCAAAGACGGTGTATTCGTTCCCGGCCTGCCAGAACGTAGTGTCGTTCTCTACGAGTAGTCTGTAGATCCACGGAAAGGCGTTGCGGTAAGGAAAGTGCTCGGTGAAGGGTACCAGGTGTATCTTATGATACACATCAATGAACTCACCGTCATCAAAGACCAACGCTGCATTATAGTCTTCTCGTACAAGCGCTCCCTGTTCATTGCGAACCATACGCCCATCGCCGTTCCCTATCACGAAAGGAACATCCTGTTGCTCAAGAAACCGTCGCAACTCTCGCACCAACTCGTAGCTCTCCTGGTGCTCGCGATAGCGAGTATGATAATCAATGGCTGGCACGAATGAGGTTTCGCTCCAGATAACAATATCGATATCCGGGTCCTCAGCCAGGGCCGCTGAACTCTGTCTCAGTGAAGCATTGAGAGAAGCCCTGTATGCCTGAACTCCCCCGTCCCACGGATCCACATTCTGCTGTACCAAAGCCGCCCGAACATGACGCACGCCTGAGTAGTCCACGGTACTCACGACTCCGTAGAGCAGTGCCGCGCTCATCACACCGAGGTACACAATGCCGGGAATCGGTTGTCCCCGAAGCAAGACCGCAATGCGTTTGTGCGGTTGATCAAGACCGGAGAGGAAGGCACGACCAAGATACAGCGATGGATAGACCACCAGAGCAGACACACCCCAGATTCCGAATAGTCCCGACACTCGCACCAGCGGCGAAACCAGATACTGGCTATATCCAAGTATTCCGTAGGGGTACCCGAGAAAGAACTGTGTGCGCAAGTATTCGTAGGCCAGCCACAAACAAAGCTGAACCAGAAACCCATACCGCGGAAAGGCACGATCAGCCAGTTTTAGCGCTGGAAACAGCGCTGTGAAGTACACTGCGTAAATGAGCGGAACTATGAAAATTGCCAACGGATGAAAGTTCAGCAGCCAATAGTTAAACAGTGAGTAGGTGAGAAAACCATACGCAAATCCGTAGGGGGCAATCACTCGCCACGATGCGCGCCGAACGAGAAGAGGCAGAGGTAGCAACGCAACAAAACCAAGAAACCCAAAGCCGTTATGGTTGAGAGGGTTGGGGAATGCGGCCGAGAAGAGCAACGCCGCGGCCACGATAAGGCTGAAATCTGCCACGAGACTCTTGATTCGAGAATGATTGTTACGAGAATGATTAATTACACCGGTCTCTTTCCTAGACCGAATAGATGCGGAGTTAGCTTTTCTAGAACTATGACTCATCTGCTAAACTTCGAAGACTCCAAACGCTTTCTTTCAACTCACGGCCTGGTCGGAAAACAACAACGCCGTGTGACTGCACACTGACCGTGTCGCCGGTTTTTGGATTCCTGGCTTTTTCACGGCCCTTGCGAGTGCGCACTTCGAAGGTTCCGAACCCGCGGAACTCCACCACACGATCAACGCACAAAGCCGACTTAACCTCGGCGAAAAAAAGGTCGACAATCTTCTGAATGTCCTTCTTGCTGACGTCACACTCTTCGGAAATCGCTTCGACGATCTCAGCTTTTGTGAGTTTGTCATTCGCCACGGTTTCACCTCCAGCCAACCCGTTCTACCGGAACACTTCGCGACGCAGCTTGGCAATTGCGTCGCGACCATTGTGTCTGCGTCGGGACGCTATTGTGAAGAGATGATCGCGTTGAGCTTCTTATGCAGACGAGATTTCTTTCGGGCTGCGCTGTTCCTGGGGAAAATTCCTTTGGATGCCGCCGAATCTATGAGCTTTGTCAGCTCCAAATAGCGCTGTTGCGCGTTTTCTTTCTCATTTGCCTGGAAAGCTTCAAGGAACTTACGCGTTCCGGTGCGTACCTGACTGCGAACCGACCGATTACGGACTCGGCGTTTTTCACTCTGACGATGCCGCTTAGCGGCGGAACCTACTTTGGTCAAACTCTGTATCCTCCGTGGATTAATACCTAAATTGAGGCTGAACGCTATCAAATAACTCCTTGGGTGTCAAGGTGTTCTTTGGCGACGGGCCCGGCATGTCCTGAGTTCATGCGGCTCACTATCCGCCCGGTCTTTTCTTTTCAGACAATTGCCTGTAGATTACCATAGAATACGATGGTGAGAGCGAGAAGATGAACTCAGTTTTTTTTGTGGCCGCCGTTAGCGGATTATTGTACACGTGGGATATTCAACTGAAGCTTCTCACTGCGTTTCGGTATCCCGCTACACGAAACTTTATTAGGAATAATATCTGGAACTGGACACGGGAACTCTTTGCTGTTGCTCGACTATACGGCGGGTTGCAGGTCAAAATCAGTTCGGATGTTCCAAAGGAAGATATCCCATCGCATTGCATGATCATTGCTAATCATCAGAGCCTGGTCGATATTGCGGTGCTGCTGTTTGCGTTCCCGCATCATTCACTGCGTTTTGTAGCCAAGAAGGAGCTGGAACACTGGTACCCGGCGGTTTCACATGTACTACGTGCCCAGAAACATGCCATGATCGACCGACGAGCGAACTACTCAAGCACTATGAAGAAATTGGGGCGCTTTGGACGTAGTAGTGTATCCGGGTACTGTCCAGTAGTTTTTCCGGAGGGCACTCGCTCGCGCGACGGTCTGGTCAAAACCTTTAGCGCCGGTGCGGTGCGTCGTGTACTTGAAGGCAACCCGCTCCCGATTGTTTCGGTGGCTGTGGATGGAGGATACAAAGTCAGTCACTTTGAATCATTGGTGCGTGACACCCGAAAGAAATTCTATAGGGCACGAGTCATGCGGGTCTACCCCGCTCCACAATCAAAGCAGGAAGTAGCGGCAACCCTGAAATCCGCACAACAGGAAATAACTGGCCAGATAGAAAGCTGGCAGTACATGGACTCATAATTAGCATGCTACACGAATATCGAACACTCCTCCCGTATTTGCACGAGCACAAATGGCGTTATCTCGCGGGCGTGCTGGCTCTCGCGGTAGCAAGCGGAGGGCAACTTTTCATACCACAACTCATGCGCATTGCCATTGATATCATTGCCGGAGGGGTTTTCGATCTGTCCGAAATTGTACCCGCATTGTTGTGGATGGCACTCATTTCAGCGGCAATTGCAGCGGGGCGTTTCGGATGGCGGTATTTTATTCATGGCGCATCCCGCACCATTGAGGCCAGCCTGCGAGCCCGCTTCTTCACGCACCTCCTGACCTTGTCACCGGAATATTTTGGGCGCACCCGCACTGGTGACCTCATGGCTCGAGCAACCAATGACCTCCAGCATGTTCGCATGGCCGCCGGCATGGCCCTGGTGGCTGCTGTCGACGGAATTTTCATGACGCTCGCTATTCTGATCATCCTGTTCATGCGAATCCCGCCCCGACTGGCACTGCTCACTATTCTTCCCCTACCGGCCATTACCCTCACTATTCTCCTACTCGGACGCGTGATTAGTCGTCTCTTTAAGCGCGTGCAGGAGGGCTTTGCACGCCTCAGCGAGCAGACACAGGAAACCTTTGCTGGCATCTCGGTTGTAAAGACCTTTGTCAAAGAGCCCTACTTCCTGGACCGCTTTCGTGAAGCGAACCAGGAGTACCAAATACGGAACCTCAAGTTGGCGCGAATCTGGGGATCCTTCATGCCGATCGTTGGCTTTCTCTCCGGTGCAACGACTTTGTTACTATTACGTTTCGGCGGTGAGGCGGTGCTGGTAGATAGCTTGAGTCCGGGTGAGTTTGTGGCCACCTTGAGCTACCTCGATATGCTCACCTGGCCGATGGTAGGGGCTGGTTTTACTGTCAACATGCTCCAGCGCGGAGCTGCAGCGCTCAAGAGAATAAACTCGGTACTTGACGAGCGACCCGAGATTAGCTCACCCCCTGACGCTGTCGCCGAGGTAACGGGGGCTGAACTGGAACTCCGGGGGCTTCACTATGACTTCGCCGACGGAACGCAAGCCCTGCGGGATATATCGTTCAAGGTACCTGAAGGTAGCTCAGTTGGAATTCTTGGGCGTACCGGCTCAGGGAAATCGACTATTATTTCAATGCTCCCGCGTTTTCTCGACCCTCCACCCAACACCGTTTTTGTCGGTGGAGTTGACGTTACCCAACGAGAACTGAGCGCACTGAGAAAGCAGTTCGGCATGGTGCCGCAGGACAGCTTCCTCTTTTCCACCGACATCCGCAGCAACATTGGTTTTGGAGTTGATGAGTTATCCGAAGACTCCCTTCAGTCGCTCTGCAGTATTGCCGCCCTTGACCGCGATCTGTCAGTTTTTCCCCGCGGCCTGGACACCATGGTTGGCGAACGCGGTGTGACCTTGTCCGGTGGGCAGAAGCAGCGCATTGCCATTGCGCGGGCGCTGGCTATAAACCCTCAGATACTGATCCTGGACGACTCACTCTCAGCGGTCGACACCGAAACCGAGGAACGTATTCTGGCCGCGTTGTTGAGCTATAGACAGGGGAAAACCACGGTCATAGTCTCGCACCGGGTTTCTACCCTCCAACGTGCCGACCACATTGTGGTTATTGAAGAAGGCCAGGTTTCGGAGAGTGGCACACACGCAGCGCTGCTCCACAGCCGAGGCTTCTACGAGCAGGTATATCGCATCCAGCAGCTTGAGCGCTCCGGGCACGCACGGACACAGGAATAGGACGACATGGAAGACGAAAAAGTTATCAAGGGCTATGACCCCCTCATTATGAAGCGTCTCCTCGCCTTCCTTCGCCCGTACAAACTCATCACCGCCTTTGCTCTGACGGCGCTCCTCATCGCAACTATCGGTGAACTCCTGCTTCCGGTGGTGCTACAACAGGCTCTGGACCACCATGTACTTAATCGACGGCGTGCTGTCGATTCCTCGTTGGAGCTCCCGGGCGATATCGGCGAGCAGCAACGAATTCTCATTGGTGATGAGTTTTTTATCACTGAGAGTGCGTTAACGACCCTTTCTCGTGCCGACCGGCGGCGTTATGAGGAGCAAGGGCTCATCCGCGACTTCCAGTATATTGTGGCTCCACGGCCAGCGGATGTGAGTGCGGTACGTGAGGCAGGTGCGCTGCTTGGTGAAACGCATGTAGCTATTCCCTTGGAGGGTTTCTCCGGGCTCCCACTCGATCTGCGTCTGGCGCTCCGAAGTGAGGATGTTGCCGGACTGAGGCGCAGTGGAATCCTGTTTCTTGCAATCCTCACCGCGGTGCTGGTCTTCGGGTTCCTTCAGGTTTATACCATGGCGATTATTGGCCAGCGCGTCATGATGGATCTGCGACTGAAACTCTTTGATCACACTATGCACCAGTCCTCGGCCTACCTCTCCCGGAATCCGGTAGGACGCATCGTGACTCGCCTAACCAACGATGTGGAAACCGTAAATGAGTTATTCACCTCGGTACTTATGGAGCTGGTGAAGGACATTGCGCTCATGCTCGGGGTGATCATTACCTTGTTTGCATTGAATCGACAGCTCGGTCTCGTGACGCTGCTCACCCTCCCTCCGGTGGTCGTGTTAACCGAGTTCTTTCGTCACCGTGCGCGCGACGCCTTTAGGTCCGTACGCCTGCGCGTGTCGGCCATGAACACATTTCTCTCGGAACACATTTCCGGTATGTCAGTCGTGCAGCTTTTCGCGCGGGAGCAGGCGGTTACCAGGACCTTCACCAAGAGTAACAACAAGCTTCTGGCCGCAAATCTTGGCGAGATGTATGTTTTTGCCACCTTCCGGCCGCTCATTGAGTTTCTTGCTGCGACCTCAACCGCAGTTGTTATCTACTTTGGTGCCGCTTTTCTGCTCGATGGAGCCATAACCTTGGGAGTTCTCATTGCATTTCTCAACCTTGTCAGACTCTTCTATCAACCTGTGAGAAACATCTCGGAAAAGTTCAATCTGCTGCAGAGTGCAATGGCGGGTGGTGAGAGGGTTTTTCACCTCCTGGACGAACGAGAACGAATCTCGGACAAACCAGGTCGCTCGTCGCGACGCGAGTTCCGTGGGGAAATTGAGTTCCGTAATGTTGAGTTCTCGTACATACCCGGAGAACCGGTGCTCCGAAACTTGTCGTTTACGGTGCCAGCAGGTCAAACCGCAGCCGTAGTAGGTTTCACCGGAGCTGGCAAAACCACCATCGTAAACCTGCTTACACGTCTCTGGGATGTGGAGTCCGGTGCGATACTCGTTGATGGACAAGATATTCGCAGCATGCCCTTAGCCGAACTACGCGGACTTATCCAACCGATTCAACAGGACGTCTTCTTGTTCAACGATACCATTCAGAACAACCTGACTCTGGGTGCCCCAATCTCGGAAGAAAGGATTATGGCGGCGGCCGAGGCCGTTCAAGCCCATAGCTTTATTGAGGCGCTTCCGGCCGGGTACGACACTATGCTTGCGGAGTCAGCGGTAAACATATCTACCGGTCAAAGACAGCTTCTCTCATTGGCCCGTGTAGTTGCTCATGATCCAAGAATTCTCATTCTAGATGAGGCGACCGCAAATATCGACACGCAGACCGAGCAGATGATTCAGCAAGCAATGAAAACAGTGATGCAGGGTCGCACCTCAATTGTCATTGCACACAGGCTCTCTACCATTCGCAGTGCCGACACGATTCTGGTGCTGTCCGCCGGTGAACTCCTGGAACAAGGGCGGCATGAGGAGCTACTGGCAAAAGGTGGCCTGTACGCCTCGTTACATGACCTACAATACCTCGACGCCTGAAACCGCCTCGCGTAGACTCCAGCGACTATTCTGTTTATCGAAAAAGTAGTCACCTTCTTTAAGAACAATACTGCGGCCTTCACCACCAACTACCCGAATCTGCCGAGTGAGCACATTGACGTCAACCACACGAAATACATCGCCCTCGAAGTGAATGCGATGTCCCTCGTCAGGAAGCGTCTTGCGCTCACTACGATAGAAATCATACTCATAGGCCAAACAACAGAGAAGGCGACCACAGGGGCCCGAGATCTTCATGGAATTAAGCGAAAGATTCTGCACCTTTGCCATTTTAATTGATACCGGCTTGAGTTTGTCAGTCACTCCGTGGCAGCAAAAACTACGCCCGCATACACCCTTTCCGCCGACGACACGTGACTCGTCACGCACGCCAATCTGGCGAAGTTCTATGCGCATACGGAAACGACCAACGAGCTCCTTTACCAAATCGCGAAAGTCAACCCGTCCATCTGCCGTGAAGAAGAACACAATCTTGGGTTCATCTATGAGGTAGTGTACCGACACCAGCTTCATGTCAAGACCGGTTGCAATGATCTTGGCACGAGCGACCTCGCGAGCCTCGTACTCAAGTTCAAGATTTGACTCATAGGTCGCAAGATCCTGGTCGCCAGCGACTCTTTCAACCGCAAGCACCTCTTTCCACTGAGATACGCTCTCTTCACCCACCGGGCCTAAGACAATAGCGAGGTCTGACCCGTACTTTGTGGGAACCATTACGCAGTCATTGGTACGAAGCTGAGTGTTTTCCGGAAGTCGACACAGCGCGGTCTCGCTGGTATGTAACATTCGTACTACTATATATCCGGTGGCTTCTTTATTTTGAGCCGCCAGAGTTCGGAGTGCTCGTTCACCCATCTGAACTCGTAAATCACCCATATTCTTGATACATCCTTTTTTGTTTCTCGTGCGCTACTGCAACATATTCACCAATAAACCTTCAATTTCCTGAACCCGGGCCAGGAGCGCCAGGGGCTCAGCCTGAGTCGCCATAAGGGCGCCAGCAAGCCGATCCAGTTTCTGGTCGACAACCGCAACCGTGGTGAAGCGCTTACGATTCATGACATTGGCCCCACTCTCCGTCTCCTGAACTTCAAGGCCGTCGTTGACGACAATCCGCAAGAAAGAACGGACCGCGTCCCGGTAACGATCCAGGTTCACCAGGGTATTCGCACGAACAAGTTCCTCACCGAGAACGTGAATCGTGTCCAGAAGCTCCTCCGCCTCGGCACGCCCCCGGGCAGATCTGTCACTGCGAAGACCGCTACGGGTTATCTCGTCCACCGCATCTACCGTCTCCGGACGCAACATGTGCGCGAAGCCACCCTTCTCGGACGACGAGGTCGCATCTGTCTTTTTCCGTTTTCGTCGTTCATCGTCGCGAAGACCAAAGAACGAACCAGGCTCAATGCGATCCACAAAGCCTCCGTTAGCCTTAAACTACCCTTGTCGACCCGAGACTGGCGTTTCTGATTGCGCGTCCGCCGAGCTGCGGCCCCCCTGAGACTCTATGCCCGGACGCCGTCGTTGTGCCTCGGAAAAGAGCAGGAAGGGCCGCTTCTTCCGCATACGGCCCTGACTCGGTGCACGTTCACCAACACCACTAATCTCCATTACTCCATGAAGGAGCACCCCTTCCTCAGCTACAAGGCGGGGCGCGTGAATGTCTGCTAACACCAATGCCGATGATAACACGATTACCGTCTCAGCGGCGTAAATACTTCCTCGAAGCACACCGCCCACAACCACCGTTCCGGCCTCAATCGTGCAGTCAGCACGGCCGTTACGCCCAATAATTACCTTGCCGGAAGTCTTAATGGAACCGGAGAAATCACCATCCACACGGAGGAGCCCGGACAGTTCAAGGTGACCTCGAAAATGAGTGCCTTCACCGACTATTGAGTTGATGTATGCATCTTCGGCACTGAGCCGGTTATCCGCCGCCATGTTATCTCCAGCTTGTATTTGTACAACCGAAACGGAATACCCGTCGCGGAGCGCCTAATGGCGAGTTATCGGACACTGTTCCAGCTGCCTAAATCACCTGTCATCTTGAGGAATCCGGCAGGATCAACTACATCGGTACCCAACCAAATCTGGAAATAGAGCCTCGGTCCGGTTGCCAGGCCGGTATTGCCGAGAGCGCCCAGACGTTCACCCTGTATCACCTGCTGCCCTTCGGATACCGAAATACTCTGCAAATGCGCATAACGTGTCCTGAACCCGTATCTGTGTCGCACCCAGACGTAGAGACCGTAGGTCGGGTCAAAACCTATTTCCGATACCTTTCCGTTTGCAGCGGCTACCACAGGAACGCCCAAAGCATCGGCTATATCGAAACCCTTATGAATATACCATTGGTCGGTGATTGGGTGGATATTCGGGCCAAACTCCATAGTAACACGCCCGCGACCACCCTTAATGGGCCAGAAGTTGGGCAGGTCGGCAAGGAGATCTTTCTGCATGCGCAGTACCCCAGCCAGGGAATCTATTGGTTCCACCGCCGAGTCCACCATAGCAACCAAGCGGCGTACTGTCTGAAGCTCGGCTGGTTCGTTGGGATTAACCTCATCTACAAGCATGTCAGCGCCTAAGTCGCCAGCAGCCGTTGCAGGGGCTTCGCGCCCGCGGCCGGGAGGTGCCATATCCAGCCCTGCGAGGGTATCTTGAAGTGTTGAGTCGAATGCTCGAGCAAGCCGCATAGCATCCTCAATCTCGGTAACAACCGAACTGAGCCTCCTCTCGGTTTCGTCCAGACCTGCTGCACGCTCCCGTGCGGCACGTGCAGAGCCAGAGTACACGGTTGTCAAGTAGAAGAAGGTGAAGACCAAGCTGGAAAGCAGCAGCACCAGTAAGGACAGCACAACTGCGTTTACCTGCACGCTCACTCCACGACGGTCGGTGTGAGGAATGAGCATGATGGTAAATTTTCTGCTGGCAAGTGTTGCTAAGGAAGCCCCGATTTTAGCGAACAAGCTTCCGATCGGTCGTAGAATTGCGAGTGGCAGATCGGCGTGAGACCGTGACCTTCGTGTCCTGCCGCGTCGTGGATATCCCATGGCTTCCTATATTATGGTACGTACACACAGGTGCACGAGAAAAAACGTTACTCAGCTGTGATTCACACCCGTCATGATCCGGCAGCACAAGCACAATAAGCGCCAGATTACGACACCGAAAAAAGGTATCATGGCGCTGCCCCTTTGTCAAACCGCGCACAGCCCCTACGAAACTGCAGATGTCTTATGCTTTTTGAGATCCTCGTTGACGGCTGGAGACGCATGAGGTATGATGAGGAAGATATTTACAAGACTCAAGACTCAATCCTTCACGTATACTAGGTGACGCATGAAACTATTTGATTCTCATGCTCATATCGGCCTCATTCATGAGGACCCGATCGAGCAACTCATAATTGTGCAGGAAGCCCGACAGCATAAAGTCGAAGGCCTACTCAGCATCAGTAATAACCTTCAAGACTTTTTCCAGATTCATGCCAATCTGAAGACCGCTAGCCATGTGTACCATAGCGTCGGGGTATCACCCTCGGAGGTGACAAACCCGGGCCGTGACTGGGAAACCAAAATTGAGGAAGGTGCCGCGCTTGAGAGGGTGGTTGCTATAGGAGAAACCGGTCTCGACTACTTCAGAAAGTTTGGCGACAAAGATTCTCAGATCGAACTCTTCATTCGGCAGCTCGAAATAGCTCAGCGACTACAGCTGCCGGTGGTGATTCATAACAGGGATGCCGGTCGTGATGTGCTGGAAATTCTGAGGGAACGGTTGCCGACACGTGGCGGTGTCCTTCATTGCTACTCCGAGGACTGGAACTACGCGCAAACGGCGCTTGAACTAAACCTGTATATCTCATTTGCTGGCAATGTGACGTATCGGAACGCACGCAACCTCCATGACACGGCTCGGAACATGCCGCTGGATCGCATCCTTATTGAGTCAGAGAGTCCTTTCATGGTGCCTGCGGCCTACAGAGGTCAGCGTAACAAGCCCTCTTACCTGGTAGAAACAGCGAAGTTTGTTGCAGACTTACGTGGTCTGCCGGTAGAGGAGTTCTGTGAGGCCGTCTATGAGAACTCGCGAACACTATTTGGAATAAAATAGGCGCCTCATTCCCACCTGCAAACAGCAAGCACAAACAGCGACGACGAAGGCTACACCTTTGTCGTTCGCGTAGCTTGGCTTATTGACCGAACTCGAAACGAAATGCTATACACAGTGTCGTGACCCACAACTCAGACTCAGTTAAACACTTCTGCGGAGTCGCGGGGGTATACTGCACAAAAGAAGACGACATCCCTGCACAGCTATTCTACTCGTTATTTGCCCTGCAACACCGCGGGCAAGAGAGCTGCGGAATTGCGTACCGACGCGATGGGAGAACAATTGTCTACAAAGACCTCGGGATGGTGTCTCAGGTACTCTCACACTACCTGGAGAAGCCGCGTTCCAGCACGGTAGGCATTGGTCATGTCCGCTATTCTACCCACGGTGGAAACAAGCTGGAAAATGCGCAGCCCATCGTAGTGGAGTGTAACAAAGGCACTATCGCTCTTGCGCATAACGGGAACATCTCCAACACAACCGCGCTAAAACAACAACTCTTCGCAGACGGCTCCATATTCCAGAGTAGCTCGGACAGTGAGTTGATTCTCCACCTGATCTCTCGTTCGCGCGCCGGAGATTTTCACTCCGCCCTGGTAGAAACGCTACAACGTGTTGAGGGTGCATACAGTATAACGATGATTCACGACAACCGACTCGTTGTCATTCGCGACCCTCTGGGGTTTAGACCCCTCTATCTCGGGTGGAAGGACGGAATGTACGCTGCAGTTTCCGAGACCTGTGCATTAGATATTCTTGGTATATCCGAGTTCAGAGCCGTGGAGCCCGGCGAGATTATCTCCATAGGCGCGGATGGAATAACTTCAGAGTTCCTTCCACGCCGGACTCCTCAAGCCCAGTGTGTTTTTGAACTGATCTATTTCGCCCGTCCTGACTCGGAGGTCTTCGGCCATTCAGTCCATGCTGCCCGCAAGCGAATGGGGAAAGCCCTTGCTGCTGGCGACGATGCCGTTGGAGAGGTGGTACTACCGGTTCCGGACAGCGGCAACTCGGCCGCGCTGGGATACTCCGAGGCATCGGGCGTTCCTTTTGAGCTGGGACTGACCCGCAATCACTACGCGGGGCGCTCCTTCATACT
>SLAA01000110.1 GCA_007127105.1 Spirochaetales bacterium | reverse complement strand
GTTGGTCATAGCCAACGGCCTTCGATTGCGGCGTTGATCGTCTGCAGCGATAGTGCATTCCGGTTGCCGCCAGGACTGGGGCAACCGGAAAACACCGAACCCTATGGATCGGTCCGGGCTACTCCTTTCGCTTGCCTTTGAAGATAGTGGTTCCCACAAGAAGCACCTGGGCCCAACTCGCTATCGGGAGAACGAACATCAGAAGCAGCAGCGCTCCGACAAAGATCGCAGGCTTATTTGCTCGCGATACGATAGTACTCATGGTATACTCCTTGTGCTGCGCCATTGTTTGGCGCGTAAAATATAAGTAGGCACGCCTAACTTGGGCGAACCATAACCCGAGGCTTTCTCGTTGTCAAGCAGAATTCTATAAAAAAATACCTTGACAAATTGATCAGCTAATGGCAAGGTTATGCAAGGCTAACTTTCTATGATTAAGCTAATATCCATGAACCGGGACGGCAGATCTGTCCCACTGCTTTACGGCGGAGTTGGTACAGTTCTCAAATGTATCATGGTCGTGGTGTTTTTCCTTCACCATGGGCCGTCCGGGGTACGCAAATGCACATCGGCACCCCACCGCGTCAGTCGCTGTGGGAGTTGCCCATTGAGTAGTCGTTGCCGAAAGCCTGCTGATTGTCACTAGCCTTGCGTTTGGGGGATACTATGAAAGACATCGAACAGCCAGCAGAACGACCAAGCAAGCTCCTTGCCGTCGTGCTTCGACTTGAACGGCTTGCTCAGCGCAGCCCTCTATTCAGACGAGTCTACACCTTCCTCTTCTACCGGCGCATCATAGAGATAGAGATTACCGCGGCGCAGCTACCAGCTGGCGCACATGTGCTCCATGTTGGCTGCGGCCCCTTTCCGGTGTCTGCTCTTGCGCTGGCGGACAAAGGCTTTGCAGTGACCGCTCTGGACCGTGACCCGGAGACAGTCCGCAGCGCTGCACAAACTTTTGGAGGTCGCGGCATTACCTTTCTCTGTGCCGATGCCAAGGAGTTTGACTACAGCGGATTCGAGGCGGTGTTTGTCGCCCTTCATGTCAGCCCGCGCCAGGAAATTCTGCAGGCAATAGTCGCATCTGCTGACCAGGGCACACGAGTCCTTGTTAGAAATGCCCGCGGAGCCCTGAAGAAGGAGTACACCAGCATTCGGGTGGAGGACTGCAAACAGAGCCTGGAGTCCTTGACTCACCGTCTGCCTGGACAGAAGGAGCTGCTGGTACTGAGACGGCCTTCCTTGACCAGCCTGACCACCGCGGACGGTTCTTGCGCCGTGTGTTCTCTGTGCGATCTTTCGGCTCGCCAGGGCGGCACTATTTCGGGTGTTCCGGATCTTCCCCAGCTGGCTGCAATGGGCTTTCGGCCGGGCAAGGACTGCACAATTCTTGCCGTTCAGCCCTGGGGTGGGCCGGTAATCTGCGCTGTCGCGGGACGGGAAATTGCCCTGGAACGGGGAGTTGCCGCCAAGGTGCAGCTGGAGGCCGCCTCTGTTAAGCCTTCGCCGAGTCAGGCGCGCGCCCGAGTTGTTTAATGTCCTGTCACAGCTCCCCGGATCTCGGGCCTCACGATGGACGACAAGTTCTGCTGGTCGGGCCGCCGAATGTAGGCAAGAGCGTTCTCTTTGGCCACCTGACCGGTCTTACCGTCTCGGTTGCAAATTACGCAGGAACTACGGTAGAACTCGCCCGCGGCAGGGGACGGTTCGGATCCTGTGAGACCGCAGTTATAGACCTGCCCGGGACCTACACCCTGTCTGCAACGAATGAAGCAGAAGAAGTTGCAACCAAGATTCTCTCCTCACAGGCCGACCTGGTTCTCATTGTGGCCGATGCACTGCATCTAGAGGCAAGCCTGTACCTTGTGCAGCAGGTACTCGGCTTAGGTCACAGGGCTGTGGTCATTCTGAATAGGGTCGATGTAGCCGCGGATCGCGGAATTGTGATAGACGCACAGAGCCTTTCCTGGGAACTTGGCGTTCCGGTGGTACCCACGGTAGCGGTGCGCGGAGAAGGGCTCGAGGAACTGAATCGTGTCATTGCTGACCGGTTGGAGAACCCAGTAGCACCCCCGGACGCAACCGCGCACATAGATGATGAAACCCTCTGGCGGAGGTCTGAGGAGATTGCCCGGCGTGTAGAGCGGCGGGTTGAGCGGGGCTTGACGCGGAATCAACGCATGACAAACCGCCTCATTCACCCCTGGCCGGGAATACCCATTGCGCTGGCCATACTCAGCTTGGCGTTTGGTGTCATCATTGGACTGGGAATGGGAACTCGGCAGTTCATCCTGTTGCCGGTTGCCCGGGGATATATCTTTCCCCTTATTCGTTCGGCGGTGCTTGCGGTCACCTCTCCAGGGTTTCTGCAAAGTGTTCTCATAGGAGAGTACGGCTTCCTCATTAAGGGTATTGAGTGGCCCTTCACCCTCGTGCTTCCTTACGTGGTTTCGTTCTACCTGGTGATTAGTATTCTGGAAGACAGCGGTTACCTGCCGCGCCTGGCGGTACTGCTTGACAGCAGCCTGAGCCGACTGGGCTTACGGGGTTCTCATACCATATCCCTGCTGCTGGGCTACGGGTGTGCGATCCCAGGCATTCTCTCGGCGCGGGCAATGGGCTCCCACAAAGAGCGCGTGATCCTGGCGACCCTCATTTCTCTGGCCGTTCCCTGTATTTCGCAAACCGGGGCACTGTTCGCGCTTCTGGCGGAGGCCTCGGTACTCATGGTACCCGCCCTCTTTGGACTGTCCTTCCTGGTGATGTTTGTGGCCGGTGCAGTCATGGACAAGCTGCTCCCTGGCCACCAGTCACAGCTCGTGTTTGAGATGCCGGTGCTCCTTCGCCCACAACCTCGTGTAATCGGCCGAAAGGTACGTGGCCAGATCATTCATTACCTGTATGACGGAGCCCTCCCCATGGTGGTTGCTGTCGGCGTTGCCGCCATTCTCTACGAGACAGGCGTGCTGGTGGTTCTGGCGCGTCTGCTCGCGCCGCTGGTGACCGGGTGGCTGCGCCTTCCGGCCGAGGCTGCTGTACCCCTTGTGCTGGGTGTCGTGCGCCGCGAGCTCACCGTCCTTCCCCTGCTCGAGATGGACCTCACCTCGCTTCAACTCTTTGTAGGAGCCACGGTGGGGCTGTTCTATGTCCCCTGCATTGCGGTGGTGGCCACCTTACATAAAGAGTTTGGCCCCGGTGTGGCTCTTCGCCTGCTCCTCCTCACAACCGGCGTGGCCTTTCTTCTAGGCGGAGTCATTGCCCAGGTCGGCGCGCTCACCGCACTGTTCCTCGGGTAGCTTGTGCCATAGGTCTCCGATTGTTCACTACCGGTTGACGCGAGTGCCTCGGAATTACGAGCTTTCAAGGTAGCTTGGCGAGGGCGCGGTGGAGCTACCGGGGAATACCGGGACTACATCGACCTGAGCAGGATAAGGACGGGCATATGAAACAAGATACAGGTATGAAGATTCCCATGGGGGTCATTCTGGGTATGATTGCGACGCTTGTTGTTCCGGCATGTGTAAATGCTTCTGATCACGGGAGCGGAGCCGCCGAGGACACAGAGATAGTTGTGGAAACGGTGGTGGACGGGCTGCAGCGGCCGTGGGCGCTGGCTTTCCTACCAGGCGAAGGCGATCTGGCGCTGGTGACCGAGCGGACGGGGCGGCTGAATCTGGTGAACCTCGCCGACGGTTCGCGCGAGCAGATATCGGGACTGCCGGCTATTGCTACCCCGGGGCGTGGGGGACTTCTGGATGTGGTGCTGCACCCGGAGTTTGCCGCTGGCGAGCAGAACTGGGTCTACATTACCTACGTTACGCAGGGCTCAGGCGGCTACGCAATGACGCTTGGACGTGGTCGGCTGGACCTGGCAGGCCGCGCGCTGAGCGAGTTTGAAGAGCTTTTTGTGGCAACCCCGTACGACAGCGGAAACCATTATGGGGCACGCATGGTTTTTGACGACGCAGGCTACCTCTACGTTACCTCCGGAGACCGGCAGGCACCGCACCGGCTGCAGGCTCAGCACCCATCACAGGATCTGCAGAGCTACCACGGCAAGACCCTGCGCCTGTACGCCGACGGAAGCATTCCAGATGACAACCCCTTTGTAGGCAACCCGGATGCGCTGGACGCTATCTATACCTACGGGCACCGCAACCATCAGGGCATGGCTGTTCACCCGGAGACCGGAGATATTTGGCAGAACGAGCATGGTGAGGGCGACGGTGATGAGATTAACGTTCTGCGCATAAGCGACGGAAGCGCAGCCGGAAGCAACTACGGCTGGCCCATTGCAACCTACGGTCGTGACTACCGCAGTGGTGCCGAGGTAGGCGTGCTGCCGCCACAGAACCCGGACACCGTAGACCCGGTGCACTGGTGGGAGCGTGGTGACGACGGTGGCTTCCCGCCCTCCGGCATGGCTTTCTACATGGGTAACGCTTTCCCTGCCTGGCGCGGACACATGCTCATGGGCAACCTGGCCGACCAGTATCTGGCCCGCTTTGACACCGACAACTTTGGCGTGGTAGACGGCCGGAGTCAGGGGCACGAGCACGAGTACCGCCTGCTTGAGGGCCGCGGCTGGCGCATTCGTGATGTGCGAGTGCACCCCGAGACTGGGTACATTTACGTGCTGGTAGATGCAAACTCCGCACCGCTGGTACGCCTGCGGCCTCAGGATTAAAGGCGCCTGCGGCCCGCGGGCGCAGGATCCACACAGCATTTTTCATTATTGACGCGCGGGTTGGTAATAAGTACACTTAGCACACACGGAGATGTGAGAGGTGTGAAATGGCGGTGAAGACAATAACCATAGACATGGAGGCATATGAGCTCTTGGCTGGGGCCCGCCGCTCCAATGAGTCTTTCAGCACGGTTATCAAGAATGTGCTGGTGCCGGCTTCCCATACGGCAG
>SLAA01000051.1 GCA_007127105.1 Spirochaetales bacterium | reverse complement strand
TCACCGCGCTCCCTTTTATCCGGTCATATCGCGCACGAATTGAGGTCTCTTCCTCGGTGTGAGGTTCTTCAGGATAGTTGGGGATATCGTAACCCTGCTGCTGCAGTTCAGCTATTGCAGCCCGCAGCTGTGGCAGCGAGGCACTAATGTTGGGAAGCTTGATAATGTTGGCATCCGGACGCAGCACCAGTTCACTGAGCTCGGCCAGATCATCCGGTACCCGCTGCTCGGGGGATAGCCGTTCCGGAAAGGCTCCCAGAATCCGGCCCGCCACGGAAATGTCACGGGTCTCAACCCCCACACCTACGGCATCTACAAAGGTCTTAATGATTGGCAACAGTGAATAGGTGGCCAAGGCCGGAGCTTCATCGGTCTGCGTGTAAATAATTGCTTGTTTCATAGTGAGAGTAATGATAACAAAAAAATGCCTTCGTGGTTATCACCACCTACTCTTTGTACAGGTCGGCCGTGTCGGCCGCGGCAAGCTCAACCAGAAACCCGGCAATACGTGCCGTGACCGCCCGCGTGAACTCCGAACCCTTCTCGGCAGATGCCGCTTGCGGATTCCCAATTCCAGTGTCAGCAGAAACCTTTTCCCAGGGCCGTGGCGCCCAGGCCCACCCTTCCCGAAACGCAGTAATGCGGGAAGCGCGTTCGCGGCCATCTCCCGCCGCAGAAAGCGGCAGCACCAGGTCGGGAACTAGAGACTGCATTACGCTTGTCTCAAGCTCCCCGGCATGGTCTCCCGGCTCACTGAAGTATTGACTTGGGTCCACAACCCTGTACCAGTTCAGGGTGCAGAGAAAGAGCTCCAGGTGCGGTTGCAGCTCGCGAATGATCTGGCGGAAGTCATTCCCTCCGTGCCCGTTGAGCACAACCAGTTTGCGAACCCCTTGCGCGGAAACCGCAGAAGCTATGTCGGACAGCACCGCTGCCTGGGTACTGGGATTCATGTTGAGACAGAAGGGAATACTCAGTTGTCCGGTCTGAACCCCAAAAGGAACCGTGGGCAGTACCATTACTCGCGCCCCGGCCTCCCAGGCCTGCCGAGCAGACTCCGCTGCAACGTAGTCACACTGGAGCGTGTCGGTACCGTAGGGCAGATGGTAGTTATGCGCCTCTGTCGCCCCCCAGGGAAGGATCGCGACCTCGTAGCGGGAGTTCTTTACTGTCTTCCAGGTCGTCTCGGCTAAGATGTACGGCCGTGCTGCCATAGTTCCCTCCCTCAAGCAGTTTCGATCCATGCTCAGACTCGCGTGAGATAATACCACAAAACGAGTACTATCTAACGCGGACATGAGGTAGTTCACGAACAGTTCATAAAGATGCGGTATGTTCGGTGGCAGAACATGGGAGGTACCGGATATGTTCACGCTACTTGTGGCTGAAGACGACAAGAACCTGCAGAAGCTGATGGCCGCGATACTCCGACAGAACGGATACAATGTCATCACAGCCGACGACGGACTGAGCGCTTTACATATCCTGTACGAAACTCATGTAGATCTTCTTATATGTGACATCATGATGCCCAAGATGAATGGCTACGAGCTGACTCAGGACATCAGGCAGGCGAAGCTTTCCTTACCCATTTTGATGGTGACCGCCAAGGAGACTCTGGACGACAAGCGAAAAGGGTTCTACCTCGGCACCGACGACTACATGGTAAAGCCCATAGATATGGACGAGATGCTGTTGCGAGTGACCGCGCTCCTCAGACGCTCGCGCATCAGCACCGAGCGCAGGCTCCTGGTTGGAAACGTCGAACTCAACTACGACTCACTCACCATGAGTCGTGACGGCAGCGTCGCCCCTCTTCCCCACAAGGAGTTTCTACTCCTTTTCAAACTCCTCAGTTATCCAGGCCAGATCTTCACCCGCCAACAGCTCATGGATGAGATCTGGGGCAAAGAGGTCGAGACCGACGAGCGAACCGTTGATGTACACGTTAAGCGCCTGCGCGAGAAGCTCAGAGGAGATGAGGAGTTCGAAATTCAGACGGTTCGAGGCCTTGGGTACAGGGCGGAACGTGTAAGATGATGACCCGAATAAGCATAAAACTGGCATCGTTCTTTCTTGGCATAGTCCTGGCCTCGACCGCACTCTCCTTCGTTGCCGTTAGTCTGCTCTCACGCCAGGTTGCAGATGAAATTGCACTGTACCAGAGAGAACTGGCGCAGGCCATTCAGGAACTGCGCGACAAGACATCTCTGAGCGCGGACGATATCGCAACAATCATGTCTACATCGACCTACGCTGTCAGGCATGTTGAGTTCGTCGACCCCAATGGCATTGACCCGGATGACTTGGTGCGGCTACAGGAAGACATGATAGTTCCGTTGCGCGAAGGGCGGCTCCGGGGAACTACCACTCTACTTCGACTGGGCGAGTCCTACATCAGCATTGGTCTGCACCCTCAGCAAAGCGTTTTGAACATAATGGCTTCTCGCTTGTGGAGCTCGCTCGTGCTCTATGTCGTCATTGCTGCCGCTCTGATCCTGGTTCTGACAAATAGAGTCGTTCACCCGGTACTGCAACTGACCAAGGCCACGCAGCAAGTAGCCAAGGGCGACTTTGCCGTGCAAATTGAGACACATCGTGACGATGAAATAGGTCAGTTAACCTCAAACTTCAACCAGATGGTGCGCCAACTGCGCGAAATTGAGTACCTGCGAAAGGACTTCATCAGCAACGTATCACACGAAATAAAGACACCGCTCGCCTCCATTCAAGGCTTCGCAAAGCTGTTGCAACACGAAGGGATTTCAGCGGCCGAGCGCGCCGAGTATACCGGAATCATTGCCGCCGAGGCGGGAAGATTATCGCACCTCTCGTCGGCCATGCTGCGACTGTCCAAGCTGGAAAGCCTCAATTCCATTGAAGACCAGGCAGTGTTTGCCTTGGACGAGCAGATCAGACGCAGCATTGTGGTTTTGGAGCCGCAGTGGAACCTGAAACGCCTCCGCTTCAACATCGATCTTGAACGAACGCAGGTTTCTGGAAATGAAGAGCTCCTGCAGCAGGTGTGGTTGAACCTTCTTGGCAACGCAATCAAGTTTTCACCGGAAGGTGAGCGGATTGATGTCGTGCTACGAGGGAAGGAAGACTCAGTAGAGATTGCCATACGGGACTACGGTATGGGCATTCAGGATGAGGATTTGCCACGCATTTTTGAGAAGTTCTTTCAGGTAGACCGCGCCCACTCGGGTATGGGAAGTGGCCTGGGGCTGTCGTTAGTACGACGTATTATTGAGCTGCACGGCGGTGATGTCCAGGTAGCAAGCGGTTCGGGGAAAGGCGCTACCTTCACAACCACTCTGCCAGCTGCGTCTCCAGCCACACCGTATGTATGACAAGGAGTATTCTATGGACAGGCCCGCTGAATCTGCAACGCTCACCACACGGCTGGACACCGACATCGACACGCACATCGGCACCCACATCGACGCCGACAGCGATGAGGTTCAAAACTCCAAGAAAATGCTATCCAGGTTCTTGATTCGCTACACCTTTGCACTGCAGGAAGTAAGCACCCGAATTGACATACTCAAGCAAGAGTTCCAGACGATACACGAATACAGCCCCATTGAGCATGTTAAGCAACGAATTAAGACACCCGAGAGCATTATGCAGAAGGTGAAACGCCGGGGATATGATTGGACAATACCTTCCATTCGGGAGAACATTAGGGACATTGCAGGGATCCGTGTCTCATGCTCATTTATTTCAGACATTTACCGCGTCGCTGGCATGCTCGTACAGCAGCCCGATATCACCGTTGTCGAGTTCAAAGACTATATTGAACAACCAAAACCAAACGGATATCAGAGCCTGCATCTCACGGTGCTCATGCCGGTATACCTCTCCGACAGGGTCGAAAGCGTGTATGTGGAAATTCAGCTTCGAACGGTAGCTATGGACTTCTGGGCAAGCCTTGAACACAAAATCTATTACAAGTACAACAAAGAGGTTCCACAGCACCTACGAGATGAACTGCATGAGGTTGCGGTGGACATTGACCGCTTGGACAAAAAGATGGAACGAATTCACAAAGAGATGCTGGCAGAGAAGCTTGGCGGATCCGGGGAACCCCGGGGCCTGTGACTCCCCGGGGCCTGTAAACGAGACGCTTCTGGCAGGCTCCGCGCTCCATGCAGCAAATTGAAAGATGCTAGTGACACGATTATCAACATGCTATATGATTGGCCCTGAGAGTAAGACTCGCGACATCGTATGGACTGATTTTCACGGTTGATGACCTTGATTCGGTTTTATCTGACTCCGCCCTCAAAAAGCGTTGCCTTTTGAAATCGTGTTTGTTGGCTTGAGATACTGAAAGAAACCAACATTTTCGTTTGTCCGGAGCTGCCTCAATTTTCCTTTGGCGAACAGTGTTCGTTAAGGGGGAATTCTCGCTTATCCTGGATAGGCGCAACACACAGACTCGGAATTGAAACACCGAGCAAAAGGATGCCATAATGGGCAAGAAAATCTACGTAGGAAACCTTAACTACAACACCAACGAATCGGACCTGACCGAGCTTTTCGAAGCATACGGCACCGTCGTTTCTGCATCGGTCATCACTGACCGTGATACCGGCAACTCCAAGGGCTTTGCATTCGTTGAAATGGGTTCGGAAGACGAGGCTCGTGCAGCCATTTCCGCACTTGACGGAAACGAAGTTGACGGCCGTCAGCTCAAAGTCAATGAGTCCATTGACAAGCCCCGTCGCAACGACCGCTACTAGTCACAACTTTTAGCTGATTGCAGAAGCCGTTCCGGGTAACCGGGGCGGCTTTTTTTTATGTGGCTCCGTCAGTGCTGTACCATAAGCAGCAGGACTCCACTGCGGTGGGTAATGGTCACCTCGGCCGACAGGGCTTCATTCAGGCAACCGTTCCTCACCCCAACTTCCAGGTTCTCGTTCATGAGCGGATA
>SLAA01000089.1 GCA_007127105.1 Spirochaetales bacterium | reverse complement strand
CGGAGGCAGGTCGCCCCGGTGTGGTGCACCCCAGACCACCTGAGTACTGGCCGGTTGACGCCCTGGAACTTGCGGAGGAGCTGGTCCAACACCAAACCGGAGGTGCTGGAACCTGATGCATCATTTGACGACATCGACCTGAGCACCGCAATAAGGCTACTGACCCTTCATCTTCGTGCGAATCGCTTCAATGATGGGCATCTCATGGCCGTCCCGCAGCAAGGCATAATTGCCAGAATTCTCCACCAGTTGGCGCGGCTTGCTGAAGACCTGGCACCCCCAAGCAAGAGGGAATGAAGTACTCATTGTCATGCCGTGAGCAGGAGATATTTCAGTACATCGCCTTGGACTGGCGGAAGCTGATCTTGCTGACTGGCTGGAGCAGGCCACGGCGGAGATTGTAGACCTCACCATTGGGGGGAGCTGTGCTGGATTTCTCCTCGGGGAAATCCGAAAAGCACGACAAGACGGTTGATGTCGACTCTTTTGTCATGTTGTCCTATACTGAGACTAGGTACATAAATGGACGCCAAACTGCGTGATTTGATTCGATCGGTGAAAAACAGTTTTCCTGTCTCCGAGGTTTTCGTATTCGGATCATTCGCTCGTGGAGAGGCGCATCCGGATAGCGATATTGATCTGCTGGTGGTATTCTCCGAAGTGAACCCCGACCTCTTTGAGCTTACCTACCAAGTTCGCAGATTCCTGCATGAGCGAACTGATTGTGCTCTGGACGTAATTGCTACCACTGATGAGGCGTTTGCTCAACGTTGTGTGCAGCCATGGACAGTTGAATACACTGCGTGCTCCGAGGGTATAGCCGTTTGAGCATTTCCAGTGAAACTCAGCGATGGGTAGCCGCTGCCGAGCGTGATCGAGATACAGTGCAGATTCTTCAGGCCTCTAACCGTCCACCCTACGAAATCATAGCGTACCACTGCCAACAGTGTGCCGAAAAGTACTTGAAGGCGATACTCATTCAACATGGACACAGACCTCAATTCATTCACGACCTGACGAAACTGAACCGAGAGTGTGCTCAGTTCTGTCATGAGCTCGAAAGCGTTGAATCAGACTGCGAGCGATTGACTCCGTTTGGAACAGTAACCCGGTATCCCGGATCAATAATGGAGCCGCGATCGGAACACATGCCTCAGGTTACCAGATGGATGGAGAATATCCGTAGAGTGGTTCGTTCATGCTTGTTACCTCCTGATTCTTAAAACATCCAGACCTGCGCTGAACGAGACTTCGCCGCCGTTTGGTGTAGACGCCAACGGTAGTATTCCTGGCTCCAGGCTTGAAGCTGTTCTTTGGGACACTAAGAACTTTTTGAAAGCAAGGCAGCATGGGACATGTTTTGACACCGGTCCGGCCTTATTCTACACAAGGATAGGAGCGAGTATGAGCACGAGTCACAAGCACAACAAGCAAGGAATGCACGCGAAGCGGCGTCTACGCCCCTATGGCGGGGCAGGTGTCCTGTTCTACCGGTCTGAGGTAGAGATTGTGGAGGTGCTGCTGGGAAAGCGGAGATATCGGCCGTACGCCGGGCATTGGAGCGTCCCCGGTGGCCGCAGTGAACGCAGCCGACACAACGGTGAGTTGGAGTCGCCCTTGGCAACGGCCCTCCGGGAGACTGAGGAAGAGATTGGCGTTCGCTTTCCCGTGAGCGGTAGGGGAGAGGAGTTGTCCCAGGTACGGCTTAGTGTTCCGGGCATCTTTTCCTTCAGCACCTTCGTTCTGCCGTACCCTTCACACGCGCGGATGCATTGCGGCCACGAGTTCACACGGTTGGAGTGGTTTCCGCTGCATTCGCTCCCCGAGCCACTTCATCACGGCGTGATGCGTGCGGTGAGGAAACTGCGCTGGATGGTGCTGGGAAAGTAAGGTATTCACCTGCGGAAATAAGCGCTAAGAACCTCAACTCAATGGCATTGCGGTGCAGGGCGGTGAGGATCAATTACATAGACTGGTAATAAACTTTGCTTCGTGAGAGATAAATCACAGTTTTTCCTCAGTTGAACAAACTCCATGCACAAAATCCCGAAATAGAGAGGTACGAGTGCATGAGTGGCAAAGAAGAAGCAGAAAGAAGGCGTCGCTGCGGCCCTTTCCCATATGGCCGCAGAGCGCCGGAAGCATGGCCTACGTCCAACGCCCATTATCTCGGTAGTGTTGTACAACGGACCCGGAGTCTGGAAGGCGGCCACATAACTGAGTGAAACCCTGGCAGAGTGCCAGCCGGAGGCAGGACGCCCCGGTGTGGTGCACCCCAGACCACCTGAGTACTCGCCGGTTGACGCCCTGGAACTTGCGGCTGGGGGGCTGCTGCAACCCTAAACCGAAGGCGCTGGAACCTCCAACCAAGGAGTAAAGACGGGACTACCAAAGCTGCGCTTTCGTCATTCAAGTGAATCATTACAAACAAAAAAAGTATACATTACACTAATAAATTTGTTGATTATTCCTGATTGGCTCGATAATATTTACCTGGTCGTTGACCATTCGTATTCGGCCAAGCCGCACAAAAACGGCAAGGTTGGAACAAGAGGAAAAAAGTGATTACAAAAAAACTCTCGCGTTCGTCGGTCGTGTTCCTGGTAGTAGCAGGAGCACTCGCACTTATCTTATCGGGATGTGACCCCGGCGTTGGCTCCACACCAAGCAGCGCAAGTGAATCTATTGGGACACTTGGGGCACTTGGGACACTCTCGGCATCCTCAGGAGGGCAGGTAGCGCAGAACGGTACTTTCAGTGTTGATCTGTTGGCAGGGCAGCATATTCTTGCCGGAAGTGTGAGCTTCGTTGTTGATACCCAAGAGGAAACACTCACGGTTGTTTATGAGACACAGGATGGGTGGGAACTCACCGAGGTACACCTCTGGATTGGGCTTGATCTGTCCGACATGCCGACAAATCGTCAAGGTAACCCGGTGATTGGACATTTTCCTTTCGCCAATGATCAGCTTGACGGTGTCACCTCCTTCAGCTTTGTGCTCACCGCAGCGGATCTCGGCATACTCGATATTGCCGAACTCTGTGATGCTACGATTTATGGTGCGGCGCATGCGGCTCTTCAGCTACCGGACGGTAGCGGTGGCTACCAAACTGAGACCGGCTGGGCAGCTGGCTCACCTGTAACACAACGGGGTAGCTGGGCCACCTACGTTCAGTTCACAGTGGAATGTCCGGAAGACTACGGTGACAACTTCTTCCCGGTCTGGGGCCAGGATATTTCGAACGTAGTTCTTGTTTTCCAGCAGCCCGATGGCAGCTACTACACGGTGAAGATTGATGAATGGCCATCAGAAGCCGACAACGACCTTGACAACTCCATCGACGCAATTCTGGAGTTCCTGGTTATCAACCATGAGAACATTACCTCAGACTCCATGCTCCTGGGGGCAATCATCAAGGGTGGAGTTCAGACCACCGAGTACTACACCTATGGTTCTGGCTCAACTGGGCCAGATTTTGCGGACGAGCTTCCCGAAGGGACAGGACTGTCACTGGATGGAACTTCATCGAACGCGAGCCCTCAGAACGCGATCAACGCGACCTACGACTACGAAGAGGTTTTTGAATAGTAGTGCGCGGTGGATGTCCGACAGTTCTTAGTTTGTAAACAATGCCCCCGGTCCCCGGGGGCATTCTCATGCATTGAAAGCGCCACCCCCACACATTTTCGGCACAAAACTCTGGGCCCGGGACACCTGGTGTCACCGCGTCGGGTCTATTCTCTGTGCATGGAAAGAAACCTACGCAGAACACACAGACGACGATACAGAGGCGGCTCGGTACATCCTCCGGCACATGATGAGTGGCTGGCCGTGCACCGCGCGGTTGCCCTCAGTTTCAGTGACTCGCTTGAGCCGAGTGATGAGCTCACGCATCTGCTGCTGCACGCGGCTGAGCCAGAGGACATTTACGCTCTCATAGAGGAGGTCGTGGTCCATGAAGTTGATCAGTCACAACTCTCGCGGGTTAAGGGGCTTGAGAAGTGTGCACCGCGCGAGCTTGCCTCGGCTGTGCGTGCACTCATGAATCGGGCGGATGTAGAGCTGAACTACATTGCCGTTCCGTATTTGCGAAAGCGCCTTTCCAAGCGCGTGGCGGCAGACGGGAATACTCCCATGCCACAGGTCGCTGCCGAAATTGCCGAGCTTCTTGACCTCAGTGATGAAGAGACCACGATCCTGGTAGTCCTCCACGCCGTTCAGGAGTCAGGCGACCTCCAGGGATGCCTACGCGATGAGAACGGACGCGAGGCGCTGCGAGCGGTAGCCGCAAGTGCTGGCTGCAGCGTGGCCGAGTTTAGTGAGCATACAAGGCAGGGCTCGCGCTTGCAGAGCTACGGCCTCATTCAGTACCGCGGACACCGTGACAGCTGGGACGACATCAACTTAAGTTCACCGTTAATGTACTCCTTCACCTCGGGCGGAATTGCTGACCTCCGCGCCGGGCTCTTTTCCGGGCCGCGTTCTGCTGAGTACGTGCCGGAAGATTTTGCGGTACCCAGGAGCGAGTGCACGGTTATGGCTGGCGTTCTTAAACGACGGGGTTCACTGCTGCTTGCCGGGCGCCCGGGAGTAGGGAAGACCGAGTTTGCCTACGCCCTGGCCGAGTCACTCGGCAAGCGTGTACATGCACTAACTGTTGACGCCTCAGGTCTCTCTATGTTTCCTGGTCGTGAGTCTGGTTCACGTGACCGGTTATTACTTACCCGTATGGCGCAGAGCCTGCTGGACCCCGACTCAGAGATACTGCTCATAGACGAGGCCGACGCACTGCTGCAAGGGGCAGGCGGGTTGCTTTCTATGCTTGGAGGCGGCAACTACGACAAGGCGGAGCTCAACGAGTTGCTCGAGCAGCTTGCGGTTCCCAGCATCTGGATTACGAACTCAGTCTCCCGAATTCCCTCATCTGCAATGCGTCGTTT
>SLAA01000069.1 GCA_007127105.1 Spirochaetales bacterium | reverse complement strand
TGGCCGGGCAATATTCGGGAGCTGGAGAATGTCCTGCGGCGTGCCATTATTAGTCTGAGCCTCTACGAGTCAGTGATCTCCGAGGTGCATCTCCCGCAGTTGACTGAGGACTGTGATGAGATGCCGGTTGTGGGGTGTGTAGAGGACGGCGAGGTTCCGCCGCTGGCAACGGTGGTAGCAACGGCTGAGGCTGCTCACATTACCCGCACCCTTCAGGCGGTTGGGGGGAGTCGTACCCGGTGTGCAGAACAGCTGGGGATATCGCTCCGAACTCTGCAGTACAAACTCAAGCGCTACGGGATATAGCCCCTACCCACGAGATGCAAGAATATGCGCGCCTGACCCCAAGGCACGCAACAGATTGCGCGCAGTATTTTGCGCTGCCGCCCCCAATTGACTCTGTGCCTGGAAGCGCAGGCAGTTCCTGCACACCCTAAAACGCTACACAGTAGCATCTTACGCGATTAACCCCTCCATCAACTCCAGCTGGCACGCCAAATGCAAGTAGTGAGCATGAGGAGTGTGCTCGAAAATGGATGAAGAGCTGCAGGTACTTGCTATTAATCCCGGTTCTACCTCCACCAAGGTGGCGCTTTTTGGTGCCGGGACGGTCTTGTTCGAGACTACGGTCAACCACCCACACGAGGAACTTGCTCAGTACGAACACATTGGTGAACAGCTGCAGCTGCGAAAGGCCCAAGTGCTCAGCGCCGTGTCGAGTGCCGGATATGGGCTTGATGGACTGCATGCGGTTGTTGGGCGTGGCGGCCTTACGCACCCAGTTCCGGGCGGAACCTATCTTGTCTGTGATCGGATGCTTGAGGACTTGCGACAAGGCGTGCTTGGCGAGCATGCCTCGAACCTCGGCGGGCTCATTGCGCGGAGCATTGCCGATCCGCTTCACATTCCCAGTTTCATTGTGGACCCGGTGGTGGTGGATGAGCTGGAGCCCCTGGCTCGCTACTCCGGCATTCCGGAGCTTCCGCGGACAAGCATTTTCCACGCCCTTAACCAGAAGGCGGTTGCACGCCGAGCTGCCGAGACCTTAGGCCGGGCCTATGAGGACTGCCGCTTTGTGGTAGCTCATTTGGGCGGCGGCATAACGGTTGCTGCGCACCGCCGTGGACGGGTGATAGACGTAAACGACGGGTTGAACGGTGAGGGCCCCTTCAGTCCGGAACGCAGCGGCGGACTTGCCGCATTGAAGATTGTGAAGCTCTGCTTTGGATCGGGTATGAGCCAGGCTCAGATATCGCGTCGGATAAAAGGAAATGGCGGCCTTGTTGCGTACCTGGGAACCAACGACGGGCGCGAGGTTGCCGCACGGATAGCCGCTGGCGACCGCGGCGCGGCAGAGGTGTATGAAGCAATGGCCTACCAGGTCGCCAAGGAGATTGGGGCGATGGCGGCGGTGCTTGAAGGCGAGGTCGACGCGGTTCTCATTACCGGAGGTCTGGCTCATGACCGGAAGGTCTGCGACTGGATAGAGAAGCGGGTCGCGTTTATTGCTCCAGTACACTTTTTCCCGGGTGAGTACGAGATGACCGCGCTGGCCGAGGGTGCCTGCCGCGTGCTCAACGGTAGCGAGACCGCCAGAAGCTATCTGGACGGACTGGAGGGCGCCTTGTGACCGGCACAAAAGCGAGCATCTTAACTACGGGCAGTCGCGTTGCAAGCAGCCGGGTATGGATTATCAGCGGCCACTACGGTAGTGGGAAGAGCGAGTTTGCCATTAACTACGCGCTGCGGCTGCGGGCACGGGGAGAGAAGGTTGCGCTCTGCGATATCGATGTAGTGAATCCTTACTTTCGCTCACGTGAGCGGCGTGGCTTTCTGGAAGCTCGGGGCATCCAGGTAGTTGGAAACAGTCTGGCGGTTGACGAGGGGATAGACCTCCCGGCGGTATCGGCCGAGCTGTATGGACCGCTTGCGGACTCGACTGTGCACACAGTCATTGATGTTGGCGGGGATCCCGTTGGTGCTCGCCTGCTTCGCAGCTTTCGCAGGCTTATTCCGACCGCGGAAACCGAGCTGCTGTGTGTGGTCAACGCCATGCGCCCCGCAACCCGGACCGTCGACGACCTTATTACCCAGATTAACGGAATAGAGGCCGCCTCCGGCCTGTCGGTGAGCGGGCTGATAAACACGACCCACCTGCTAGAAGACACCACGGCCGAACACCTTCACGCAGGCAACAAGCTGTGTATTGAGGTTGGTGAACGCACCGGACTTCCCGTGCGTTTTGTTGGCGCACTGGAGCACATAGTCAGTGAGTTACCGGAAGAGATCCAAGGCGAGAGAGTAGGCATTGCAATGCACCTGCGCAGCAGCTGGATGTTCGCAGAAAAGGAGTTACGCTATGGCGCGAAATAGAGGGCAGGTTTCTTTTGACATAGACCGGTGCAAGGGCTGTGAGTTGTGCACAACCGTCTGCCCGGTAGACATTGTGAGTATCGACACCCGGCACATAAACCAGCGGGGATATCATCCGGCAACCGTGAGCGAGTCCGACATGGACAAGTGCATAGCCTGTGGTAACTGCGCCGTGATCTGCCCGGATCTCGTAATCCGGGTTCAGCGCGTGGCATGAGGAACATTCAATGAACCAGACTATGAACAAGGTATTAATGAAGGGAAATGAAGCAATTGCCCAGGCCGCTATTCACGGTGGCTGCAGGTACTTTTTTGGTTACCCTATAACGCCGCAGAACGAGATCCCTGAGTATATGGCTCGTGAGATGCCGAAGGTTGGGGGTGTTTTCCTGCAGGCCGAGAGCGAGGTGGCCGCCATTAACATGGTGTACGGAGCGGCTGGCGCGGGGGCGCGGGTCATGACCTCGAGCTCCTCGCCTGGCATTGCGCTTAAGCAGGAGGGAATCAGCTACATTGTTGGCAGTGAGGTTCCCTGCGTTATTGTGAACATCTCGCGTGGCGGCCCGGGCCTCGGCGGCATTCAGCCAGCACAGTCCGACTACTACCAGTCCACCCGTGGTGGCGGAAACGGCGACTACAACTTCATTGTGTTTGCACCGGCCAACATACAAGAGGCGGCCGACCTTACTGCCGAGGCCTTTGAGATAGCTGACTACTACCGCAACCCGGTCATGGTGCTTGGTGACGGCATGATTGGCCAGATGATGGAGCCGGTGGTGTTCCGTGATACGCCAAAACGTGAGCTCCAACCCAAGGACTGGGCCACTACCGGAACCGGTGGCGTGCGCGCGCCGAACATCATTAACTCGTTGCACCTGCAGCCAGCTGATCTGGAAAAGCACAACGAACACCTGCAAGCCAAGTTTCGGCTCATGCGGGAGAACGAGGCACGCTCTGAGAGCTATCAAACCGCGGATGCGGAGTTTGTGTTTGTGGCCTATGGGACTTCGGCGCGAATTGTGCGCAACGTGGTAGACGAGTTGCGGGAACGGGGTGTCAAGGCGGGTTTGATTCGCCCTATCACCCTTTGGCCCTTTCCAGTCGTCGCCTTCAAGGAGCTGCCGGACACGGTGCGCGGTGTGATGTCGGTAGAAATGAGTTGCGGCCAGATGGTCGACGACGTGCGGCTTGCACTTAACGGCCGCTTTCCGGTGGGCTTTCATGGGCGCTCTGGGGGAATGGTTCCATCACAGCAGGAAATCATTGAGGCCTGTCTGGATATGCTTAAGGAGGTGGAGTGATGCCGGTAGTCTTTGAACGTACCAGGGGGCTGACCGAGAAGGAGTTTCACTTCTGTCCGGGATGCACGCACGGGGTCATTCACCGCCTGGTGGCAGAGGTGCTTGAGGAGATGAACGAGCTCGGCAACACCGTTGGAGTTGCGCCGGTTGGCTGTTCGGTCTTGAGTTATCAGTACTTCAACTGTGACATGCATGAGGCGGCTCATGGGCGTGCGCCAGCAATGGCCACCGGGATTAAACGGGTGCTGCCGGATCGCATGGTGTTTGCGTATCAGGGAGACGGGGACTTGGCCTCTATCGGAACTGCAGAGATTATTCACGCGGCTGGCCGGGGTGAGAAAATCACGGTGATATTTGTGAACAACGCAATCTACGGAATGACTGGTGGTCAAATGGCGCCGACTACACTGGCTGGCCAAAGAACTACTACCAGTCCGCTGGGGCGGGACCCGCGCCAGGTAGGCTTTCCGCTCCGTGTCTCGGAGATGCTCGCCACCATAGATGGTGCGGCCTTCATTGAACGAACATCGGTGCATGATCCGGCCCATATCCGCAAAACAAAGAAGGCAATTCGCAACGCCTTTGAGTGTCAAAAGGCTAATCAAGGCTTTTCCATGGTTGAGATACTCTCAACCTGCCCCACAAACTGGGGAATGTCGCCGCTCGAGTCACTCGACTGGGTCAAAGAGACAATGATGCCCTACTATCCGTTGGGCAACTTCCGTCGGCCCGAGGCTGTGACTGTGTCCGGAGCCAGTGGGGGTGGTCATGCTTGAGAAAACTATCTGTGCCGGGTTTGGTGGACAGGGCGTCATGTCCATGGGGAGGCTTATTGCCTCCACCGCCATGGCGCGGAACCTGGAGGTCTCGTGGTTGCCTTCCTACGGGCCAGAAATGCGGGGCGGTACCGCCAACTGTCACGTCATTGTGTCGGACAAGCTCATTGGGTCCCCGGTCATTTATCACGATGCCACCTGTCTCATTGCCATGAACCTTCCGTCCATGCAGAAGTTTGAGGCCGAACTGCTCCCGGGAGCGCTGCTCATTTACAACAGCTCTCTTATTGAAGCGGCGCCAAGGCGTGAGGATCTGCGAGCTGTACCGGTTCCGGCCAATGAACTTGCTGCGGGGGTCGGGAACCCCAAGGTTGCCAACATGGTTATGCTGGGAGCCTTTGTTTCGCTGACCTCAATTGTTGAGCTTGATGATGTGATCCTGGAAATCACCGAGATGTTTGGGGTGTCCAAGAAGCAGTTTGTGCCGTTGAACGAGGCCGCGCTCAGGCGCGGGGTAGAGGCGGCAGGTGCGGCATATGCGCAACTTTGAACAACTGCGCAAGGCGGCGGCAGCCGGGCCCACACGGCGGGCTGCGGTGGTCTTTCCTCATGACACCGACACGGTAGTTGCGGCCTGCGAGGCCGCCGAGCAGGGGCTCATTGAGCCGGTATTTGTTGGTAATGCGCAACAGATCCGCCAGCTGCTGGAGCAGGCTGGCCGGACTGTTGGTGCCTGGAAGCTCCTGCAGGCCAACGACGCTGCCGAGGCGGCAGCCGCTGCGGTTGCACTGGTGCGAGCTGGTGAGGCGGATCTGCTCATGAAGGGCCTGCTTGATACCAAGCTCATTTTGCAGGCCGTGCTGGACCCTGAGAAGGGGCTGCGCACAGGCCGCGTCCTTAGTCACGTGGCAGCCTTTAGCCTTCCCCTGTACACCAAGCTGCTCTTTCTCAGTGACGCCGCTATTACCATTTTGCCGACGCTTGCACAGAAGCGCGAGATCATTATGAATGCAGCCGAGGTCGCCCGTGCGGTAGGCGTCTTGCGACCTAAGGTTGCCATGATCTGTGCCAAGGAGAAGCCTGACCCCAAGATGCCCGCGACTCTAGATGCGGCTACCCTGCAGCAGGAGTCGGTGGCAGCTGCGCTTGGTGACTGTATGGTAAGTGGGCCGCTTGCGCTGGACAATGCGGTGAGCCACGAGGCGGCAACCCAGAAAGGCATACAGGATCCGGTGGCTGGAGATGCAGACATTCTCCTTATGCCGAACATTGAAGCTGGCAACGCCGTGTACAAGGCACTGGTGTTTCTTGCCGGGGCAGGTAATGCTGGCATTGTAGTTGGTGCTGCTGCACCGGTAGTGCTTACCTCGCGAGCGGACTCACAGGAGAGCAAGCTCAACTCCATTGCTCTGGCAGCACTGCATGCCGCTCGCCACGCCGATGCTTAGTCCTGAGTTCCGGCGTCGACGCTGACAGCCGCGCAAATGCGGGATACAATCGGTGGCACAATGCAGTCACCCCAGGATTCCAAAGACGGAAAGTTTGATCTCTACTGCCGAAAAGGCCGGGTCTACGTGGTGGTCCACGGGCCGAGCGGGCACGGCTCCCCGGTGTATCCGGACCAGATAGAAAGCCGTTTGCGCCTTTTGGGGGCGCCCCGAGCCCCAAGCTCTCGCATTCGGCGCGCTCTAGATGAGGCTACTGGCATGCCGGTGCCGCTTATCGACTGGCCGGAAGGGAGACACCTTGAGGCGGAGTTTAAGGTGCACATTGCCGAAGACCGGATGTCGGCCGAGCTCACCATACAACCGCCTCACAAGGGCGGTGCGGTGCCGTCGCGCGACGAGGCGCTTGAGGCCCTGGATGATGCAGGAGTGGTGTTTGGAGTCGATATCTCCAGCATCGACCACATGATTGAAACCCGTAGCTACTCGACACCGGTGGTGGTTGCCCAGGGGCGGGAGCCGGTGTACGGATCGGGACATCGCATTGAGTATCACTTCAATACCAACCGTGGCAAACCCTACCTTGAGATGGAGTTTGACCGCATCAACCTCAAAGAGCTGAACTTCATTGACAACCGGCACAAGGATGATTTACTGGCCGAGCTGCTTCCACCTGTCCGAGCCGAGGACGGACGCACCGTGACCGGTGAGACGATTGCAGCTCAGACCGATGTCGTGGTGGTGCGGCTCCAGGGTGGGCGGAACACCTATCTCAGCCGTGACGAGCGTCGCCTGTATGCCGGGTGCGACGGAAACGTACGCATTCTTGAGGACGGTACTGTTATTGTAGAACCGGTTGTCACCGTTAAGAACGTGAACTACGAGACCGGGAATATTCACTTTGAGGGTTCGGTAGTTGTTGAAGGTCATATTGCGGACAACTTCATAATAGAAGCCGACGGCGATATTCAGGTAGGGAAGGGAGTAGGTAAGGCAACGCTGCGAGCTGGCGGGAATATCGTGCTCAAGACCGGGATCAACGGGAATACAGAAGGAACCATAGAGTGTGGGGGAGATCTGTACGCGCGGTATGTAGAAAGTGCCCGAGTCACCTGCCGTGGACATGCCTTTGTCGAGGAAGCCATTATGCACTCCCACATGGTGGTTGCGCACCACTGCTTGTTAAACGGGCGCCGCTCCGAGATTATTGCCAGCACACTCATTGTTGGTGGGAGCGTGTGGTGCAAGAAACTGGGGAACTTCAACGAGGCGGCTACACGGGTGGCTATAGGCGTTGCGCCTGAGTTGCTTATGGGGTACCGCTCAGCAAAAAAAGCGCTTGAGGACAAGCAGGCCGAGCTCGACCGCATTGAGGAGAAGATTTCTCAGCTGGAAAAAGCACTGCGGGACGGGCGGAACGACGAGCGGCTGTCGCAGGCGCGGGAGCAGTTACAGGCCGCAGGAATTACGGTCGTGAAGGATATTGACGAGCTGCGAAAACGCTTGCCAGCTTTGCGCGAGGAGATGCGAGCATCACGTAAGAGTATTCTGGTGGTGGAGGACACGCTCTTCCGCGGTGTTGCGCTCAGTTTTGGGAGCATGGAGTATCGGGTTCCGGACAACGGGGTTCGCAAGACCATTTTCCGTCCGGGTGAGAGCGAGATCCTTGAGTCCGGGTTTGATGTACGCAACAAGCCTCGGCTTGAGTTTGAGAAAGCTGCCTCGGCTCCTGTTGCTTCGGGGCCCGCCGCCGAGACTCCAGAGTCGAGGCCGGAGGACGAAAATCCTTGACAAAGCATGCCTTGTTGGCCAAAATGCCAATAAACACTGCGGAGAAAGGAGACACGCAATGACTATTCAAATACTGGGCCCTGGTTGTGCAAACTGTCAAAACCTGGAGAAGAATGTACGTAGCGCCATTGAGCAGATTGGCCTTGAGGCTGAGGTAGAGAAGGTCACGGATATGGACCAGATCATAGAAATGGGTGTTATGCGCACTCCGGGTTACGCGGTAGACGGAATTCCGGTCGGTTCAGGGAAGGTCTTCAGCGCCGAGGAAGTCGCAGCGAAGCTTCAGCCCTACAAATAGCGCTCCCCGCTCAGCTTTTTTTCATAAGCGGTAGCGGGTGTGAGGACGCAAACTTTTCGGCGCTGGATGTAGCGTAACAGATGTTATTCTCTGCTTGACGAACGACTCAGGCGGGTCTAGTCTAAAGCCAAATACAGTTCGAGCACCTGAAGTTGTACACCACAGGCAAAGTTGGGGGTGAGCTCTATGAATTCCAAAGCTTACGATGTGATCATCGTTGGGGCTGGGGTTGTAGGGTGCATGATTGCTCGGTTCCTCTCTCGTTATAAGCTAGACATTTTACTCATCGACAAGGAAGCTGATCTCTGCATGGGCACTACTGCCTCAAACACGGCTATCATTCACGCGGGGTACGACCCGGTGCCGGGTAGCCTGAAGGCCGCGATGAATGTTCGTGGAAATCGCATGTGGGACACGCTGGCAGCCGAGCTGGGGATTCCCTTTGAACGTCGCGGTGACTATGTCGTTGCTGTTGGTAAAGAGGAGCTACCCTCTCTGGACGCTCTTTACGACAAAGGCATGCAGAACGGTGTGCCGGGTATGCTCCTGATCTCGGGAGATGAGCTGCGCCGCCGTGAGCCGGGAATAAACCCCGAAGTAAGTGGAGCGCTTTGGGCCTCTACAGGCGGCATTGCCGACCCTTTTGCCGCAGCTGTAGCCCCGGCCGAGAACGCAGTCAGGAACGGGGTCGAGGTTATGCTCGAGACCGAGTTTCAGGGCTTCCTTATGGACGGCTCACGAGTTGTCGGGATTCAGAGCAGCCGGGGCGAGCTGCGCTCACGCTGGGTGGTGAACTCAGCTGGCATTTACTCGGATGCAGTTATGCACAAGGCAGGCATTCGGCCCGAGTTTAAGATCACCCCGCGCAGGGGTGAGTACTATGTCTTTGACCGTGCCGACATCGCCATAAACAACGTTCTCTTCCCTGTGCCTACCAAGGTGAGTAAAGGAATTCTGGTAACAACAACGGTGCATGGCAACACCATTATTGGCCCGAACGCACAGAACATAGACGACAAAGAGGACCGCTCGGTGACTCGTGAGGGACTGAACGAGGTCTGGCAGGGGGCGCGCAAGCTGCTTCCGCAACTGGAGCTCAAACACGCTATTGCGGTTTTTGCCGGGTTGCGTCCGGCGGGGAATGCTCCATGCGCGACGGCAGGGGTGGACTGCAAGAATGACTACATTATTGAGATTCCAGACTCCGTGTCCGGCCTCGTCAACCTTGGTGGTATTGAGTCACCGGGACTGGTATCCGCACCGGCCATTGCCGAGCGGGTGGTCGAGCTGCTGCAGGATGCTGGTGAGCGCCTTGTGGAGAAACACGACTGGGATCCTATTCGCTCACCGCGACCCCGCTTCCGTGAGCTCCCAAAAGAGGAACAGAAGATTCTGGTACACAACGATCCAAGCTACGGGCGAATAGTGTGTCGCTGTGAAAGTGTGACCGAAGGCGAGATTCTTGCCGAGATCCGAGCCCCAATTCCTGCTCGAACCTACGACGCATTGAAACGGCGCACCTGGCTTGGCACCGGGCGTTGCCAAGGGGGCTTTGACATACCTCGGGTGGTTGAGATTCTTTCGCGTGAGCTTGGGCTCTCCCCGCTTGAGATGAGTAAAAAGGGCGTGGGATCACGGTTTCTCACTCGACCGACCAAAGAGGTGGAGGCGGACCATGCTGAAGCAGATGTATGACGTTGTGGTAATAGGCAGTGGCCCAGCTGGGCTCGCCGCCGCGGTCGAAGCCAAAAAGCAAGGGGCAGAGGATGTGCTCGTTATTGAGCGTGCCCAGGAACTCGGAGGTATTCTCCAACAGTGTATTCACAACGGGTTCGGTGTTGAGATTTTCAAGGAGGATCTACCCGGGCCCGCGTACGCTCAGCGTTTCATAGACGAGGTCTATCAGCTTGGTGTTGAGATCCTGCTCGACGCAATGGTGCTTGATCTGAGTTCCGGCCGACGAATTTACGCCACGAGCAGCCAGTCTGGTATTGTGGAGTTAAGTGCGCGGGCGGTGGTGCTGGCAATGGGATGCCGTGAGCGCACACGAGCACAGATTCACCTGCCCGGCTCACGTCCTGCCGGTGTTTATACCGCTGGTACCGCCCAGCGCTTTGTCAACATTGAGGGCTACATGCCGGGGAGCCGCTGCGTGGTACTGGGCTCTGGCGATATCGGAATGATTATGGCCCGGAGGCTGACCTTTGAGGGCGCACAGGTGGAGCGGGTGCTGGAGATCATGCCCTTTCTCACCGGACTGATGCGCAACTACGTGCAGTGTCTCCGTGACTTTGACATCCCGCTGCAACTCCGACACACCGTGAGCCGTATCGTTGGGAACAACCGAGTAGAGGCTGTTGAGGTTGTGCAGGTCAACGAAAACAGAGAGCCAATTGCAGGTACCGAGGAGGTGATCCCCTGCGATACGTTATTGCTGTCGGTGGGGCTTATTCCGGAGAACGAGCTTTCTCGGAAGGCCGGTGTCGCTTTGGACCCCATTACCGGTGGGCCCTACGTAGATGAACGCATGCAGACCAACATCTCTGGTATTTTTGCCGCCGGTAACGTTGTGCATGTGTACGACCTGGTGGACTGGGTCACTGAGGCGGCGTATTTGGCTGGCCGCAGTGCGGCACACTACGCGCTTGAGGAGCGTCGCCGTTTTGCGGGTCGCGTTCGTCTTGAGTCTGGCAACAACGTGCGTTACGTTGTCCCGCACGCAATTGACCGCGAAAGCCTCGCCGAGGCCGACCAGCGCCTGCAGTTGCGGGTATCCGAGCCAATTGAGGAGCGTGTCTCGGTTGAGGTAAGCGCCGGTGAGGAGCGGATTGCCCGCAGCGTACATCGATACGTGCGTCCGGGCGAGATGGTGAGTATTGATATTCCACAAAAGGCCTATGACACGGTCCAACGCGCCGAGTCACTGAGGGTGAGCATTCGTTCTGGCTGAATGGGACCAGAGAGTGGCATGGGGGAGTTGTAGATATGGCACGTGAAACTACCGAGATGATTTGCATTAGCTGTCCAGTGGGCTGCACAATGCGGGTCTCACACGACGGAACCGAAATCATAGAGTTGGAGGGAAATACCTGCAAACGCGGAGTTGAGTATGCGAAGGCGGAATTAAGCGATCCGCGCCGGATGGTGACGAGTACCGTGCGCGTGCGTGGCGCTTCGCACACACTCCTGCCGGTGTATACGGCGTCTCCTATTCCCAAACCTCTTATCTTTGGACTATTGGCTGAGTTGCGTACAGTCGAGGTACAGGCACCGGTGGAAGCCGGGCAGGTGATTGTGGAGGACGCACTTGGTACCGGAGTAAACATTCTTGCATCACGACGTGTCGGCTAATGCGTGCGGAACTACTTGAGCTGCGCAGGTTGCGGTGTGCCGTATCTCCGAGTATGCTGAGTTAGGATACATAATCATGCCATACACCGTACTTGCCGTAGATGATGATCCGGTACAACTCGAGATCATTGGTACTGTCTGCTCCTCCTTAGATCAAACAGACATCGAGTTTCTGCGTGCAGAGACACTCACCGACGGGATCCAGATCTGTGATAAGCGTTCGGTAGATCTTGTCTTAATAGACCATTTCTTGCCGGATGGCACCGGTATGAACCTGGTCGACCATATGCATGCATTGAACCCCGAGATACCGGTGATTGTCATTACCGCGCATGAGTCGGCGGCAGATGCGGTTGAGTTTCTGCGCCACGGTGCTGACGACTACCTCGTCAAGCCGCTTAAGGGTTCTGAAATACAGAGGGTTATCCTGCGCTCAATTCAACGCAGTCAGGAACTGCGCGAGGGGAGCTCCTTTTACGATGTCGTGACGGCCGAGACCGACAGCAGCTTGTTGCTCAACTCGCTCAGTGACAAGATGCGGGCGGTTCTGAGTGTGCTTGGGCGTTCGGCTGCGGGCACCGCGAATGTTCTCATTGAGGGCGAAAGTGGAACCGGCAAAGAGGTGCTTGCACGCGCAATGCATCGTGCCAGCCCGCGTAAGGACGGCCCGTTTGTTGTGGTTAACTGTGCGGCCCTGCCCGAGAGTTTGATCGAGGCCGAGCTCTTTGGTGCCAAGAAAGGCGCCTATACTGGGGCAACTGCCGATCGCAAGGGGCGCTTTCAGGAGGCTGATGGCGGCACCCTGTTCATTGATGAGGTGGGCGAGATTCCGCTCTCCATGCAGGTGAAGCTTCTGCGGGCTCTCCAGTTCAAGCAAATTGAACCGGTGGGCTCCAATACGACTGTAAGCTTTGATGCTCGCATTGTCGCAGCCACCAACCGTACTCTCAAAGAAATGGTTAATCGTCAGGAGTTTCGTGAAGATCTGTACTACCGGCTCCGGGTCATTGGGATTCAGGTTCCGCCGCTACGGGAACGCAAAGAAGATATTCCATTGTTGCTTGACTCCTTTCTCCAGCGCTTTGCCGAGAGCAACGGCAAGGTGATTGAGGGTATATCTCAAGAGGCACGGCAGTGCTTCATGCGCTACAACTACCCCGGAAACATTCGTGAGCTAGAAAACACTGTTGAGAGCGTTGTGGTTTTGTCGCGCGGCACAATCATTCGCCGGGGTGATCTACCCCCGCACATGCAGTTTGAGAGTGAGTCAAGCGTGGCAGGCTGCCTTGACGATGAAGCGCAGTGCGATGACGGGAACAGTGTGTTAGATGCACGCTTGAGAGCCTTTGAGCGAGACTTAGTTCGGGCGGCGCTGGACAAGGCCGAGGGCAATCAGAGCGAGGCAGCGCGGCTCCTTGGCATTGGCGAGCGCAGATTGCGCAGCCGGCTTGAGCGGCTGGGGCTCCGCGAGTCAAGTTCCGAGTAAACGGGCATGATAACTCGACACGCATGTCGAGTCTTATAGGAATGCTCGCCCCCGGTGTCGAGGCGAGTGCAGTACACGCGTACTCAGAGCCATGAAAAAGCGCCGTATCCAGCCTACACAGCACGGTCTATTAGCACCACAAACTGCGTTTTCGGCAGTGGACGCAGCCATCTCAGCAGTTTTTGCAGTTTCTCTTGAGTTTTTCCAATGCTTGGCACGCAATGTGCATAAGTATTGGTACAAATACTTGAGGAGGCGCAAAGATGCGTATTTCAAAATTGACGATGGTTGCAGCGGTTTTCATGATGGTTAGTTCAATGGCAGCGTTTGCTACCCCAGCATTCCAAAGCACAGATTCAGATACATTGACGATTGGCGGCAATGTGCCAGCACGAGTGGATATTTCAATTGCAGGTGTAGATGCAGAAACCTTGGATCTGCAGTCGGTTGTGACGAATCGGCTCATTGCGCAAGTAACGGAGCGCAGTAATGTTCGGGCCGGATACACGGTATCGGTGGAGTCGGCAAATGGCTTCAAGCTTCGCGGAACCTACGAAGACCCAGACGAACTTGCCTACGCGCTGACATATGCCGATGAGTCGGTTGACACCTCGACTGCATCTTTCACCTTTGCTCTGCGAGCTGGACGCACCGGATCGGGCTTGGGACATGGCGGAGACACACGAGATTTGAGCATTAGCTACGATGCGCTGAGCGTGAACCTTTTCGACGGTGACTATGAAGATACATTGACCTTCACTATTACAGCGGAAGAATAAACCAGAACAAGACACTGGCATACGAATAGAGATCGATATACGAAAGAAAAAAGTAACGAAGTAAAAACGTGAGTGGGCGCCCGAAAGGCGCCCGCCCTTTTCAGGCAAGATTTTCAGAACACATACGGAACACATACGGAAGAAAGGATGGTAGAGCAATGAAACGATTGGTGATGCTTTTGATCGCAGTTCTCGTGACTGCACAGGCTTGGGGACTTAATCTTGAGCCCCTCTCAATGCGTTTCACTCCAAGCGGGCGGGACAGCATACGCACCTTTCGGGTAAGGAACACCCAGGACGAGAGCATTGCGGTGCGCATACAGATGACAAGCCGCGAGCTACAGTCAAACGGCGAGGAGTTTCGGCGCCCTGCAGATACCGAGTTTATGGTATTTCCCAACCGCCTCTTTCTGGAGCCCGGGCAGACTCAGGCGGTTCGAGTGCAGTGGCGAGGCCCAGCGAGTCTTGAGCGTGAGCAGGCGTACCGCATAATTGTGGAGCAGGTCGCCGTGGAGCAGGATCGACCAACCGATGAGGCGTCATCCGGCGGGGTTTCACTGGCATTCATGTACCGCTATGTGGGTGCCGTCTATATCTCTCCGCCAAATGCGCGTCCAAACATAGTTTTGAGCAGTGCAAGAACCGCCGGTAGCAACGGCAGTGTGGTTGAGGCTTCGGTCCTGGCTCTTGAGTTTGAGAATACTGGTAGCGGTCACACCGTTCTGCGTGAACCTGCAATTGTCATTCGTGGAGAGACGCTCGCTGGTGAGTCGGTTCGTTATGAACTGACTGCTGAACGACTGCAAACCCTGGCAGGAACCAACTTCCTTGCTGGCGCACGAGTTGTGCAGCTGGTATCTCTCCCCGTGCCACTCAACGAGTCAACTCTTGCGGTTGAGCACGACTTCGGGCTTTCAAAATAAGGATTGGAACTATGTTCGTTCGTTGGTTCGCCGTACATCCTGTACTCTTTCTTGCACTCATCCTTCTGGCCTTTATCGGCGCCAATCTGACCGCGCAAGAAGATGCCATGATTGTACCGATTGAGGTCAGTGTTCGTGACGGACGTGCTGGCCGACGAGCAATGATTGATACGCGGATGGGACCAGACGGAGATGCAGATGCCTTCTGGGGAGACGCACTGCGTCCTCTACTTCAGGGCATGACCACGCCGCAGGTGTTTGCACAGCTGCAGGATACGGAATGGCTGACTCTGGATCAGCTCTCAGCCGCAGGGCTGCTGGTAGAGTACCGTGAAGCTGAACTTTCGGCCGAAGTACGCGTGCCAGCCCCGGTGCAGCCTGTTCAGAGTCTCTCGGTACGCGGAACGCGGACTGCGCTGCGAGACCCACGAGTTGAACCTTCGTTTTTCAGTTTAGCGCTCCCCTTCTACCTGAGCGCGCAGCGGGTCGATTTCGGCGGCAGCTTCCTTGATTCCGAGTTCACCCAGAATCGCTTTGGCATAGAAGCCTTGCCAAGTGTTAATCTGGGAGGAACTGTAGCCGCAGCCAGGCTCAACTACTCAGTTCAAGATGACGAGTTTGCGCTTGATAGCTGGGAGGCCGCGCTGAGTCGTGACCTTGCCGGTACCACCCGCATTACGGCCGGTACTGCACGCATTGATGCAGTGGGTTTTCAGACCTCCCAGCCAATTATGGGCCTGGGAATTGAACGCCGTGAAGGTATAGGCGCAACGCCAGTTCTGGCCGACCGGTTTCAGACCTCGTTTGACATTGAGACAGAGAGCGTAGCAGCAATCTACCTGAATGAGCGACTCATTCGTACAAGTCGTCTCGCCCCGGGTAGCTACGAGCTCTCGGAGTTCCCACTCCTGCCGGGGTTAAACGACGTTCGTGTAGTCATTACCGATTTCTACGGTGATGAGCGGGTAATTCGCGGAAGAGTCTCTCATGCTCCGGGGCTCCTGCCACGGGGCGAGAGTGAGTTCGGTGTGCTCGGTGGTGTGGTTGGAGATGATTACGACATACCGCTTGGCCGAGCCTACTACCGACGCGGGATACTGGACGCTTTGAGTGGTGATATGTACGGCGAAGCTGGGCAGGATGCACAGATGATCGGTCTGAACTTTGTTGGTGCGTCTCGTATTGGAATTCTTGAACTTGGAGCTGCAGGTGTGTACCCAGGTGAAGGCAGCCAAGAAACAGATGAATGGCTGACTGCGGTGGAGTACGCGGTTCGTGCTGGCTATCGGCTCAGCACGCCTAACTACCGCTACCTTCCCTCGTTGGGACTCACCGCGCTCTACCGAAGTGAGGGCTTTTATGCACCCGGAACTCTAACCAGCCAAAGGCCATCGGTTGTTCCTCCGTGGGTGCTCACCGCCACCTTGAATCAGTCCCTGCCCTTTGGCGCATCCTTAGTCCTCGGATCGCGGTACACCGTTACTGCCGCTGATGCGCCCGACAGCGCCTCCTTGTTTGCCTATCTGGCAGCGCAATTGAGCGGCAATGTTTCGGCAAGGGCTGGGCTTAACATAAACGACCTAACTGGCGAGACCGATGTGAGTGGGCGACTGAGCATAGCCGTTGGTCTTGGTCATGGTAGCTATCGTGCCACGTATCATGTGACTGATGAGGAACTTGATATCTCTACTACCCAGCGTTTTGGTGGACGCAGTTCTCATGGGAGTCTTGGTGTGTCGGTGGACCGCGTTGATCCGCAGGCAGGTACCGCTCGAAGTGCCGCCGCCAATATCCGTGCCGCGAATCCCCGTGCTGAGCTTGCGGCTGCAGCCCGAGTGAGCCCGGGCGAGGCCTTGCTGGACACCAACCCCGAGCGCAGTGAGGCTCGCGTTCGACTGGGCACAGGACTGTATTTTGCAAACGGCGTGGTAGGGGTTGGGCGGCCGACAACCGGGAGCTTTGCCGTGATTGGCAAGGACCGCAGTCTTCCGAGTGGCCCTGTTTTAGTGAACCCCAGCGGTGATGGTGCAGAAGCACGCACAGGACTTCTGGGTGGCGCAGTATTGAGTAGCATACCGGACTACTACGAGAAACCGGTGCGGATTGAGCTTCCGGATCTCCCTATTGACTACGCTCTGGACTGGAGCTCGGTAGTTGCCGAGTCCGGGTATCGTAGCGGCAC
>SLAA01000152.1 GCA_007127105.1 Spirochaetales bacterium | reverse complement strand
CCCACCACGACCACCCGTGGCCCAACCTCAACCTTGGAAGCGTTACCACGAAAGTCCCAGAGAAAATCGAGCGAACGCACAACGCGTGAGCGGTCGCCATCCATCTGCAGGGGGTTCTCTTTCTCGGCACCTATGGCCACCACAATGGGGCCAAAACCCTGTTCGCGCAGTCCCGCCGCAGTGAGCTCGGCGTCGGCGCCAAACACAAACTTTACCCCATGCTCGGATATGAACTGAATGTCCTGCTCTATAGCCTCCACCGGGAGCCGAAACTCGGGAATGACGTTTCGAACTACACCGCCTGCGTTAGGCTCGCGCTCAAAGACCGTGACGTCACAACCCTCGCGGGCCAGAAAGTAGGCCACCGACAACCCCGCTGGCCCGGCCCCAAGCACCGCACACTTCAGCCCACGCGTGGGCTCGGGCCGCTTCCACCCCGCGCGGTACTCGCTTCCGCCTGCCTCAACTGCAATCTTCTTAAGCTCCCGAATGTTGACACAGCCTTCGTAGTCCAGGCGGGTGCAGACATACTGGCACTGGTGGTCACAGATATGGCCGGTAATGGAGGGCAGCGCGTTGCGCTCGTAAATGAGTTCAAGTGCCTCGGCGTAGCGCTTTTCGCCAACCAGGCGTATGTACTCCGGCACATGCTGTCCAATAGCACACGCACCAACGCACGGTGCCTTGTAGCAGTCCTGCGCAGGCAGCTTTCCGGCCACCCGCACCGTGTCGGTACCTCGGAAGTCCTTATGTGCAGTGCGGTCGCTGCGGGCCTGCGCGGCAAGCCGGGCCAGCGCGGCCACATCTATGAGAGCACCGTTGCTGCCAGTGTCCCACTCGGCCACTGACTCAAGCTCCCTGGCAATTTGCAGCTGTCGCGCATAACCGCCGGGTTTAAGCAGCACGGTACACAAGGTCAGCGGCCTGATTCCAGTCTTGAAAACTGCGGCCGCATTATGAACGCTAATTCCACCGCAGTACGAGATGGGTAGTTCACCCTTGAAGTCGGCCGCAATCCTGGCCGCCAGATTTACCGCCAACGGGTACAAGGCACGGCCGGAAAGGTACATCTGCTCTCCTGGCAGCCGCCCCCGGTTGTTGTTTACCGCCAGGGTGTTGGTGAGCTTTACACCAAAGCCCCGCCCTACCTCGCGTGCGGTTTGCTGCAGACGCGTGAGAATACCACCGGCATCTTCATACTTCAAATCATGGGCAAAACCTTCGGGGTCAAGCTCCACGTAGTCGTAACCAAGGCCGTCCAGGATTCCGCGAACAGTGTCAAAGCCAAGCAGGGTTGGATTGAGCTTGACGTAGGTATCGAGCTTTTTCTCGGTGAGCATATAGCGGCAAATTGACTCGATCTCGGACGGTGGGCAGCCGTGCATGGTGGAGAGTGTCACGCTGCTGCACATGGGCGCAGCCGCCCGGCGACAGGCAGCAACTGCCGCCTCTGCCTTGTGTTCCAGGCCACTTCCGGCAAGGAGCACCGGTAGGGCAGTCTCCAGCTCCGCTATCCAGGTCTGGAACAAGGGCTCAGTACCAGGGGTGATCATGCGGTCAATGAACTGCTGCATGCGCTCCTGTTGAATGCCCTCAAGGTTGTAGCCCACGCTCATGTTGAAGATGAAGGAACGCCTGCCAGGCTCGGCGCCCAGATCCCAGAGCTCCTCGACTACATGGAGCGCTATCCAGGCCTTGGCGTACTCCTGCCAGGCCTTCTCCAGGCTTAACTCGGTTGACCACTCGGTGTTGTAGGCCTCATCGGCTGCGTCTATACAGGGCTTTTCTATCTCAAGGGCGTCCAGTATTTGAACCGTCTTGAGCTCTATGAAGCGGCTACCACTAAGGTAGGCGCTCACTATGTTTTGGGCCAGCTGCGTATGGGGCCCGGCTGCCGGGCCAAGGGGCAGATCACACTGCTCACGCATGATTGAAATGTTTCGTGTATCCTGCTTACGGTACCATGTCGCCTCATGTAGTCCAAAGACCGACCCACAAGCACGGTATTCACCAATTATTCTTGCCAATAACTGTTTTAAGGGTAAAAGCTGCATTCTATCGCTCATTCAGAAACTCCTGAGCGCATTTTATCACCGTTCCGGCGCTGATGCTATTGATTACTGAGTTTGCACATCATAAAAAAAAGGCTGCCCAACAGAGAGGACAGCCTTAGGTTCCCAGGGTGGTATTTTTACGCGTTATTCGAACGACTAGAGATATCAAACCACACAGCCAGCACCAGAATGAGTCCCTTCACAATGAGCTGATACTCAGAGGAGACGTTCATGAGCCCCATACCGTTATTGAGGCTTGCCATTACCAGTGCACCGACAATAGCCCCGACTATGGTACCCTCACCTCCACGCATGCTGGTTCCACCAATGAATACCGCTGCAATTGTGTCAAGCTCAAACAGGTTCCCGGCACTGGCTGTTGCAGAGTTGAGGCGTGCTGTGAACACAAGGCCTGCCAAGCCAGAAAGCGCTCCCATGATCACAAAAATTGCCATGGTTTTGCGCTTTATGTTGATGCCGGAAAGCAGAGCAGCCTCCCTGTTTCCGCCAATGGCGTACACATGGCGTCCAAAGGTTGTGTTGTTGGTTATATACACAAACAGCAGCACAAGTGCCATGAGAATCATAATTGAGTAGGGGATTCCACGGTAGTTCACCATGACAGAAAAGAACATCCAGAGCATTGCCGCAACGGCTACTATCTTGGCCACAAACAATGGCACAGGAAGGTTGCTAAAGCCGTGACGCTTGCGTCGCAAGCGGGTCTTCATTTCAAAGAAGATGAAACCGGCAATAGCAAGCAGAGCAACAATGAAGCTCAGGTCGTGAAACCCTGAGGTCGCCTCGGTGTTCACAAAGAGCCGTGGGATATACCCTTGTCCAATAGCACGAAAGGCCGGTTCTAATGGAGCAATGGTCTGCCCGCCGGTGAGAGCAATAAGAGCTCCCCGAAAAATGAGCATTCCTGCCAGCGTGACAATAAAGGCAGGCACCAGCCGATACGCAATCCAGAAACCCTGCCAAACCCCAATCACGGCGCCAAGGCCCAAGGTCAACACCACCACCGTGAGGGTACTGTAACCATAGTTCACCTGGAGAATGGCTGCAAAAGCCCCGGTAAAACCAACAATGGACCCAACCGAGAGGTCTATGTGCCCACCCACAATGACCAGAACCATACCGACCGACAGAATTGCAATGAAGGAGGTCTGCAGCAACAGGTTAGACAAGTTACGAGGAGACAGAAATATCCCGTTTGTCAGGACGGTAAAGATGATGCCTATGCCGATAAGAGCAATAAACATGGCATACTGCCGGACATTGTGCTTTAGTTGATTCTGAAGAATCTGCATACTTGCACTTGCCTGGCCGTCTATACTACGACTCATTTTTCGGTACCTCCAGTTGCTAATAACATGGTTTTTTCCTGTGTAGCTTCCGACCAGTGCAGTTCGCCGTTTAGCCTACCCTGGTGAATCACAATGACCCTGTCACTCATCCCAAGCACCTCGGGCAGCTCCGAGGAAATCATCACGATGCAGACGCCCTTTTCCACGAGGTCGTTCATAATGTTGTAGATCTCAAACTTTGCGCCAATATCAATTCCACGAGTTGGTTCATCCAGAATAAGCACCTTAGGGTTCGTAAGCATCCACTTACCAAGTACCACCTTCTGTTGATTCCCGCCCGAGAGATTCTTCACCTTCTGTTCAATGCTTGGAGTCTTGATCCGTAACGACTTCACGTACTCTTCCGCTCTCCGGATCTCTTCCAGTCGGTTTATGATAGAGAACCGGGAAAGGTACTTGAGAGCCGCGAGGCTGGTATTCTCACGAACATCCATACCCAGGACCAGTCCCTTGCCCTTACGATCCTCGGTTACGTACGCCAGACCTGCGCGAATGGCATCCAAGGGGGAGCGAATATTCAGCTGCTGGCCATTGAGAAGCATGGTTCCGCTTAGCCTTTTTCCGTAGGCACCAAACAAACTCATCATTAACTCTGTACGCCCGGCACCCATAAGGCCCGCCACACCAAGGATCTCGCCCTTGCGAACATCAAAGGACACGTTGTCGACAATTCTCTTCTCGGAATTCTCAGGGTCTTGAACTGACCAGTCGCGAACCTGCAGAACGACCTCACCGGGGGTGTGTTCAACCCGCGGGAAGCGCTCGGTGAGCTCACGGCCAACCATCAACGACACAATACCAGCCTCGTCAAGACGTTCCGGCCCATGCATGTCACGGGTCCCTATGGTCTTGCCGTCGCGCAACACTGTCACGGTATCGGCAATCTCCAACACCTCTCCCAGTTTGTGGGAGATGTAGATACAGGTAACACCTCGGTCTCGGAGTTCCCGCAAAATACTCAGCAGATTAGCGCTGTCCTGCTCGTTCAAGGCAGCGGTTGGTTCATCTAGAACGAGTATCCGCGCCTTTTTTGCCAGTGCCTTGGCAATCTCCACCAGTTGCTGCTTTCCAATTCCCAGGTTCCTGATCAACGCCTTGGGACTCACATCAAGCCTGAGCTCCTTCAGGTACTTCAGTGCCTCTGTGTTGGCGACGTCCCAGTCGATACGGTACGCCCGCCCCTTCTCCGCACCAAGAAAGAGGTTTTCCACCACGGACATCTGAGGAACGAGCCCGAGCTCCTGATAAATGACGGCGATACCAACGTTCTCGCTGTCCTTGATGTGTAGGAAGCGTTGCTCCTGACCGTCTACGTGAATCTGGCCCTGATACGAGCCGTTGGGGTGAACCCCGCTAAGCACCTTAATGAGGGTTGACTTACCCGCTCCGTTCTCACCAACGAGGGCGTGTATCTCACCAGGTTTCACCTGAAAACTCACGTTGTCGAGAGCTCGAACGCCAGGGAATTCCTTGACGATGTTCTTCATTTCCAGAATGTGGTCACTCATGGATACTCCTCCCTGTTCCGCAAAGAAGGCTCCCCGGAAGGTGCAACCTTCCAGGGAACCACCACAGCGGAAAGTTACCTTAGTCGCCGTAGATCTGTGCGCGGGTTAGGTATCCGCTGTCAATGAGGAGGTCAACGTTATCTGCGGAGACAACGTGGGGAGTCAACAGAAGGGAAGGAACTCCCTCGACCACGTTGTTGGTCTCCACCGTTCCGCCCTGAGCGAGGGTAATTGCGGCCTGAATAGCTGCCGTTCCAAGCTCACGGGTGTCCTTGAAAATGGTCATTGACTGGGTGCCAGCAACTATGCGGCGCACAGCCGCGAGTTCAGCGTCCTGACCGGTAATGGGGACACTGCCTTCCATACCTTGTGCGGACAGTGCTTGAATTGCTCCACCCGCTGTTCCATCATTGGGAGCAAGAATCGCGTCAATCTGGTTATTGTTCGCTGTCAGCGAGTTCTCAACAATGTTCAATGCATTCTCGGGCAACCAGTTATCGACTGCACGTTCGGTGACAATAGTGATAGCTCCCGAGTCGGCAAGCGGCTGAATGTACTTCATTGCACCGCGCTTGAAAAGGGCGGCATTGTTGTCGGTTGGTGCACCGGACATAACAATGTAGTTTCCACTGGAGACCTGACTGGTAATGAACTCGCCCTGAAGCTCTCCGACCCGCTCGTTATCAAAGGACAGGTAAACATCAACGAGGTTGCTGAGAATGAGCCGGTCGTATGAGATGACGGGAACGCCGTCGGCGGCAGCCTCTTCAACGAGGGTTGCGGCGGCATTGGCATCATGGGGCGCCAGGATCAGAACTTGAATGCCTTGTGCCAGCAGGTTCTCGACCTGGGCAGCCTGCTGCGCCACGTCTGCATCGGCTACCGCTACACGAAGGTCGACTCCGAGTCGACTTGCCTCGGCAATCATGGTCTCGCGGTCACGAACCCAACGCTCCTCACGCTGTGTTGGAAGGGACAAGCCAATTATGACCTGCTGGCTCACGGCAGGTTCACTTTGACCTCCGGCGAATGCCTGGGTGGCGGGGAAAACCATTGCCAGAGCAATGATAGCCGCAAATACTACGAAACGCTTGTTCATACAGTTCTCCTTTTCAAGCTTAGTCCCGTTACGCTAAACCCGCCTCGGAGAGCTGTCATCAAGAAGATTTTTGCGTTCGGCCGCAGAATTCCTACATGTCAAAGGAGCAAAGCCGAAAGTAGGACGATTGCGGCATCAGTTCTGTGCTACAGGCCGCTGTTCGGTCGGAACGTTGCGATACACGTCCTCATAGGTGTGGAACTCATCCGCAATGACGGTTTGCAGAATAGTTTCGCGAGTAACGAGCACCGGCTCCAACTTAATGAAAGGAACATCTGAGCGACCGTTGAAAATGGTCTCCTCCCCTTCCAGACTGTTCCCCCGAGCCAGTTCGACCGCGATATGCAACGCCTTTTTTGCCAACTCTTCCACCGGCTTGTAGATAGTCATGAGCTGCGTACCTTCAGCCACCCGCTGTACCGCCGCAAGATCACCGTCCATACCACTCACTACCAGTCTGCCTGCAAGCCCCCGCGAAGCAGCCGCGTGCACAACCGCATCTGCAATCAGGTCATTTGCCGCTATCACCCCGTCAATCTGCTCGAATCGTGCCATGGCGCCCTCAATAGCATCTCGAGCTTCCTCATTGCGCCACGACTGCAGCCACAAACTGTCAAGCAGCCTCACCTTTCCGCGCTCAACCTCAGGAGAGAGATAGTTCACAATTCCCCGATTGATCATAAAGCTGTTGTAGTCCGACAGCGCCCCGTTTATGACCAGAATGCTGTCGCTGCCGCTGCCCCGTGCGCCGACTTCGCTCACCACTGCCTCGGCCATCATTGCGCCTATAGCTTGGTTGTCAAAGCTGATATATCCATCTACCGGTGTATTCCGAACCAAACGATCATAGGCGAGCACAGGAATGCCCCGGTTGCGGATGGTCTCAATGACGTCAGATAGCCGTTCACTGTCGTTAGGGACGACCACCAGCACGTCTATTCCCGACTGAGCAAGTTCCAGCAGTTGTCGGCGCTGCACCTCGACATTCTCATTTGCGGTGCGCAGAAGCACCTGCACACCGAGTTTGCCCGCCTCATCCAGGAAGGCATCACGGTCACGCTGCCAGCGCTCGACAACGAATGAGTCCATGGAGAATCCAATGCGGATGCCGCCAGAGTTCAAGTCCTGTGGAGCTGCATGCTGCTCCTGCTCACTACAGGCGGTGATCAACATAGCGAAGACTGCAAAAAGTACCGCCAGTGTTCTATAGGGACGATATCTACACATGAGGATGCTCCCCCGAAATGGACTGCGTCGCTGCAAATTCACGAGGTCGTACTCCGACCCAGCGCTTGAATACGCGACTGAAATAGTTGGCGTCTTGATAGCCAACCGAGTATCCGACCTCTTTAATACTGTGTGTTGCGTCGACCAACAAGCGCTGTGCCTGCTCCATCCGCAGCGAGGTGAGGTAGTCTGAGAAGGAGAGCCGCAGCTCCTGGCGAAAGAGACGTGACAGATGAGCCGCCGAGATGCCCGCAACAGCTGCGACATCCTCAAGGGATACCGGTTCGCTAAACCGTCGCCGGAGGAACTCAAGGGCCTCATGCAGTGAACGTGACTCGCCTGCATAGTCTGCGACGGTAGGTGTCGCCTCCTGGAGAACTACCACAAGAGCGTTGAGCATTTCCCCGGACGTCGCCTGGCGGCCCAGCCATGTTACCGAGTCAGGTGGCACCAGCGGTGGAGGGTACGCGGCAAAAACCGGCTCCAGCAACAATGCACAGGCGTACTCACGGTGGAGCCCCAGTACCCGATCCAAGACAGGACGGTAGCGACTGAGCCAGGCATCCAACACCCCTTTGTCAGCCGCGCGAACAATTCGCCACAACTGTTGCAGGCCCTCACGGAGTTCGCCTGACGCCTCGGCGTAGGATTCGTTATCTCCCTGCCGAGGTAGCACGGTCGGCAATACCTCCCAGATTCTCTCCAATGGAATAGGTTCACTGCACCGAATGCTCGGCTCGTCCACAAAACCCGAGCGACTCATGTTAATGGCTTCACGCACGCCCTCTCGTAATGCGGTCTGGAGTCCCGGATAGGATGCAGAGGCAAGCACCCCGACTCCGCGCGACTCAACAACCCCGGTCCAACACGGCAGCTTGTAACGCAGCGCGGCCGCAATTCGCGGACCAGAACCACCCTCGGAATACTCAACAAACGCGGCAGTGACCTTGGGGAAAAAGTCTGGCCGAACTCGTCTCAGCGAGGTCAGCCATAGTTCCCAACGCTCGGAGTCAGGGCGCCATATTCCGGAAAACAACTGCGGCACCAACTGCCGTTCCAGGAGGCCGTCCACCGACTGTCGCAGCGCTTTGCCAGCAAGATCGGCCGCATGCAGCTGGTCTTCCCTATCCAGTTCTTCACATGCTCCTTGAAGCACCTTGAGGAGCCGCGCCTTTGTAACCGGTTTCACAATGTAGGCGAAAACACCAAAATCCAGCGCCTCCTTGGCTATGGAGAACTGTTCATACGCCGAAATGATAATGCACAAGACACTCGGGTGACGCCGACGCATGTCATTAAGAATCTCCAGTCCCGATATTCCTGGAAGATGAATATCCACAAGCAGGATGTCCGGAGGGTCATGGTCAATGAGTTCCAGGGCGGTAATTCCGCTGGTGCTCGTTCCACAGATCTCGCCGGAAGGAAAGGAGCTCTCTACGATGTGCCTAACTCCCTCGAGCACCGGCAGTTCATCATCAATGACAAATATTCTTCGAGTCATGCCTCCCCCTCGGCGGTGACGAATGCTGGCAGCGGAAGACGGAGGCGAATACAGACGCCGCTCCCCGGTGCGGTGTCCAGCTCAAAACAGTCTGGGAGCCCGGAGAACAGACGCATGCGATACATGACGTTGCGAATGCCTATGCCCGACCTTTCGTTGTGGGCCTCAGCATTGCCCTGCAGCATCTCCGGATTCCAGGAGGTCGCCTCAAGTCGTACCTTGTGTGCAGTATCACTATGCATACCACAACCGTTGTCGCTCAGTTCAATGACGGCCCGAGTATCCTCACGCCATGAACGCAGACGAATGCTGCCATTTCCATCCTGAAAGCCGTGGAGGATGGAGTTCTCAACCAGGGGCTGAAGGATCAGGCGCGGCAGGGGTAAAGACAACGTGGAGGTATCGATCTCCGACTGGAGTTCCACAAGACCGCCAAATCTAATTTGCATGATGTAGAGGAAGGAGCGCAGCGTATCGTACTCACGCCCAAGGGTCGATGCCTCCGAGAGAGGCCGCAATGTCTCACGAAACAGATGAGCGAGCGCATCTAGATACTCACTCGTGCGGTCGGCGTCCTCAATAGTAGCCAACTGAACCCCGGCGTTGAGAGCATTGAACAAGAAGTGTGGTCGAATTTGGCTCTGCAGAGCCGTCATCTCTGCCTGCTTCACTACATTCTTCATGCGTAAGTTTGAGACCCTTTCCTCCATGAGTCCTTTCTCAATCTCCGCAGTTCGCTGTAGCTCCTTGATGTTCCGCTGAATCGAGGCCTTCATCCGGTTAAATGCCTGTGCCATGTGCTGAACCTCGTTGCTACCTCTCAACGGAATATCAGGAACCGAGAAGTCCCCATCCGCCAGGCGCAGGGCGGAACCCGAGAGACGACTGATGGGCTCGGCAATCTTGCCTGCAAAGACACTTGCGAGGCCAGCGGTCATAAACATGAGACTCATAAGAAACGAGAAGCTCAAAAGTTGCATTCTCCCAAACTCTACCGAGAACCGCTCCTGGCTCTGCATGACGCGTGTGAGTTCCTGCTGGGAAAGCTCAATGAGGTCCGACTGCAGGAGTCCCGTGATAACCCGCACCTCGGTAAATAACTGGGTATACTGCTCGGGTGATCTGCCCCGCTTTGCCTGCACCGCACGGTCTGCGGTCTCCAAAAGACTCCGAATCATAAAGTGAGCCGAACGTTCCAGATGCCGACCACGGCCACCACTAGGTACGATGTCCGAGGTCGCGGAGAACAGGGCAACTGTTCCTTGCAGCTGGTCGGACACCTCGAGGAAGGTGCGAAGGCTGTCGGTAGACTTGGTCTCCAGGTATTCCTGCAAATGTTCCTCAAGCGACCCAACCAGGTCTGCGGCGACCTGATACTGCTGATTCCGCTCATACATCTGCAGGGACCGGTTCAATAGCGCTTGTATCAAAGTAACCGGAACAAGTACGCCAAGCGCAAGAGGTACCGCCAGCGCAGAAAGGTAGAGAAGTGTACGTCGACGTAGACTAGCCAAGCTCTCAACCTCCCCGCTTCTTATCCACCATAGCTACCGGAGTCCGACTACCGATCGCTGGTCGACGGCAGAGTAGTCCAGGTCCGAGTACTCGGGAACACGCCCGCCCTTTACCGCCTCCATGAGTGTCCGCACCCCGGTGGCGCCGACCTGTTCAGGGTGACGAAGCACGGTGCCATTTAACAGACCCCTTGCAAGGGCGTCTTCGACGCCGGAGCCAAAATCTATCCCAACAACTGCAATATCCCCAAGGCGGTTCTGGTCAATAAGCACCTGCACTACACCTCCCAGAGTTTGAGGAACGGCAACAACGATCCCGGTAAGTTGGGAGTGATCCCGGAGCAAATGCGCCGCCTCTTGCTCGCCAGGAAAATAGCCAGCCTCAACAACGCGAGTCGGCAGAAGTCGGATATTGCTTTTCGGCGCCAACATAGCACGAATAACTGCCTCCATCCGCTGCCCTTGCCACCCAGGATTCCCGCTGCCGTCTGCGGATATAAGCACACCCCAAGTGTGCGGTTCATCTGTGGCTGAGTCGACCATGAGCCTAACGAGTTCCCTCGCTATGCCTTCGGCATCGAACCCGAGATGTGCGGTGCGGCCAGACAAGGGATTGTCGTTAACGAGGGTAATGACCGGGATTCCAGCCCGCATCAAATCCGCTATTTCACGGGTGAAGCTGTTGTGCTCCGGGAGGTACACAAGTACACCGTCGGTATGCATCCACCGTGCCTGTCGGAGGAGAAGTCCCGGTTCGCCGCGGATAGAACCAAAGTACAAGAGCTCCAAGGCTGCCCCGTGGAGCAGTGCCTCATCCTGACCGCCACGAACCAGCGACCGGTAAAACTCGTCGGTGTCGTCCGGAAGGATTACGGTAAGATGGAACTCCGCGCCTGCTGAGTGCCGACTCTCGGCAAGCACCTCGCGCGTGGAGCGGGAAAAGGACAGGAGCAACAACCCACCAGATATTGCAGTGGCGACCAAAGCGACGCCCAGAATAATAGACACAGACCTACGCATTCACTGCAGTGTAGAGCTAGTTAAGGTTCTTGTCACTTCCATTGACAAGCGGTAGCCGCATTCGGATCTTGTACTGGAGTGGAATGGACTTGAAAAGGAGGTCCCATGACTTTTGACGATATACTCAAGGAGCGGCGCCGTACTCGGGAGGAGTTGCTGAGCTACGTAAACTCACTCGACGAGCCGCAGCTGAACACCCAACCGCAGGGGCATTGGTCGGTACTCGAGACGCTTCATCATTTGTGCTTGACCGACGAACAGTACTCCGCCGTGCTTAAGCGTCTGGTGGACCGGGCCCCGGAAGCCAACGGGGCGCCAGCACCGACAGAGTTGCCCATTGACCCCACTGCGGTTGCAGTACCCGAAGACTACAGCGGTATTCCCGCAGTGCCGGGAACCGAGCCGCGTTCCGACATCGCTCTTTCTGAACTCCTGAGCATGCTGGATACCCTGTACCATAAATCCGACACAATCCTTGCAGGTGCCGCCAACCGGGATCTAAGCGAGTCGCGCTTTCGCCATCCGGTACGAGGCAGGCTCAACTTCTACGAGTGGCTGCTGCTCATTGTCCGGCACGAGGCCCTGCACACCACACTCATGCGCCGACATCGCGCCCTTACTCAGTAGAGGCGGAGGGAGAGCCCTACAACTATGCAGGGAATAGCGCTATAATTAGGTAAGACGGCACGACAACTGCCGGGCTACACGGAGGTAGAAATGAAATCGATGTCGAAACCTGGAACCTTTACTCTTGGCATGCTGCTGGTGCTGTTTGCGCTGGTCGCTACGGCTCCGGGTGAGGCGCAGAGTTCACGCCCAAACGTAGGGATTGCGACCTTTGAAACTGCTGCAGATCCGCGCGTGGAGGCTGCGGCCGACTCCATCTCCTCTACCATTGAGCTCACTCTCAGACTGCTTGACCGCTACGAGGTTCGCAGAACGGGGAGCTTTAGCTACACCGGTGGCCCGCCACCCACTCAGGCTGACCTGCGAGAGTTAGACTTTATTGTATTTGGCTCGGTGGAGGATAGCGCCGGTCGTATTGTGCTGGACCTCTCGGTCTACTCACGGGCAGAGAATGCGGTCACAAGTCGTCACGAGGATGCAGTGGACTCGGTCTTTGACCTGTTCGATGCCGCAGATGAAGCTGCAGTCTCGCTGCTGGAGAGTTTCAGCGGAGAGCTTATTCGCTTTGCAAGCCTGAGACTGCAGAACGCCGGCAGCCCCGGCAGTTACACAGTCTATGTAGACAACGTCCCACTCGGCGAGGACCTGAGCGAGGCGCGGGTGCTCGTGGGCTCACGCTCGGTGCGCATAGAGCAGGCGCGTATGCTGGACGAACACGTTGTGTACGAAGGTATCCACACCTTTCAAGATGCAGAAACTACCACCGTAGAGTTCCGCATTCCCCTGGCCACTGCCCAGGAACGCCGAACCCTGGTTGAGTTGGAACAGCAAATACTGGACGCATGGGACGCCCCGGACCTCGTGCCGGTGGTAGAGCAACTCTTCAGCCGCGCCTTTTTTCTGCTTGATGACATTGGGTACTCACGCGGACTCTCGGTTTACCGTGACAGTTTCCTTGAACTCAAAGAGCGCTACGACGAACGTATAGCCGGTGGATTTGAGGAAGAAGAAACCCCAAGCGCCGCTATTGCCTCCGAGGATGAAGAGCCAGAAGCAGAACCGGAAGCCGCCTCACCCGGCTTCACCCGGCCGGAGCCGCCCACGGTGCGCGGCGCGGTTGGCCTCAAGGGTGGGCTTGGCCTCGGCTGGTTCTCCGGCAGTGACTGGACGGATGCGGTTGATGACCACGGGCCGGACTGGACTGCGCAGTTCTCCGCCTTTGGGTACTACCACCTGCACCCCAACCTGGCCCTGCATGCCCAGTTCGGGAGGCAACGACATACTACCAATGTCTGGGAATTTGAGGACCTGGTGTATCATTTCTGGACTACCGACTTTGCCTTACTGCTGCGCCCGACTCTACGGGGCAACATAGCCGCACTCTACTTTTTGGTTGGACCAAGTTTCACCGTAGCTAGCTCCCAGGTCACCGAATCCGAGTACGACACGCGCGATGAGTTAGGCACATTTGACCTGGAGTCCGACCCCTTTTTGGGGCTGGTGCTTGGCGCTGGGCTGGGTTTAAGGATTGCGCGCACCGAGCTATTCGGTGAGCTCATTTACACCCGCACCAGGTTTGAGTTTGCGCCGAACTTCGAGTCCGTATCCAACTCGGTGAATGCGGTCGTGGGTCTTGCTGTGCAGATCCAGTAGGACAATCGCGACGGCGAGTAGAGTGGCGCCCGGTGCCGGGCAGACCACCCTGCCGTTCAATGCCAAGTAGACCGCTCGGCTGGAGGTCGAGCGCCACGGCGCGACTGTTAGCTCAGGGCGTAACTCACAACAACCCCGGGGCCTTGTTCATACAGCATGGGCATAACGCGCAACTTCTGCGAACCTTGTTCCTGTTGGTATAGATGGGGAACTAACCATCCCACCAGGCTACCCCATGCAGCGCCAACGACAACATCACTCACAAAGTGCCGGCCAGCCAGCACCCTCGAGACGCCTACCGCAGATGAGAGCCCATAGGCGGTCACCCCAACCAGATACCGGTACCTGCTCTCCGGATACAGATCCGCAAAGACCACCGTACTGAAGGTGGCCGCGGCAAAACTGTGGCTTGTGTGTCCAGAGAAGAAGGACTTGCGAGAGCCGTCGTCCTCAAGATAGGCCCGTGGCGTTCCGTGAAAGTAGGTGTGGGGTCTGTGACGCGGGAAGACATGAACCAGGGCACCCTTGCTGCCATACGAAAGAAGCATAGTTTGCCCAAACAGGGCGCCAATGCGTACCGCATCTGCGACATCGCCCCCTGCAACGGAAGCCAAAGGCATGAGCATGGTAGCGGTTAACAGAACATGACCAAGATTCTGCAGCTCGTAGTCAAAATCATGCATGAAGGCACGGTCAAACCCGAGAACGTCGTGACGGTCAAGCCCACCCTCTCCCATCTGCGCGGCGGTCGGATAGGGAACGAGCTCATCCAGTACGACCGCCGCTGCTCGTAGCCCGGAGATGCTGAGGAAACGCCCCGAGAGAGACAAGTAGCAGCAGACAGGCAGCCACATTTCGGATGTTACCCAATCAGTACCCCGGTACAGTAGTGATAAGGTAAAGAATATCACAAGACCCGATATCTCACCATAAGGCCCGGGCCAAACTCTCCAACCGCGGGAGTCACTCGCACTGCATCTTCACCGGAATCGCTTCTGTAGATGCGGGGTACGGCCCAGCCAACGAGACTCCCCCATGCCGACCCTACCACAACGTCGCTCAGAAAGTGGCGACCACCGGCCACACGCATTGCAGAGACCGAGGCGGCCAAGCCGTAGCCAACTCCACCTACCACAAAGCGGGCTCGACTCTCCGGGTAGAGATCACGCGTGATGATGGTTGCAAATGTCGCAACCGCAAAGGTGTGCGATGAGTGCCCGGAGAAGAAGGACTTCCGAGAACCGTCATCCTCCTGGAGCCTGTTTGGTGTGTCTTCATAGTACGCGTGAGGGCGGAAGCGTGGAAAGAAATGCAGCAGCGTCTCTTTTGTACCGTAGGACAACAGCACTGTCTGACCGAGCATTACACCCAACTGAAAGAACTCACCAAACTCACGACTGAGAATGGTAGGGAATGGTGTCAACATGGTCACAAAAAAAGTCGCGTGCCCCGCGTTCTGCAGAAACTCGTCATAGGGATTCATAAAGAAGCGGTCGATCCGGTTCACATCCTTGCGGTGAAGTCGCTCGGGGCCATACTCGGCAGCTGTCTCGCGGGGCTGAACCATGGGCAGCACGCGACTCATGGCAGTAAAGCCAAGCCCAGCGCCAGTAACCGCTGCCGAACGCCCGACTGTTACCTCATAGGGAAAGGAGTCCGAGGTCTCAAACATTTCCCAGTCGAAACTCCGTCCATGCACGCCAGGAGGCCTGGCCGCCGCTCCGGCCACCATAAGCGCCAGCGCGAGAACAGAGACACGTAAAGACATTCGGGCGCCAGCCATTTCCAACTCCGAGGTCGCAGAGGTGCCGAGTAGATGAGACACCGCATACAATGGGGATATTTCGATATGTTAGCACAGTGTCAGGAGAATATCCAGCGCGGCGTTGTTCCCGAGCCCCATGGATCTGGCCGCCTACCCCGGCGCGGAGGCTGAAGTCCGGACCCACGCTTGCGTGCAGCGCAACCGGTCGCTACACTGTCGCCATGAAAACCATTGGACTGCTGGGCGGGATGAGCTGGGAAAGTACGGCGCAGTACTATAGCTACATCAACACCATGGTGAAGGAGCGCCTTGGCGGTCTGCACTCGGCCGAGATGGTGTTGGTGAGCATTGACTTTGCGCCACTGGAGACAATGCAGGCCGCAGGTGACTGGGACTCTGCCGGGCGTCTGCTTGCCGGGAAGGCGGCGCAGGCACAGGCGGCCGGTGCTGATTTCTTAGTCCTTGCTACCAACACCATGCACAAGGTAGCGCCAGCTATAGAGGCGGCAATCACCATTCCGCTGCTGCACATTGCAGACGCCACCGCGGTTAAGATCCGGTCCGAACAGGACAGCCCTTGTGTGGGCCTGCTTGGCACCCGTTTCACCATGGAGCAGGAGTTCTACGCCGGACGCCTGCACGCCATGCACGGCATTGAGGTACTCACCCCACCCGCAGAAGACCGCGAGATAGTACATCGAATTATTTATGAGGAGCTGATTCTTGGCAGCGTCAAAGAGGACTCACGTGCCGAGTACGTTCGCATTACGCAGGATTTTGCGGAACGCGGCGCGGTTGGCGTCATCCTCGGCTGCACCGAGATAGGTATGCTGCTGCGCCCCGGTGATCTGGCAGTGCCGCTTTACGACACCACCCGCATCCATGCCAAGGCGGCCGTAGATGAGGCCCTGAGCTAAGGGCGGGGCTCAAACACTCGTTACTCGCGAATGAGGCGTCGCAGGCGCTCCGCGTACTCGCGCTCCCGTGGGTGAAGGCTTTTCTCAATACGGTCGATGTAGGAACTCGCCTCTTCACGACGTCCAGCGGCATCCAGGCTCAGTACCAGGAGTGCGAGCGGCTCGAACTCGCGTTCATCTGCGGCCTTCAACTGACCTTCGACCACCGGCTGCAGCACAGCAGCGGCATCTGAGAAGGCAAAGCCGTCATAGTACAGCTGGGCCAGCACCAGAGCATGCGTTTCGTAGTAACTACTGTGGGGATCCAGTGCCATGGATGAAAGCCGCTGGTATGCGCCTGGGAGATCCTCACTGAGATAGCTCAGGTAGCCAAGCAGGAAGGTGAGTTCGGGGCCCTCCGCGCCAAGCGTGGCTGCGTCCTCCAGAGTCTCGCGGGCAGTCAGATACAGGCCGGACTCAAGATAGGCCAGGGCCTCGGCAACGAGTTCATCTACCAGCTCACCTGCAGCCCAGGT
>SLAA01000248.1 GCA_007127105.1 Spirochaetales bacterium | reverse complement strand
TCGTATACTCAGTAAGCGGTGCGACGACTATTGCGAATACCGATGTACCCGACACAGGAGACGACGGTGTTGAGACAATCACCTTGCCTCTGTTGAACGAGGGCGTGAATACCGTCTCGGTCTTTGTTCGAGATGCTGCGAACAACGAAGGCGCGGCGGTCACTTTTGATGTAGAGATAGACATCACCCCACCGCCAGCACCTACCAATGTGCTCAGCAGCGACCTACAGGGCACACCGCCGAACCAGTTTACGTATAACGACATGCCTACCTTCACCTGGATTGGCTCGGGTGAGTTTGGCGCCGAATGGGAGTACAGCATTGACTCCGGCGCAACCTGGAACACAATCACTACGACCAGCGTCACCCTTGGACCGCTGACTACAGGAATCACCTATGGCTTTATCGTTCGGGAGATTGACGCAGCAGGCAATGCATCGGGGCCGACACCGTTGAATGAGTTCGAATACATACCTGTAGGAGAGGCTACCATTACGATATCTAACCCGCTGGTGCCAACCTTCACACTCTCCCCTGCCGGCTTCACTCTGGATGTCAATGGCAACCCGTGGCCAAGTGTCCAAGTAGTGCAGGTGGTTCCCGATGCTGGAATTACCATTGATGCATATGAGTGGATCATTAACAACGAGGTCCTGACAGGTGAAGGGGATCCCACTCTTGAGATCCTTGCTTCCTGGGCTACCGACCCGGGGCATCCTACTATGATAGGGGTCAACTCGCTCACACTCATTGTAGAAATTAACGGCACCCCATACTCAGACAACTTCTTCTTCACCGTGGAGGACAACTAAACATGCGTAGTAACAATACACAAAAGCGAAATGCCCCGTGGTTAGTGCGCTCCATAGTTGCTGCTTTGGCAGTGCTGGCTCTTATGAGTTCATGTATCAACCCGTTTCAGACAGACTACAGCAGGTCCGAAGGAGCCTCCCCTTCATCTTCTGGCCTCCAGATGGGAAGCATCGTCATTAATCCAGAGAACTCCCTGCAGGCTCAAACCATCATGCCTGAACTTGATACCTTGGACGGTCTTGCAGCCCGGCGCGTCATAAGCTTTACCAACATCACTCCCGGCGGTCTGACTCGTGACCCGGTTGACCCCTGGAACGGCGCGGATCCAATTGCGGACATTCCCTACGGGACCTGGACAATTAGCTATGAGGCCTTCAACGCCGCAGATGACCTAATTGCGACCGGACAGGCAGAGAATGTAGTGATCAATGCGGCAAGCACCCCGGTGCTCATTGATATTGTTCCGCTTACGGCCGGTAATGGCACGCTTGAGTATACCATCACCTTCCCGCCCGAGGCCGTAACAGATGTAAGTGTGGAGTTAGAGGCGTGGAGCGACGGAGCACTGATCATTTTCACCGCTGGCAACGAGTTCAACGCGGACTATGCGGACACCGGGTCACTTGAGATCTTGGAAATCATTCCCTCCGGCGCATACCGGCTCAGAATTCAGTTCTCGGACAGTACTGCAACCGGTGACGGAATGCACGCGCCCATCGTAAAGATCGCACAGATCTACGATGGCCTGGTCAGTAGCGCCACGACAAATATTACCCTGGCTGAACTCCGCTCACCTCCGGATGCACCAAGTAACATCATAGTCGAGTTTACCGCTGAGAACACATTTAACGTGTACTGGACGGACAATTCCAACACTGAACAGGGATTTCGCATGTATCAAGATGACGGGTTTGGCAATCGCCAACCCTTAGGAACGCAGCTTCCGTCGGGAACTGAGTCTGTCACCGGTCTGAGTTCGGCGTTCACACCGCCCGTAGATGACTTTACCCTCGAGGTAGTTGCGTTTAACCAGTTTGGTGAATCAGATCCATTGAGTTTTACCTTTCGCTTGCTGGAAGCCGCGCAGTTCCCGAACTTCCAGAACACCGCAAACACCAACTCACCGCTCTGGGCGGCCGCTGGCAACCCAGGAAACATTAACTGGAGCACCATGATCGTGGGAGGTGGTGGTGACATACGGCTCTATCTTTCAGCAGGTGACATCTCGAATCCGGTTTCACTTCCACCGCCAATTCCTCAAGGCGCCCCCCCGTATGAATTAAGTGAGGTAGGGCCATTTTCTCCCGGTACAACATATAATTGGCGCATCGAAAACGTCGGCGATATCGGAAACGAAGGGCGTGTGATATATCCAGTGCAGGAGTTTACGGTCCGAGATGGAGTTCTCTACGTCAGTACACCAACCAATACGCCGGCGGGAGCCGCAAATGCTGCCGGTTCTGCCGCAGCACCAATATCAACGATTGCAGAAGCAGTAACCATTGCACAGCCCGGGGAAGTCATTCGCGTTGCTGTTGGCTCATACACCGGGGCAGTCACTATGAGTGGTGACAACGACAAGTCGCTTACTCTCGAAGGTGGCTATTCAGAGGACTTCGCTTCTCGGGTCCCCGCAGCTGACATCGCAACGCTGAATCCAGGCGTGAACGTCACGACCATAAGCTCTGTGCTTCAAGTGTTCAACCACACTAGCACGACAGGAAACAGTGTAATTATTGATGGCTTTCATATTCGAGGCGGAGACTCGGCTGTGGAATTCGGCGGTAACAGTGTGGCTACGTTGACCGGGTCTGTGCTCGAGAACGGTGGGGGCAACCTGGCCAACGCGACCGGCTTTCTCACCAATGTACGTGTAGCGACTAGTGGTAGCGTCTCGATACTTGATAACAGTTTCGATATGGCCCCGCTGGGTTTGGCAAACGCAGCGAACATTACATCCGAACCCATCTTTGCAAGTGTATCCGGAGATCAGGTGCGTGTTGAAGGCAATAGCTTCTATGCGTCTATGCAAATTAGGGATTACACTGCGGTAAGGGGAAACCCATCGCTCGATAGGACTTATGAGGTCATTTCTAACAGCATTGAGCCTGTAGTTGCTACCGATCCGGGCACCGGTGCCGCTCTCATAAGCTTGCAGTCCGGATCATTGATCTTCATCGATAACATAGTACATATGGCAAGCGGCAACGGAACCACAGCTGTTAGGGCAGTCAGATTCGCTTCAACTGGAGCATTGACCTTATCAAGAAACGATTTCCATCTAAATGGTTCTGCTGTCACGGAACCGACGGTAACTGCGGTTGATCTCATCTCTGACAGCGTTATGCTCTCACGAGTGGATAACAACCTGTTTCATGTAGACTCGTATGCAGGAAACTTCCGGGCAGTCCAGATGCAGAATAACCGGGACCTGAACATCGACCACAACACGTTGGTCGTGAGCGGCATCGCCCCAGTAGGCTGGAACTTGTTCAATCTTGTCTTTGGTGTCAGCCAGGTACAGATACGAAATAATATTGCGCAAGGCTTCGATAATCAGTCGGGTCGGCCGGTGAATACCGGCGAGGCAACAACCATTGTCCAGCACAATCTATTCTTCAACTTTCTCGATATACGTGTCGGCAATATTATGGGAACTGTTGCTCTTCTTAACAACCTCGCATCTGCGGAAAACAATGTGGAACAGTCTGCAGAATTGGATGCAAGTTTTGCGCTAACCATTACATCACCACAGGAGGCGCGCGAATTCGGTATAGACTTGACCGGTGCCCCCGACAACATTGACTATGATCGAAACAATAATCTGCGGATAGCACCGGCTATTAGTATGGGGGCATTTCAGTATTGATATAGGCAATGGGCCATTATACAGAAACATCGCTCCTGATCGTGTTGTAATAAATAAAGCTGGCCTTTATAAAAACAAAAGGCTGCACTGTTTGTATGGAGTTCGTACCCAGAAAGCTTGCGGAGCCAATTCTCCTGGCACTGCGCTCGAATCCAGTTGTGTATGTAAATGGGCCTCGGCAGGCTGGCAAAGGCACGCTGGAACGGGCGTTTACCGGGAAGCGGTTTCCTGCAGATTCTTGCAAGCAGCGCGGGAAGCCGGGACGCCTTGCGTTGCGGCTAAGCTCCTGGACACCTCGAGAATCACCAGGAACACGGACTCACTGATCTCAGCCAGTAATGGTAATTCTACGCAACACCATGCGGATTTGACCGCAAATTCCGCAATAACTTGCGGAATTGTTCCGCCAATGGTATTATTTCCGTATGGAAGTAAAGCGCTCGCTCGGTCTGGAAAACATCAGTCGCTCAGTGTTTCTTTTTGGCCCGCGGCAGACAGGAAAAACGACGCTGCTCCGCAAGCAGTTTCCGCAGGCCCGGTGGTATGACCTCCTGGAGAGCGATACGTTTTTTCGGCTCAGCGCAAAGCCACGGATACTGCGAGACGAGCTTCTTGCAGCAGGGGCAGAGACGCCAGATCAGACGGTGATTATCGACGAGATACAGAAGCTACCAGTGCTTCTGGATGAAGTTCAGCTGTTGATTGATCGCTACGGAATACGGTTCGTTTTGACCGGTTCAAGTGCTCGGAAGCTGACCCGGGTCGGCACAAACCTGTTGGGTGGCCGGGCGCGCGTTCGCCACCTGTTTCCTCTCACGTCACGAGAGATCGGGGGAGTAGACCTGCATCGTTTGCTCCGTTTTGGAGCGCTTCCCAGCATCTACTTCAGCGATGATCCCGCAGATGATTTATCGGCGTATTGCGGAACCTACCTGCAGCAGGAGATACAGCAGGAGGGCCTTGTTCGGCGCATCGACTCATTCGCCCGGTTCCTGCGAACATCGGCAACCATGAATACGGAGCTACTCAACTTTGAAGCGGTGGCATCCGATGCTGCGGTGCCCGCCCGAACGGTACGTGAATACTTTGGTGTTCTGTCAGACACGCTCATTGCAGAGGTGCTGGAACCGTACCGACGAGGAACAAAGCGTAAAGCTATTAGCACAGGAAAGCTGTATTTCTTTGATGTAGGCGTGGCGAACGCCCTCTGCGGGTCGCATGCCATAGAACCGGGAACGGCATCGTGGGGCAAAGCCCTTGAGCACTTTGTGTATACCGAACTCCGAGCCTGGTTGTCATACACAC
>SLAA01000099.1 GCA_007127105.1 Spirochaetales bacterium | reverse complement strand
GTGAGCACTCTACGCACAGCAGACCCTGTTCTTGCCCAACTTTTTTGCCTCATATAGAGCAGTATCGGCACGCGCAAGAAGCTCTCCGAGCTTTTCCGAATCATGCCGATCCTCCAATGCAGACATAGTAGACACCCCAAGGCTCAGGGTCACCACCTTTCCGGCATCCGAGTACTCGTGTGGAATCCCAAGGGACTCTACAGCGCTGCGGAACTGCTCAGCAAGCTCGGCCGCCCCGCTGACATCGGTGCTGGGTAACAATGCCACAAACTCTTCACCGCCGTAACGGGCAATAATGTCTCGGGGTCTTCCAGCAACGCGGGTCAGAGTTCGGGCCACCCGGCGCAGGCAGTCGTCGCCGGGACCATGCCCGTAGTGGTCGTTGTAGGGCTTAAAATTGTCGATATCCATCATGATCACCGACAAGGGAAGACGGTCACGCTCTGCCCGCCGAAACTCCCGCTCGCTGTGATCTTCAAAACTGCGCCGATTCGGTATATCAGTAAGACCGTCAAGCAAGGCGAAACGCTCAAGAAGATCTGTCTTCTGCTTGAGTCGCATGTGGGTTCGCACCCGCGCCCGTACCAAGGCCGGTTGAAACGGTTTTGATACGTAGTCAACGGCACCAAGTGCAAAGCCCGCTTCTTCATCTCCACTTGAGTCTCGGGCGGTGACAAAGATTACCGGAATTGAACTGGTAGCAGGTTCTTCCTTGAGCAGCCTGCAGACCTCAAAGCCGTCGATATCCGGCATCTGCACGTCCAGCAAGATCAGGTCTGGTTTCATCCCGCCGCCAGCCAGCTCTAAGGCTTTTCCCCCACAGTTGGCAACTACAATGCGGTACTCGTCCCGCATCAAGCGCGCGAGGACATGAAGATTTGCTGGCTCGTCGTCAACGATTAACAACGTCGGTTGCGGTGTTACCTCATTCATGAAAGCTCTATCCCTTTTTCTTTGAGCATGCGTTCAAGAAGCTCACGCGCCTGGTCTGCCTCGAAAGCATCAATAAGCCTGAACAACTCATCGCAACGATCAGAATCACTTTTCGCGTACAAGAAAAGCTTGGCTGCAGCAACAAGCTCGTAGTCGACAAACTCATTTCTTGAGAGCGCTGTGTGCAGCGCCTTGACGGGCTCACGGTCTGCCAGTCCTGTTGCTACGAGACTTGGCCGCTCTACCGATACTACTGCCTCCAAAGCGGAGGAAGCCTCGTGCAGGGCATCCGCGATTGCCTCTTGCAGCTGTTCAGGCACGTGCTCGCCGCGAGTCAGCAGGCCGTTCACGCGCTCCGCCAGGTGCTGCAGCCGCGATGCAGCAACGGCGCCAGCTGTTCCTTTAAGGCTGTGAGCAGTTTGAGCAGCCGCCTCATTATCTCCCTTGCGAATCATCTCGGGCAACGCACAATAGCGCTGTTCCAACGCATCCTGGAAACGCAGCAATTGATCACGATAGAAGCCCTGGTCTCTGTCGTAGCGCCGCAAGCCTGCATCGATATCAAAACCCGGAAGCGAGTCAGGCAGCATAGTTCTGCTCTCCACCACGTCACCTTGCCAAGGCCCACCCCCTTCGTCGCCGGGCTCCAGCCATCTCGATAATACGCGGTAGAGGTCTTCCTGCTCGACCGGCTTCGGCAAATGCTCATTCATCCCTGCCTCAACGGCTCGAGATTGTTCCTCCGGAGTGGCCGCAGCAGACAGCGCAATGATTGGTCCCTTGTAACCGAGACTTCGCAACTTCCGGGCCGCTTCAAAGCCGTCAATAATCGGCATCTGAAGATCCATGAGTATAAGGTCCATTTCTTCATTCGTCCGGAAGACCTCCAATGCGGCCGATCCGTTCCCGGCGGTTATCACTTCTGCACCGGTAGGTTGTAGGAAAAACTGGGTGATCTCCTGGTTAATCTCGTTGTCTTCTACCAGAAGAATACGGCTCCCCACGAAAGACGGAACAGTTATGATAGTTCGCTGTTGAGTTTTCTGAATCGGACCCGCCACCAATCTCTCTACGGCGTTCCGGAAGGCAGAGGCAATTACCGGCTTACTCAGCGTAAATCCATGATCCGCTGGTGCAGTATCTCCTAACTCCGACGCCACCAGGAAGCCCTCGGCGCCAACAACGAGTACCGGTAGCGTTGGCTGCAACGCTTTGATACGTTGGTAGGCCTGAACGCCGGAAGAGCCTCCCGGCATGTACCAGTCAAGCAGTACCAGATTGAAGGGGTCACCGCGGCGTTCCGCCTCGCGAAGATGCTCAAGCGCTGCATTGATGTTTGCGGCCTCGACGCTTGTTATGCCGCAGTTCTCAAGAAGAGCGGAGTGCACAGCACGAGCTCGTGCGTTGTCGTCCACCACGAGAGCGCGGGTGCCGGAGAGGTCGGGGCAGTACCCGGTGCCAGGGGAAGTATCACCAGGCTCCAGCGGGATCACGGCCGAGAATCGGCTGCCGACCCCTTTCTCAGACTCAATCTCCAGGCGCCCACCCATGAGCGCCACCAGTGAGTTGCTAATAACAAGGCCAAGGCCGGTACCACCGTACTTACGGGTTGTCGACATGTCACCCTGCTGGAAGGCGTGGAACAGTAAGCCCTGCTGTTGCTCGGTCATTCCGATACCGGTGTCTGTTACCGAGATCCGAAGCTCAAGGCTCCCTGCCGGTTCACGCAGAGCCTCCTGATTCGCTTGAACACCACGCACTGCATCAGCAGGCTCATGCTCAAGGGCAATCTCAAGCACCACAGTACCGCGCTCGGTGAACTTCAGTGCGTTGCCAAGCAGGTTAATAATGACCTGCTGGAGACGCAACGGGTCGCCCTTGACCACAAGCGGCACCTCTGGATCTACGGAGAACACAAGCTCAAGCCCTTTCTCGGTTGCGTTGTGGCTGAACACCCCTCGCAGCTGCTCGAGCACGTCTTCTATGGCGAAGGATGTCTGCTCTAACTGGAGCCTGCCTGCCTCGATCTTGGAGTAGTCGAGGATGTCGTTAATGATGCTCAGAAGTAGCCTGGAGGAGCTGAGGATCTTCGCAAGCTTGTCGTGCTGGTTAGTTGTCAGCCCACTCTCGGCAAGAAGGGTGCCCATACCGATAATTGCGTTTAAAGGGGTTCGAATCTCGTGGCTCATGTTGGCAAGAAACTCACTCTTCGCCCGGCCCGCGCGCTCTGCTTCTTCCAGGGCAAGTTTGGTCTCGGTAATGTCGGTTGCCGTGCCGGCGGAACGTATCAAAACCCCGTGCTCATCAAAAACCGGGCTACTTGTGGCTCGCACCCACCGTATCGAACCGTCCGGACGAACAATGCGATACTCTTCCTCAAACTTTCCCACCTCCCCAAACTCACGTTGAAGAGCCATGACCACACGCTCCCGGTCCTCCGGGTGTATTGCGGCAACGAAGCTAAAAGGGTCGGCGTACAGTGATTCCCGTGTTCGGCCCCAGACAGTTTCATAGGCCGGGTTAATATACAGCATTGTGTCAGGAGTGCGTATCCAGAAGACTACCGTCACCACCTGTGCGAGCTGTTGGAATCGGGTTTCACTCTCTACGACGGCCTGCTGCGCCGTCTTGATATCCGAGATGTCCTGGATGAAGGACCAGATTACTTCCCGTCCACTCGGGTCTTTTGTTTTGATTCCCCGCAGAAGCACAGGATAACGGCTCCCGTCTTTTCTGATGTACTCTTTTTCAAAAGGCCCGTAGTATCCCCGCATTTCCATTAACTCGAGTTGCTTCTTCTCTTCCTCGAAATACTCATGGGGAGTGACTTCCCAGTAGCTCAGCGCACGAAACTCGTCAGGAGTGTATCCCGCAGGTTCATTAATTGCCGCGTTGAACTCAAGGAACTCGCCGGTATGGTAGTCGTTCATGGCAATTCCCACCGGCGCAAGCTCAAAGAGGCCACGAAACTTTGCTTCCTGCATTGAAAGCTCGCTCCACCGAAGGGTCCGCACCCACACCACTACCGACACAACCAGAAAGACCACGCCAAGAAGTTTGCCAATTTCGGAGCTGAGCCCAAGCGCAACCCCCGGTGTTGTGACCAGCACGTTGGCGGTGAGATCCAGTACCGCGTGTAAAAAGAGAAAACCAAATCCAGTTACGCTCAGAACCAGTGGTTGGTCGTGGAGTTGTTCAGACACCCGGTGGGAGAAGCTGAGCACGGCCAAAGAGACCACCATCAACAGCGCAAAGGCTGCTTCAACAATCAGCCGTGGATGAAGCGAGAAACCGGGTGTATGCGGAGTGATTCTCAGAAAGAAGATCCCCAGCGCGATACCGACCACCAGAAATGCCAAGCTGAGTACTCGGTGATAGGGAATGGAGCGGAGCTTGTTTGAACCGGTCTGTTTGGTCTTCAATGTGCGAGACGTCCTTGTTTATACTTTTACGCAGGCTCCTGTAGGATACTTTGCAGCTTGCCACGAGTAAAGGAAAAATACGCCCACACCCAGGGGCGAGGCAGTCGGTGGGGCCAGCCGCCATTGAAGATTCGTGCTGTACCCGCAGAAAGTACAAGCGTATATTCGGCAGAGTATGAATGATCGAACCAGGGTGATTGTGCTCGGCGGTGGATTCGCAGGCCTGCAGGCCGTGAAGACGCTCGTGAAAAAGGCTCCCAACGCGGAGCTCACCCTCATAGATGCCAACGCATACGCCACCATGCTCCCTGCACTTCCGGACGTGCTGTCCGGCCGGGTTCCACGGTGGGCCTTAACACGGAGTTTCACCGACATCCTTCCCAAGGGTGTCCGCCTGCTACAGGACACCATTACCGCTATGGATTTTGGTGCACGCCTGCTGACCGGGTTACATGGGACCTACCGGTATGACTACCTTGTCGTTGCCAACGGCTCACGCCCGGCATTCTTTGGATTCACTCCCAGCTCAGGAACACTGCACACGCTCCACTCCTATACGGCGGCCGAGTCCCTTCGCGCCGAACTCCTGCGCTCATCGCGTGAAACAGACCACACCACGCTGGTGGTGGTTGGGGGTGGGTACACCGGGCTGGAGGTAGCCACATTTGCCC
>SLAA01000206.1 GCA_007127105.1 Spirochaetales bacterium | reverse complement strand
GTACCATGTTCGACTATCTGTCCAACGTACATGACATAGACCAGGTCGCAGATCTCGGCGACTATGCCCAGGTCGTGAGTTATAAGGAGAATTGAAAGGTTGCGTTCCTTCTGAATGCGTTTCAGAAGCTCAAGAATCTGGGCCTGTACAGTTACATCAAGCGCAGTTGTCGGTTCATCTGCAACAATAAGAGGCGGGTCACAGACCAGGGCCGAGGCAATACCAACTCGCTGCAGCATGCCTCCTGAGAGCTCATGCGGATAACGCGAGAATACCTCTGCCGACAAACCTACCTCATCTAGTACTGACAGTACCTTAGCTTTGGCGTTCTCGTGCCGTCCGTGCGTGAGCAGCTGTTCCATGAGTTGGTTTCCAACCGTTATGACGGGATTAAAGGACAGTGCGTAGTCCTGAAACACCATGCCTACTTTGTTGCCGCGGATCTTGACCCGTTCATTCTCACGGGCTGCTACCATGTCCACACCGTCAAGCAGGATAGACCCGGAATGAATGTGTGCTGCAGCGGTGGGGAAGATATTGAGTATGGAGTAAGCAGTCATGGACTTGCCGCTTCCACTTTCGCCAACAACTCCCACCACCTGACCGCGTGGAACAACCAGGCGCTCAATTTCTACCGGGCGGAGTGAGCGGCCAGGAACACGAATCTCGGTGATGAGATTGCGGATTTCCAGAATCGGCTCAGATGGTGTCTGGGCATTCGCCTCTATGTGTGTATTGGGGATCATGTGCTGCCCCCTTCTATCTGCATGCGTGGGTTAGCTGCCTCATTGAGCCCGTCACCAACAAGGTTAAAGCCCAGGACGGTGACCGCAATCGCGCTGCCCGGAAAGACCGACATCCACCAGGCGGTGCGTATGTGAGACTGTGCGCGACTCAGCATACCGCCCCAGCTGCGCAGGTTAGGGTCGCCGAGGCCGAAGAATCCAAGGCTTGCCTCAAGCAGTATGGCGGTGGCAACGTCGAGCGTGGCAACCACAATAACTGGCGGAATGATATTTGGAAGAATCTCCACAAAGATCAACCTGAGGTGGCTCATGCCCGAGACGCGCCCACTGTCAACATACGGAAGGTTCCGGTGGGAGAGAAACTCACTGCGGACAAGCCGCGCTGCTCCTGGCCAGCTCAGCACCCCAATGACCAGAATCAGGCGGTCAAGCCCTGAACCAAAGAAGGCAACGACAATGAGCGCCAGCACGAAACGCGGTATGGTCATGAACAGCTCGGTGAAGCGCATGAGGAATGCGTCGGTCTTGCCACCAAAATACCCACTGATAGAACCAATAAGAATTCCAATAAAGGTCGATGTCGCCGCGGCTGCAAGGCCAACAAACAACGACACCCGCGTTCCGTAAATCACCCCGCTCAGAACGCAGCGGCCAAGGTTGTCGGTGCCCAAGGGGTAGCGTGCATCTGCTCCTGGTGACAAAAAACGGTCACGCGATACTGCGTGCGGATTATTGGGAGCAATGTGCGGCGCCAGAACAGCCACCGTCACCAGCGCCAGGACGAGAATCAAACCAAACATTGCAAAGTGTTTGCGGCGGAAGTAGTAGGCTATGCGGCGGAGCTCAGTCATACTTGATCCTTGGGTCTATATAGGCATACACGATATCTGTAATGAGGTTCACAATTATTACCGCAATTGAGACCATGAGCAGTATTCCCAGCAACGTGGGGTAGTCTCGTGCTCCTATGGACTCGTACATCAGGCGGCCTACACCAGGCCACCCGAATACCGTTTCCACAAGTGCCGAGCCAGCGACAATGAAGGTGAAGTGATATCCAATGATGGTAATAATGGGAGTTGCTGCAGCCCGCAGACCATGGTTCCAAAGTATGCGGGTTGCCGGAATTCCGCGGGTACGGGCTGCAACCACGTAGTCCGAGTTGAGTGTTTCAATGAGACTTGACCGGGTGAGGCGAGTGGTGAGCGCGATGTACCTGAGCGAGAGTGCCAGCACCGGCAGGATCATGTGGCGCGCCATGTCGCCGTACAATGCAAGGCCTTCATACGCTACTCGGGTACTCCGTAAACCTGAGGATGGCAACCAGCCAAGCCTCACCGCAAAGAGGAGGATCAGGAGCTGGCCTGACCAGAATACCGGAATAGAGTACCCAACCGTGGCAAACCCAACCGCAAACTTGTCCAACGGAGAGTCCTTCCACTTTGCCGCCATAATGCCAAGGCCAAGCCCTACTGCGGTGGCAAACACAATTGTAGTAATCATGAGGACAAGGGTGCGCCCGAGGCGGGCCAGCACCAGCTCGAGTACCGGAACCCGGTAATTGAACGAGAACCCCAGCTCACCCTGCAGCACGTTCCCAATGTAGGTGAGCAGCCGCACACCCAGGCTCTGGTCCAGCCCAAACTGCTCCCGAACCGTTTCTATATACTCGGCAGGTGCAGGGAAGTCGCCTATCAGCGCCGTCACTGGGTCTCCCGGGGCCAGGTTAATGAGCAGAAAATTGATAACAATAATTCCAAGAATAAGCGGCAACGACTGGACAATGCGCATTGCCGCATACCGCCACAGACTCATGCCTGCGCCACTTCCGGACACTCTGAATTCCTTTTGCCTTAGCCGAATTGGCCGGTCGCATGTGCGACCGGCCTCAAGATGTTAAAGCAGAGCGGGGCTTAGTCAGCCCAGCGTGCTCGGCCTATTTTGTCCCGAACGTCAAGCGACTCCCGGAGACCTGTAAGCTCTCTGTTGTTGGCCTCGACAGACATCTCCTCAAAAAGAGGAAACAGGGGCAGGTCTTCCGCCAAAATAGCGTTAGCCTGCCGGTACAACTCACCACGGCGACCAAGATCAACCGTAATTGCCGCTTCGGCAAGAAGCTCATCAACCTCTGGGTTGGAATAACCGGTTGCACTCACAAAGGGCGTTCCAAAGGCCTGGGTGATGTAGATTCGGTGGTAGCCAATTGATGGGTCGCCACCGGATGTGAAGGACTGCATGGAAAGATCGTAGTTGCGCTGCATGTAGACCGACTCAATCATGACCGAGCGTTCCTGCGGCTGCAGGTTGAGCCTTACACCAATGTTACTCAGCCCGTCGCGCATGATATCTACAGCGTCCGCAAAAGCAGGGCGGCCGGAGTCGTACACAATGGTCAGCTCAAACTCGCCAACCCCAGCCTCATCTAGTAACGCCCGCGCCCGTTCCAGGTCGTAGGGATAAAGGTTACTCAGGTCAAAACTCTCGTCATAGAGGTAAGGAAAGGCAGCTCCCATAGGGCCAATTGCTGTATTGCCAAGTCCCTCCATTGCAAGATCCACAATGAGGTCGCGGTCAATCGCATGCATAATGGCTTGTCGAACAAGCGGATTATCCAAAGGTTCACTGTCATTGTTTACAAAGAGGAAGTGCAGCGCCGGGATACGGACTCCTTGCCAGACCTCGACGTTGGGGTCGGCTCGCAGTTCAGCCAGACCTGCAGAGGGCAGATAGAAGCCCCAGATGTAGTCAACCTCGCCGGTTTGGAGTGCGACCGTGCGTGCGTTCTCATCCGGTATCATCTGGAAAATGACCCGTGAGATGTTGGCTGCATCACCAAAGTAGTTCTCATTGCGCTCAAGAACAATCTGGTTTCCACGGTCCCAGTTCACAAAGCGGTAGGGGCCGGTCCCAACCGGCGCAGTTGTTGCTGCATGGTCGAACACATTCTGTCCCTCGAAGATGTGCTTTGGGAGTATGGGAGCGTCAAAAACAGTCAGGGAGATGAGGAAAGGAGCGTACGGCTCGTTGAGAGTAATAACTACCGTCGAGTCGTTCGGGGTTTCAATACTCGCAATGCGACCATATATTCGTTCAAAGCGGCCGTGATACTGCGACAACACCTCATCCATGGAGAACTTCACATCGGCACTGGTAAACGGTTCCCCGTCATGCCACTGCACATTGTCGTGCAGGTGAAAAGTAAATACGGTGTCTCCCGCACTTACGTCCCAGGAACGAGCAAGGTCAGGCTGTGGTGTGCCTTCGTTGTCTCGCCATACCAGGGCGCTGTAGACATCTGCCGTTACCGCTGCAACCGGATATCCGGTGGTAATTGCGGGATTCAGGTGCTCGGGGTCCGAACCCAAAGCTATAACCATGTCGTCTCTGACGGTCACCGGCCGTTCAGTTGCGCCTCCGCCAAAAATAGCGGGTGTTACGAGAAGCAACAGAAGTGCGAACACAACCATGTTCTTTCTTGCATGTTTCATATGTAGTACCTCCTTACAGTACCGTTCTGCCAACTCCGTGGATCCGGCCGCAAAGACCGACATCACAGATCCATTTACAAGCATTCTACAGACTTTTAAGCCCTGTGCGAACTCCCTCAACTATGGTTCCAAGCTGTTTGCGTATCTCTATAGAGTCAATGGTTACCGGAGTGTAGTCCCGGAGAAGCTGGCGGCCGTCAACAAACAGGTCGCGAACATCCTGTGGTCCGGCACAGTAGACCAGCACCGCGTATGGGTCAAAGACCGGGAACATGTGCGGTGCGTCGAGAGACACAATAGCGATATCCGCTCTCTTGCCAGGTTCCAGGCTGCCGATCCTGTCTTCCATGTGCAGGGCACGCGCGCCACCGATGGTTGCCAGTTCAAAGGCAGTTGAGGCCGGAACAAGGGTGCGGTCGCGCCCTGCCATTTTGTGCACCTTGGCGGCCGCAGATGTCACATGCAGCATATCCATGGTGTTGCCGCTCATCGGCCCGTCGGTTCCCAGCCCTACGCGTAGCTGCTTAGCCAGGAAACGTGGTACCGGAGCCGTTCCTTTACCCGCTTTCATGTTGGCAACAGGGTTGTGCGCAACGCCGCAGTCGGCATCTGCAAGTAAATCGATATCGTCGGGCGTCACGTGGATACAGTGAGCTGCAATGAGCCGCGGGGTTAGCAGCCCAAGACGGTGATAGTGCTGCACCGGGGTCTCCCCATATTTTTCGGCCAGTGCCGACACCTCGAAATCCATCTCGGCAAGGTGGCTCATGACCGGTACATCGTACTCGTCTGC
>SLAA01000185.1 GCA_007127105.1 Spirochaetales bacterium | reverse complement strand
GCGGAAGGCCTGGCAGAGCTCGTGCCCACGGTCGCCGACACAGGCGGCATGGATGCCCTGCGCCGACACGCACGGAGCTTCACATCCATTGATGAAGACCTTCGAACTCAGTATATCTATGACATTCAGAAGAACGGGGGCTTCCACTCCGAGTACCCACATAAAAAGATAGCTCCGCTCTTCCGGGATCCTGAGCACCTCATCAACTCTCAGCGCCGCATTAAGCTTGGTGAGCAACTGGGTGTATCACTCCCAGATGCATCTCCCAACGCAGGCCACACCTGCGCCGACTTCGACCCGCTTCTCAAGGCCTACCAGCGCGAGCATCCACAGAACGCGGGCCTCATAGACACCTTTAGAGCCGAGCTTGCCGTGGGGAAAGACGCAGCCTGGAAGCTTGGCCGTTGCCAGGAGCTGGACGCCATGGGGAACGCAGCACGCGAGTTGTGTCTGTACGCGGGAATTCCGGGAAGCGCTCGTGGCCGTCCAGCCCAACAGGTCAGCGCGTTTAGCCTGACCGAGTTGTATGAGCGTTACGGTACCGCCAGCGAGCAACAGGCCTTGCGGACGCAGATGGAGTTTTCACTCCCGGTACATCAATTCTCCGACGCCTTTCCAGAGATCGTGAACGCAAAGACCAATGCAGCGCTTCGCAAAAAAATTGACCTCACGCTCCTGACCGAGGCCTTTGAGACCGTTGTTGGTGCCGAGGCCAGCACCCGTGGCGACCTCTCACCCCGCCAGGTGCTCCCACTGCTCAACCGCCGCGCTCGAATGCTTGACGAGGCCATTCGAAAGTATCGTGATGCAGAACTCCAAGGCAGCACCACCGCCCCACGACACGTGAAAGGACTGTCCGCGCAGCGCGCTCAACTTGAGACGGTGTTTGAGGCCTGGGAAGACATGAACGACGAGCAACGCTTTGTGGTCGTGGTGTACATTGCCACGCGCTTGGGAAAGGGTGGGGCGGACCCCCTGAGCTCTACCGTTCGTCAGCTGGTACTTGCGCGCTACGGAACCCGCAAGGACATTGCAGCCCGTGCCGAGTATCTCCAGAGCGATGTCGCCCCACACCGCCCAACCCTCAGGCAGCTTGCGCTGCTGGTGAACTATCTGGATTGTGTTCGGGTTGAGGCCCGAACACACGCTCAGGCGCTCTTTCCCCTGCCGTCGGAGCTCACACAACTGTTGCCCGCCTTTGACACCTACCGGAGCACACCCGGGTGGGCCTCGTTCGACGCGGCCATACGTCGCCTGTTCCAGTACGGACAGCTGCAGACCGAGATGGCCCGACTCCTGGACCTTCAGTCCGCACTGAACCGCGCTGCCCACAGTCACGAACCCAAAAGTAAGGCAATGCTCATACGTGCTTCAAAGTCGTGTATGGATGCACTGTACGGCGAAATGGGTGCGCCGGTTTTTTCCGGCAAACCAGACACCATTCTCCGACCCGGATTTCAGGTGCTCCGGCTGGTAGATTCCGAGCACCAGCGGTTGCTTGGGGTCGCCTACCTCGCCTTTTCCTCGGCTGGTATCAAGAGCCTCGGTGTCCCGCGATTCTATTATGCTTTTGGATTTCACCTGCTTGACTGTATCTCTCAGAGAGTTGGAAGAAGTGGAATGATGACCGCATATCTGCAGTTTCGCCGCATGGTAGAACTGCTTGCGTCCAAGTCCGGACTACCGGTGTTTCTGCCGGGAGCAAGTAATCACGCCATAATCTCAGACTCAGAGGCATTTGCGGACATTATCTTGATGTACGAACGCAAGCAGAAACCTCGCGAGGCAGCCGATGCACTCAAGCTTGACCTTCGGTTTCCCGCCCGGGACTACGCACGCGGGTATCTGATTATTGACCCCGCAGTGAAGAAAAGTCTTCACGCCCAGGCAGCCCTCAAGCAGCTCGGCGCTCAGGACAGTTAAGAGAACTCTACTCCAGATTCCCGTCATTGTTGTTGCCGGCGTCCGGGGTGTAACGGCTGTACTCCACCATAAACTGCGGATAGTCGGGTTTTGACATGCGCATGCGAGTCTCCGTGACCTCAAGTCCGTATGCACGAGTTCGGTCTTCAGGCTCCATGTCGATGTTGGACCAGGCCTCACCGTCCTCCGAGATTTCCTCTGCAGTCACCTGGAGCAGCCCCTCTTCATCCAGTTCAAGAACCCCGCGAGACCCAATGCGAAAGGCCTCTTCCCTGTGGTAGGTAAATGTGTAGGTTCCGCCTTCAATGTTCCACTCCCAGCGGACCTCGCCCTGCACCCGCTCCCAGGTACCCGCAAAGTCCACGCCGTTCTGGTTGTTCAGCTCTTCCTGAGCCGGGAGTATCACCGCAGTTCCAAGTACCATACTCACTATGAGGATTACGTTTACCAAATTGCGCATTGCTTGCCTCCTTAGGGCGCTACTCCCCGTATAGAGTATCGGCATATCTTGACTGGATACTCAAGAAAAAATGCGGCACTATAGTGATAATGAACACCTACTGCTTACGCATGTGCGCCCGGCCTCGAGTCCGCGCATTCGTCTTTCTTCTCTGGATCATTCTTCCGTTTGGAGGCCTCCATGCGGTGCCATCTCAACCCGACACGCAAGCGGCTGAGGACGCCCGCGTTGTAGTTGGGCGTTACGAACTCAGTCGCGACAAAGAGGGCAGGCTCCTGCGCTCGCGTGATGGCTGGGTAACAGCCGAGGATATTTCGCGGCCCACACCGGAGTTAAGCGGTGTACCGGGGGTAACTGGTGTACAGGGTTTCGTCCGCATTGCGGCGGTAGCTCAAGACCCAAACAACCATCTCCGTTTTGCTGCGGTTGGTGCCGACGACCTCTACCTCACAACCGACGCCGGCACTACCTGGGAGGCCCTCAACGTCAAGTCACGGCCTACAATCAACAGCAGCCTCAAGTTCACCGCGGTAGCTATCTCGCCACACAATCCTGATCACTTACTCCTTGGCACCTCTTACAACGGGTTTTTTGAGAGTACCGACAGAGGTCGTTCTTTTGCCCGCCTAAGCTCGGGGCAGAGTTTCGCCTTCATGGACCGTGGCGCTGGCTTCCAGGAAGAGGTCAAGGCGATAGGCTATGATCCGACCGAACGCAATCTCATGTACTTTGAACTCGCCTTTGGCGGTGGCGCCTACAGCTATCGCCGAAACACGGGGGAGATCAAGTCGGTGGCAGATCCGGGACTGGTATCATTCATGGATGCTCAGAACGGCGCAGCACTCGGGGTAGATCTCCACTACACCACCGACGACGAACAGGCAGCTTTCCGACGCAGCCGTGCCGCTGACCGCACCGGAATTTACATTGCTGCCCACCGGGCGCGTGGGCATCTGCTTACAGATTATCTAGACCTTGTTGCTAAGCACGAGATGAACAGCATTGTCGTCGACTTCAAGGACGACTTTGGCATGCTTCGCTACCACAGTATCAATGAGACCGCACGCGCTGCCGGGGCGGTTCGCCCACTCTTCGATGCAGCGGAACTGTTACGAGCCGCTCATGAACGCGATATCTACGTAATTGCACGGGTTGTGGTCTTTCAGGACCCACGGCTTTATGCCTATGACAATCACCGTTACGCACTCTGGGACGCACGACTGGATCGTCCATGGGGAGTATTTCGCTCAACCGAGGACGGAGAACGTCAGGTGGAGTCCTGGGTAGATCCCTATTCAGACTTTGTCCATGAGTACAACATTCAGATTGCCCGTGAGATACAGGACCTGGGTGTGGACGAGATACAGTTCGACTACATCCGCTTCCCTTCCGATGGTGCCACTCGAGATATACGTGCACGCCACCGTGGTGAGAATACCGACAGGGTGGCGGCGTTGAGCACCTTTCTTTCCAAGGCACGCAAGGCTCTGGAGCTCCCGATCGGCATAGATGTCTACGGCTTCAACGCCTGGTATCGCATGGTGTACCTTGGGCAGGACATTGAGGAAATGGCGCGTTATGTCGATGTTATCTCGCCAATGCTGTACCCCTCACACTTCCCACGGAATTTCCACGGTGAGCTTGGATACCTGGACTGGGCTGAGTTTTTGTACCGCGAAGGAAGTCTTCGGTCTACGGTCATTTCCAGAGGCGTTCTGATCCGGCCTTACATTCAGGCCTTTCTTATTGGCAGCGAGTTGCAGTTCTCCACGCCTTACTATCAGGAGTATTTGCTACGCCAGCTTGAAGGTGCTCGTGAAGGTGGTGCCTCGGGCTTCACTTTGTGGAACGCCTCCGGTCGCTACTACATGATTGGAGAACTGCTGCGGAAGGAGGAGAGTAGCAATGAGTAGAGGCTTTACCTTAACCCTGGTACTGTTATCGGGACTTTACTTTTCCTGCGCCTCCGGCCCTGCTCATGGCGAGAGTCCGCAGAGGAGCCCTGCCTACCAGACGGTAGCACGAGGTTCCTACTCGGGGGTACTCAGCCAACGCGAGGTACTCATTGAGTCAGAAGCCGCCTTTGACCGCCTCTGGCGCGAACTCCATTCCGGACGGTCCCCAGTGCCAGCGAAACCACGCATTGACTTTGAGACTCATCAAATAGCAGCAGTTTTTGCCGGGGAGAAACCAAGCGGCGGTTTTTCCGTTGAGGTCACCGGCATGCAGACCGAGGAGGACTACCTGACTATCTATTTTCAGGAGCTGAGCCCTTCGCCCGGAGATATCGTCACCCAGGCCCTCACACAGCCGTATCACATTGTCCAGTTCCCACGTACCGAGCGCGACATCCGGTTTCGCTCACGGTCACGGTAAAGCTAACGAAGCAAAAAAGGGCCCAAGGGGTTGTGCTCTGTGTCTCAGGTGGACGAGCCGCTAAGCGGGTTGTCGCCGGATCCGGTATCGGCGCCGGAGCTTATGCCGTCGCCAGAGCCAAGGTCGTCGGGAACACTCTCTGTGGCGAGCTGTGAGATCATTGGATCCTCTATATGCGCAAGCTCGGTTATCACCGGCTGCGTCATAACCCTGGAAATGAACTCGCTGAAGTCGGCAATAATCTGGAGCAGCAGCTCCCAGTCTGCAAAGTTCACGACCTTCTCGGCCTCGAAGGCGTATATCTGATCTCGGTACCAGATTCGTACATCTCTGCCACTCTTGGGAGAAAAAACGCCGTTGTTGTGCACCGTATTGCGGATGAGCCGCATAATGTCGGTCACGGCACGGTAGTGTTGCCGCTCGTCGCGCATGAACTCATCAATGAGATAGTAGCAAATGTGGCGGAAGTCCACCCTGAGTCTTTTGTAGACATCTGGTGAGAGGTTTCGCAGAACCAGTCGAATACTGGACTCGATGCTGGAGAAGGTTGCCTGGATGAGTCCGATCTTGGTGAACTCGGTGTAGCGACTGACGTATGCTTCTATGTGGTCGTCGTCAGGCGCAGTTCCCATGCTCCGCTCCCACCACTCCCGGTCAGTTAGGTGTTGGCCCACAAATATCATACCTAAGAGACATGCATGCAGCACGCTTTCGACCTTTGACAAACTTGTCGTCCGCGCATCCACCGCTGCCTTGGTCTCCTCGGAGTAGAACTCAAGAACACGGGCGCTGTCCTGCTGCACCGACACCAACGCACCTTGGAGCAACTCGGCAAGCTGCAGGGCCGAGCTGTCGTGAAACTCATATCGCATGTTGTGCTCCGTCTACTCCCGGCATAAATCTTTCGGATGAAAGCACACAGTTGACCCACTCCGGTTGCAGCTCGGCACCAAGCGCTTTGTAGAACTCAATCGCGTTACTATTCCAGTCAAGCACCTGCCAGGTGAGAAGCCGACATCCGGTGCTCTGGGCATACCCTATACATCGCTGTAACAACAACTTTCCCAGCCCTTCACCCCGTCGAGGCTTGGTGACAATGAGATCCTCCAGGTAGAGATAGCGCCCCTTCCATGTTGAGTAGCGGTAGTAACACAGAGCAATGCCAATAACCGCAGACCCTTCCGCGGCCACAAAGCAGTGAAACCTGGGCTCCTCGCCAAAGCCATCTTCACGCAGGCGTTCCTCGGTGTTCTCAACCCGATTCAAGGCCTCTTCGTACTCGGCGAGCTCAAGGATAAGGGTATAGATGGCAGAGACATCTGCCACGGTTGCGTCACGGATAACAACACGAGTTTCGGGTTCCATTTGATTCGGCTGCACAACGAGCTCCTGTCATGTTTGTCCCGCTACGATACTTGCACGTCAGGCAGGGGTCAAGGTAGGCTGGTACACTATGTGGATGTTGCGAGCTGCGGATCTATTCTTCGTGGTATTTCACACTGCGTTTGTGCTGTTGAGCATTACCGGATTCCTCTTCCCAAGACTCAGAAAAGCCAATCTTGTTGCGCTCTTACTCACTGCATTGTCCTGGTTTGGGCTTGGCTTACGGTACGGGCTCGGCTTCTGCCCCCTCACCGAGTGGCACTGGCAGGTGCTGCGTGCCATGGGAGAGCGGAGACTTCCTCGCAGTTATATTCAGTATTTGTTTCAGCGCGTCCTTGGACTGTCGCTACCGGCCGAGTCCGTCGACATCCTGGTTGCGGTTGCCTTTGGACTGTCGCTCATTCTGTCGGTGAGCCTGAACCTGCGTGACCATCGGCAGCGGAAGAAACTCCGCCAGAACGACGACCGCCGGGTTTCCGACCACCATACACCGGCGCCTCAGTAAGGGCGGACGCGTGGTGAGCCTCAAATCCTCGCCCCACGTCATCTTCCGGACTTTCACTTCGGCGTATAAGGTAACGCAGTTTAGGGGCATGAAGCGCCTCAAAAAGTCGCTCCCGGGCACCGGAGCCCTCCTGTGCTACCAAGTACTCCAGAGCCGAGCGCATACTCCGCCGCTTTGAGGTAGTATCAAATCCGCAGCGACAGGTAAATGCCGTGAAGCCCATCTCATCTGCGAATGCCAGTATGTGCTCCTCGCTCAGCCAGGCAAGCGGTCGGATAATGGTTTGCTCGTAGTTGTCTAAGCTCAGTACCGGCAGCATGGTGGAGAGCTCGCCCTTGTGGGACATGTTCATAAAGAAGGTCTCAAGAATGTCATCCATGTGATGCCCCAGAGCAATGCGCTGAAACCCATGGGCTCCGGCATAACGCATAAGCTCAACCCGCCGCTGTTTGGAGCACCAGAAACAGTTCATTCGCTGGCCCGGATGTATTCGCTTTTCCAGTTCCATTGGGATCTCGACCAAAGGAAGTCCCCATTCACGGCAGACCTCCGCAATCTGATCCAGGGTAGCGGGATTCGAGAACTCGGTACGGACATGGGCCGCAGTAAGCTCAAACTTGACCGGGAAGTGCTTCTGCTTTCGTGACAGATGGTACGCAAGACTCAGCGAGTCCTTGCCGCCAGATAGGCCAAGCAGGACTCGATCACCCTCACGTATCATATTGTAGTCAAAGAGAGCCTTGTCAATGCGCTTGCTGAGAAGCTTGCTGAGATCACTCATTCAGACGCTGAAAACCTACACGTAGAGATAGCGTTTAATCTTCATGGTTGGCGTCTTCTCAAACGGCTCACGCTGCTCAACGAACTCAGCAATGCGTGAGAATGTGTTGAGCTCCTGATTCACGCGCTGCTTAAGATCCTCAAGAAAACCAGAAGCAATCTCATGAAGCCGGGTCATTTCCTCGGATCTTCGCTCTTCAAGATCGGATGCGGTGTTTTCCATGAGCTCACGCGCGAGTTCCAGCAACTCTTCCACATTGTCGCGCAGATCCTCGGCCTGGTCTGCCGCGTAGGCCAGCATGGCTTCGTAGTTGAGGTGCACCTTAGCAACAAGTTTGCCCCCCGCCTGATACACCAACGACTCCGCTACCAATGGTTTCGCGTTAATGACCGCCTCAATTTCCTCGGGGTAAATGTTCTCGCCACTCGGCCCCAGAAGCATGTTCTTGATACGGCCCCGGATGTACAGGCGCTGCTGCTTGTCAAAGAAGCCCAGATCTCCGGTGCGCAACCAACCGTCCTCGGTAAAGGTCTCTGCGGTGCGTTTGTCGTCCTTAAAGTACCCACGCATTACGTTAGGCCCGCGGACCTGAATCTCACCTTCACCACTCTCGGAGTCTTTCTCGGCAATGCGCACCTCGGTGCCCTCAATGGCGGGGCCTATAGCACGGTAATGGGTGTCGGCAGGCGAGGAGCCAGCGATAAGCGGAGCTGTTTCCGTAAGTCCATACCCAATAGCATAGGGAAAGCCCCCATCGCGGAGGAACTGTTCAACGTCCGGAGCGAGAGCGGCACCGCCAATGCCAAAGAAGCGCAGTCGTCCGCCAAAGCTCTTCATCAACTTCTTGCATGCAACCTTATGGAGCAGCTTGCGTGCCGGGCCCAACCCGTACAACATGCGCTTGACTGAGGAACCGGTGAGCTGCGGATGTATCTTGTTGCGAAAAATCTTTTCAATGAAAAGCGGCACCGTCAACATTTGCTGCGGTCGCACCTTTGCCAAGGCTGGCATGAGGACCGTCGGTGACGGCGGCTTATCTAGATAGTACACCGCGGCCCCGGCTGCCGCTGGCGTCAGACACCCCAAGGTGCACTCGTAGGAATGCGAGAGCGGCAGGAGCGACAGCATGCAGTCCCCTGGCCGAATGTCGGCAAGCGGTGAGGCCGCAATTACATTGGAAACGATGTTCCGGTGTGTCAGCATAACGCCTTTTGAGCTGCCGGTTGTCCCAGATGTATAAATGATGGCGGCCAGGTCGTCTGGACCGGGTTCGCGAGCGCTCGGAGCTGGGCTTGGTTCCGTTTCTGAGCTCTCTGTGGAAAGACTCTCAATTTCAAGCGATGTCGGCGCGGTGCTCCGTTGGTTGAGCAGGGTTGCAGCGCCGTCAAACTTTGACCGCAGTCGCGGCGAAACAAATACCAAGTTCGCCTCTGAGTGCTCAAGGATATTTGCAACCTCGTTCTCGTGAAAGTCTGGCAGAATGGGGGCAACCACCGCGCCGTACCCTACAATACCAAGATATGCCACCGGCCATTCTGGCCTGTTCTCCGACAGCAAGGCCACACGATCACCCGGCGAAACGCCATGTTCAGAAAGCAAGAGCCCGACTCGCGTAATGAGCCTGCCAAGCTTTGCAAAGGTAATGGGGGTTTCATCTACATACGAGAAGACCGGCTTGTCGCCGTAGCTCGCAATACTGTTTCCGATCAGTGCCGGAATGGTTTCTTGTAAGTGCTTCATACACTATCAATCCTACGCCGGTTATCCGGAATAATCAACGAGAATCGCTCATTTGGGCCTCGGCGCGTATTCGGGGAAGGGATTCAGGGTATTCGCGTTGAATAAAGGCCAGCAGCTTCTCCCGCACCTCACAGCGCAGCTCCCAGGCATCCGGCGAGTTTGGTGCACTCATCAGGGCCCGCAGCTCCAGCGCTCGGTCGGTGGCATTCGTCACCTGCAGCGCCCAACCTTTTCCGTCCCAGTACCTGCTTTCTTTAAGAATACGATGCAGCTCCTCACGAAGAACATCTACCGAGACAGTATAGTCTACATAGAAAAAGACAGTGCCCAGGATCTCGGCGGTGCTGCGTGTCCAGTTCTGAAACGGCTGCTCAATGAAGTAACTAATGGGGAGAATCATCCGTCGCTTGTCCCAAATAGCAACCACCACATAGGTAAGCGTAATCTCTTCAATCCGCCCCCACTCACCCTCGACAATGACTACATCGTCAATGCGAATTGGTTGACTCAGGGCAATCTGAATTCCGGCAAGAAGGTTGCCAAGGCTACGCTGGGCCGCGAAACCCAGCACCAAACCCGCCAGTCCCGCCGAGGCTAACAGACTCGTGCCCAGACTCCGAAAACCATCAAAGCTCATGAGCACCATGGAAACCACAATGAGAACAATGAGAAAGACAATAATCTTTATGATGATGTCCATCTGCGTGTGGATCTTACGCGCCTCAAGATTGTCCTGCACATCAAGTCTATAGCGCCGCAGCACAACCACCTTCAACACCGAGGTTGAGCGAATTGCCGTCCAGCCGAGTGCCAGAATGGTGGCAACATTGAGGGCTTCACGGAGTATAGCCAGCGCTTCTTCCGGAAGAGGAAGGGGAACAAACCCGGCAAGTATTCGCACGAGGACAAGCGGCAGGAGAAGAGACAAGGGGCCACGGCCGTACCGCCACAGCGCTCGCTGGAGTTCACTTTCCGTTTCACGTGCCGAGGCGCCGAGCAGGCGTAAGAGCACACTCCGAAGCACCAAGCCAAGTACAACTGCCCCCAACAGGGCGCCGACCGGCAGGAACAGCTCCTGAGCCAAGGGGTGATAAAAGAGTTGCGTCGAGATAGAATTGTTCATAGTGGTTGTGTCCTCATGAGCAAAGCTACTCTTCAAGGAGAGCTTGGGCAACCGACAACTCGTATCTCGTAATGACCTCCCGAGTGGAACATAACCTTCACAGAGGAAGCACAACCCAAGCGAGTATATTTTGTATCTACCAACACAACCTGTGCTTGGTAGATAAGGCCGGTAGTTTGAAGGTACAACATACGTCAGTGGAAAATGCGAGAAGTCTCGAAACACATATCGGTATACGAATCTCAGCGCTTCGACGGGAACGGGCGCTCTCCCAGGAGGAGCTCGCAGACCGGATCTCGGTCAGCTACCAGCAGGTTCAGAAGTATGAGAAGGGCCGCACCCGCATCTCGGTGTCGCGCCTTGTTGATTTAGCAGCCGCGCTTGGTGTGCGGCTTGCTGAGCTCCTGCCCGACGAGGCTCTTGCTCCCACACTCCCATCTACAGATGATATCCTCACCGGCGGCTTTGCCTTAACCCGCAACGAGATCAGACTCCTTAAGCTCTATCGCAAGGTTGAGTCCGAACGCATGAAAAAAATCGTTCTAGATTACATGCGCACCATTAACGAGTCCTGATAAGAGGAACGACTACGGTGCCACAACAGTGAAGTTGAGCACGTCGGTGTAGTTGCCAGCTGCTGGCAGGGTGTCATAGTACTCAATCTCGGCAAAGAAAGAGTATGACCGGCCGCCAATACCGGTCGGGGGCTCAGTACCGGTAATCCTGAACGAGCCGGTACCACCAATAGTTATCCAGCTCCCGTTAAAACGGAATCGGTAGGGCAAGGTGTCTTCAAGTCCGCCAATGCGCAGAACGCCACCATTGTCGGAGGACACCTCAAGCGCAAAACCGGTGTTGGCGAGAACTAAAAGGTCGGCGCCGTCACCCATCCCCGGCAGTGCAGGGTCAATGGAAATACTGTATGTCCGGCCGAATGAGCCATACGATGCTCCCGGTGGCCCTACCTGTAGGTCCACTATTTCCGGCATGGTTACCGTTACATTAATCTCCTCGGTTTCTTCGGGGGTTCCGGTTGCCGAATCGCCAATATAGAGTTCAAGCGCAAATGTATCGGTATACTCACCGGCCGGTGGAAACTCACTCGGCAGGAGCTGGAGCGGTATTTCTATGGTGGTTTCCTGCCACCCGCCTCCGGTAGACTGCGGAAAACTACCGGTAATACCGTTGGTGGTGCTGAGAATATTTCCGCTACCGTCGTAAACCTGGTAGCGGAGCACGTTCCCCTCGGTCGACACCGCTCGGCGGTTCTGAACATCACCGCCCGCGTGTTGGCCCGCATTAGCAGTTACAAAGTAGTCTACAGCCGGGCCGCGGTGTCGGAGCCGAATACTTACCGTCGCCTCAACTGTCTGGCCAAGCACATAGGTAAGCCGCTGGTTCTTGTCCCCCCTTGCCCGAAACTGAAAATCCTGTGCATACAGCGTTTGCATTGAACACACACCAAGGAGCAGCAGCACCAAGGACACTCTGGACAGTTTTTTCATTTGCACCTTCATTCCTCTGCCTCCGGGCGCCTGAGCACAATGTTGCCAAGTTCAAACCTACCGATCTCACCCTCAGGAATACTGAACTCCGCATAGCGACCGCCGGACATCCGCAGATGGTAGGTGCCTGAACGCAGACCATACACAACAAAGATACCGTTCCGGTCGCTAAAAAACAGCTCACCGTCTTCGTCCTGGGCTGGTTCGCCCAGCGCGTCAAATGCACCCATGTAGAGGCGGCCAGCGGTCAGGGCCACCGCCTCTCCAACCTCGTTGACCAGCTGTCCCTCAACGTACACACGAGCGTCGCTCCCTATGTTGATGAGAGCCCCTTGTTGATAACCAGGTACTACTGTGTAGGTTCCCGGGCCTAAGTCGTATCCTTCCGGCAAGAAAGGCGCATCCACAAAGTAGGTGTACGGATAGTACGAGCGCAGCCCCGGAGCAACAACCCGGCCCCACCGCTCCATGGGTGTTGCTCGCATTCCCGCTTCGGAGCGAATCTCAAGCCCGACATCACTCAAACCTGGATCGCGACGGAAAATGACAAAGGCGTCGTTAATTGGGCGGCTGGGAGCAAACACGCCGTCGGCGTATGCCAAGGCGGTACCCACCTGAAGGCCGCTACGGTGGCGCCGCTCGACCAAGCCTTCCTCAAAAAAATCGCTGTCATGCTGAACGGAGGACTCAAAGTACGGGGTAACGTAACGCACCGCCGCGCCACTGCTCCAGTCATTGTCTGCGTGGCTGGGCAGTCCCGATAGCCGACCTGACGCACTCAGACTTTGCCCTGGCCGAGGCTCATGATTGCTCCGTACCGAAACGGTTCCAGTATTTTCGGCAAGATCCTGCCCCACCGAGGTTGAGAGGCGACCACCGCTCAGGGTGTGAGTATAGCCAATGAAACCACGGAACCCCGTGTTGCCATCCTCGTCCCACTCATAGCCAAGCCGCAGTGATAAGCTCGCGCCTGGATTGGGGCTGAGCGTGGCAACCATGCCTATGTTGTCGCTATCCAGATTTGGGCTGCGTGCCCAGCTTTTTTGATAGGTTGCGGAGAGTCCGATCCGTTGCAGCACACTCTGCGAAAGACTTATGCGCAGCCGCGCCAGGTCAGCCGGGCCCTGCCATTCGGTGGGTGAGGGCGTGCGATAGTCGGCGTCCTGTACTCGCAGGCTCACAGCGGCACGCGGTAACGTCCTGCGCCAGGGAATACCAAAACTATACTCAAGATTCAGCGCTCGGTTTGCCTCAAAAGAACCTTCCGGCTCGCCGAGGTGTACCCCGACATCGGTACGCACATTCCCAACCGGCAGCGCCAAGGTCGCATCAACTGCCGCGAGGTGTTCATCGACGGTGGACTGAATCCCGGTGCCAAGCGATACCCGGCGGGTAACACCGTAGCGCAACACTGCCGAGGCGGCCCGCGTCTCTCGGTCACGCCAGTCAAGCCCACCCCCAGCATGGTACTCGAACTCACCCGGTCTAAGAAGCTGCGTGTTGAAGGGCTCCGTGAGCTGAACTGTCTCGGTACGGCCAAGGTCGTCGGTAATTGCAATCTCAACTTTGTTGAGTCCCGCCGCCAGGGGATAGTCCCGGAGCTCAAAGGAGCCAGCTGAAAGCTGCAAACGTTCAACCCGACGCTCGTTTACCCACACCTCTACCTCGGAGGGACGCTCAAGGTAGAGTTCGGTGACCGAGGCCGTAGTCCGTGCGGTATACGGATCCAGCTGTGAGTCACGTCGCAGGCTCATACCAAGCACAAGCTGAGAGCCTATGAGACCGGACTGCGGAAGCTCGGTACTGCCCGCCTCTACTCGCACCCGCTGAAGCGGAAAGTCATAGCGCAGGAGAGCGCGCTCCAGCTCCACAATATCGTTTTCACCTGGCTCGCTCGCTATCACCGCTGAGGCTCGCCCGGATAGTTGGCCTCGAGCCGCCGCTGCCTCAAGCCCTACTCCCAACGGGAGTTCGTTCTCGGTACCTTCCGCACCCACCGTAACTTGGTTTTCCAGGAGTGCGCGCACATTCACATAGGCCGAGAAGGGTGCCACCGGAGTCAGGCTGTCCGGATGTGGTCGCTGCCTTTGACCAAACACAATCGCTTGAGGGGCCTCAGTTCCAGGGGATGGTTGTGCTCGAATAACAATCTCTATGTCGTCGAATCGGAGTCCCAAGCCCTGCTCCGCCGCTTTCGTTACCGAAAGCAGGCCTTCCTCGTCAACTTCCTGAAGCAGTCTTCTATAGGTTTCTGGCCGGAGATTCGGCTGGAGCATGGAAAGGAGGTCGGCGTCGACCCGCCGAAGCTCGGCCGTGTCAGGATCCAGCTCGGCACGCACCTCACCGAGCACCTGGTCGCGGAGAACGAGAGGAAGAAAGAGCTCAAATGAAAGCACAGGCCCGACAGGAACAAGAAGAAGCAGGAGAAATGCTGTGAGAAACCGGTATCCTATGCTCATGCTCTGCCGCGTCCGTTTAATTGACGTAGCGCACATGACGGACGCGTCCGACCAGATCAGCTGCAAGAGGCAAGAAATGAACTCGGACAGCTCCGGCAAGCAGGTTGGTCCCGACAATGCCCTCAAGCTGGTTCCCAGTTACAGGAAGCTCGGTGCCATCATCAAGCTCAAGCCGGAGCTCAAGATCCTGGAGCACAACATGTCGGCCGCCTTCATTCTCAAAACGCAGCAGCAGTCCCGCCTCAGCCTCCTCTGTACGCTCAGCAATGGAGACGGAGGGGCGTGGCCCTTCCGCTCCAGCTGGCACAACGAATACCGAGGCAAGGTAGCGAAACATGATCTGAATCGAGCCTTCCCCACGCCTCTCTGAGTCCCCACCTCCAGCGCCAGCAGCACCGCCGCTCTGGTCAGGATCAGAAAAATCTACCGGCAGCTGCTCTGCAAGCAGGCGAAAGCTGCGCTCACGATCAAGATTCTCGGTGCCGGTGTACCGCACACGTATGTTCCGACGCTGTCCCGCATCCAGCACAAACTGGGTGGGGAAGACCGCAAAGCTGCCGCTCGCCGAGGGGTTGCTCTCTACGCCGTCTGCATCAACATGGCGCTCAAGCATCTCTACCCGCATAGCAATAGGCTGCGCGCCTGGGTTGTGCACCTGAAACACCTTGGAGCTTTCAGGCCCGCTGGTGCTGAAGTTTTGTGAGATGGGCTGCAGCGTGAAGGCGGAAAGAATACCTATAACCGCAAAGAGCCCCGCAAGTCGCAGGGCCCTTTTTATGGTTATGAACACTATGTTAGAAACCATGCCTACCCACATCCAGAAGGATGGCGTTTTACTGCCCGCTAATGGTGAAGGTCAGGGTGTCAGTGTAGGTACCGGAGAGAAGGAAGTCGGCTTCCAGGTCAACGAGGGGAGTTACGGCTACCTCACGCTCCACACCACCAAAGTTTGTACGCGCAGTGGCGTTCGTAAGAGTCACACTGCCGGTTACGGTGATCTCATCCTGTGTTCCGTAACGCAACTGATACGGAGCCGCTTCGGAGCTGGGCCCCACAAGCTGTCCATTGTTCGCTGAACTCACGCTCACGGTGTAACCAGCTGTCCGGTTGCTCCGTTCAAACATGGTTCCAATGGGAACCTCTGTAGGATTCGAGAGGTCAATTGTTGCGGCCAAGTCGACAAAACGCAGCTGAGTAAGTTCAGGCATGTTTGCGTTAATGGTGACGGTGACAGGGCCGTCAGTCCAGCCGGTTGTTTGTGCAAAGACGGGAGTTGCAGCCAATGCAACCAAGATAGCAGAAACAGTAAAAAAACGAGTAACTTTCATAAAATCCTCCGACACTTTTTGGTAATACGTTTACCTGATTCTTGATTCTGTAATTATAACGCTCCCGGTCAAGAAATTCAAATTCTGCTTGACAAAAAGATCAGGCCGGGGGTGTGCTTGTGCTTTCGGTGCCGTACATCGTACCCTGCTGCTCATGAGCACCACTAAGGGCGGGCGGCCTTCACCCAGCAGTTACCTTCCCCGCCTGAGCATTGGGCACCAGTTTGCACTTGCGGCAAGTTTCCTGATAGCGGTTTTTGTGGCCGGGACTGTTGGCTACATGCTCATTGAAGGCTGGAGCCTCTCGGACTCCGTCTACATGACCGTAATTGCTCTCACAACGACCGGCTTTGCCGAGGTTCGCCCGCTGTCCGACGCTGGCCGCCTCTTAACGATTGGTCTTATTGTCGGTGGTATCTCCTCAATTGCATACCTTGGTGGACGTACTGTCCAGCTTCTCGTGGAATCCTACCTGCTTCGGAGAAGACGAATGAACAAAAACATCGCACAACTGAACAAGCACACCATTGTATGTGGCTTCGGGCGCATGGGGCGCCACCTGTGCCAGGAACTCGCCGACGAAAAGGCGTCCTTCGTAGTCATTGATAACAATCCAGAAATGACCGAACAACTCGAAGCCTCAGGCTATCTCTACCTCATTGGTGATGCGAGCTCCGACGAGACCCTTCAACACGCGCGCATCGAAGCCGCCTCAAGTCTCATTGCGGTAGTTAGCTCGGACGCAGAAAACGTTTTCACAACGCTCACTGCCCGCTCGCTCAGCAAGGAGCTGTTCATTGTGACGCGCGCCATTAGTGAGGAGAGCGCCCCCAAGCTACGCACCGCTGGCGCCGACCGGGTAATCAAGCCCTATGAGTTGGTAGGACACCGCTTGGCACAACTGGTACTCAGGCCCGGTATCGTGGAGTACATGGAGACAGTTGCACGAATTGGAGGCAGGGAGATCAATATTGAGGAGATCCACATAGCAGAGGGGTCTCCGCTTGCGGGTCAGACCCTACTTGAGTCCCCACTCCGACGGGATTTGAACATAATTGTAGTTGCCATACACAAGAGTAAAGGAGAACTGGTATACAATCCCGCATCGCATATGCGAATTGAGGCAGGCGACCGCCTCATGGCCATTGGTGAGCAGTCGGGCTTGGAGCAACTTACGACTTTGTGTACGGGTGCCACAAGCCGGTAGCATTCTCCCCAACGCCAAGCACTCACCCTGCCGGTCCCGTAGAGGACTTCCACCTCCAAGCAGGTGCGCCCTGCCGGGCGCAAACGAAAAAAGGGCTGCCCAACTTAATGAACAGCCCTCCGTTGCATGCAGTCTT
>SLAA01000192.1 GCA_007127105.1 Spirochaetales bacterium | reverse complement strand
TAACCAAGCTCATCATCCTCATTGATATAGGTGCTCCAGATTCCCGGTACCACAGGGTTGTCTCGTCTGCCTCCTGGAGCAACCAAGTCCAGGCCTTCGCCATAATTGGAGAAACTCGAACGGTAGACCCCAAGCGGGTCTGATGCAGCAGCGAGGTTAACAGAACCGACCGCGATCGTGTCTGGGTACCGTGCTGGGTATACGAGGCTACTGGTTCCTGCGTTTCCGGTTGCGGCAACTACGGTTATCCCTGCGGCGGCGATCTCCTCAAAAAGCTCTGCCAGCTCCAGATCAGTTCCACTGCCCAGACTCAAATTGATAACCTGGGCAATGGTAGAAGATCCTGTGACGTTATTGCAGTCTAACCCAACCGCAAACTTGATCCCGCATTCCAGGTCTTCCTCGCTACCCACAAGATTTCCTGTGTCCTCATGCTCGCTGAGAACCCGTACCGGCATAAGCCGAATGAGCGGGGTGGTGTTGTGACCAGGCCAGCCGACCGACGCAACTCCCTCACCTGAGTTATTGGTAAGGGCCGCAATGATTCCGGCCACGTGAGTTCCATGGCTGAAGCTGCTGTCGTTTTGCAGAATGCCTTGTGCCGGAATGCTCTTGGCCTCAATGAAATCCCAGCCCGGTACAAATGCACCGAAGTCCGGGTGACCGCTAACAATGCCTGAGTCCACGACCGCGACCGTTACCTGGCGGAGGTGCGGGCGGACATCCGGGTGTTGGAGCAGCCACCAGGCCTCCGGCATGCGAATGACCTCCATGTTCCACTGTGCACCGGTCTGGAAGAACTGGTCGTTGGGTTCAATGCGCTCGGCGCGTGCAGGGAGGGAGTTGTTTCCGCCGAAAAAACTGCAGCCGGTGGACAAAAACAGGAGCAACAGGCCAGCGGCCATAGCCACCAGGGTGGCGCGAGCAGACCCGCCGCGTTCAACCTGGCTCGAGGAGATCTTTTCCCTTGCGGTGTACCTGCCTTGGGCACTCATCTTTGATAAGATACTACATCTTTTTGCCTGTGTCCCACACAGTTTGGGTTCAGATGTCGCTGATTCATGTAAAATCAAATGGCAAATTCGGGCGCATATTTATGCCCATAAATATGGGCTTAAATATGCGCCCGAATTTCGCACGTGTCCGGTGTAAGTGTCCGGTGAGCCCCACCTTATTTTGCTGAGTATAGCCGGATCTCATACGGCCCGCCGTGCCGCGTAGCCGTGCCACACCCACGAGTAAAACTATTATTTGCGCAAATAGAGAGGAAACACTACAATGGAGCCTTATGAGACCCATTCTCAGTTCTCGCACCCGCCTCGCACTGGTAGTGTTTTTGGCTACGTTGCCCGCACTCCTTATGATCCTCTTCACCTGGCAGTCTGCGGAACGACGGGCCCTGGAAGAGGCGCAAGAGAACGCGATCGAGACGCTCTACTCCGCTACCCGGTCACTGCACCTTCTCCATGAGAACACCCTGCAGCTCCTGCGCACCGTCGGTGAGCTTCCACTATCGGATTTCGGTCAGGACCGGGATTATACGACCTACCTCAGTAATCTGCTCATTCGTAACTCATACTATGCGACAATCCTGGTGGCGGATGCAGAGGCGCAGGTATTTGTAGCTGGTGTAGATATCGATCCCTATAGTCTGGCTGATCGGGCGTACTATCAAGAGATTAGGCGCTCCCCGCGTTTCCTGGCCGGTGAGTCGGTTGTGAGCCGTTCTACCGGGCATAGGGTTGTTCCCTACGTCTATCCTGTCTTGAACGAGCTCGGACGTCTGGACTTCTTTCTCCTGGCGGCATTTCGCATAGACCGTTTTTCGGACGTGCTGAATCTGGGAGCCTTGCATCCGGCAGGGGTGTTGGAGGTCTTTGATCGCGAAGGCGAGCTGATTTTCGTCGGTACTGCAGAGGGTGGCGCCGATCCGCACAGTGAGCAGAACGTGCATGGTTCCGAGCTTCCCCTTGATCTGCGCGAGGTCGTTTCGAGGTCGCCTGCTGTAACTCAACACATAGTGATACATAATGGCCAAGAGTATATAACCGCCCATGCGGGGCTTGTGTCTACGGATGACCCCCAGCCGCACCTGTATCTCCGCTATAGGCTCCCTGTGTCGGCGACCGGGGCAGATATTCGGAGTACCGGTGTTCGAAACAGTGGGATCATGCTGGCGTTGATGCTGCTGGGTGCGGGCGCGGCATGGCTCTACGGCAACCACCAGATTACCCGGCGCGTAGAGCTTCTCGTCAGGGCTACCACAGAAATGAGAGATGGTGAGTTTCGCCGCCTGCAGCCAGAGCTCAAGTCCGGCGACGATATAGGCCGCCTCGCCGAGTCCTTCGAGCGTATGGCTGAGTCGGTGGTGCGTCGCGAGATGGAGCTATCGCGCTCGGCCGAGGAGCTGCGGTTCCTGGTTGCGGAGCGTGAGGCCCTGATGCACGAGGTGCATCACCGGGTCAAGAATAACCTGCAGGTCGTTTCCAGCCTCTTAAGCCTGGCCCAGCACGAGATTGGGCCCGAGGATGCAGCCACCGTGCTGCGGGATGCACATCAACGCATTGAATCAATTGCACTCGTCCATGAGGAAATCTACGAGCAGGGCACTCTTCACAGGCTTTCGTTTTGTCGCTATCTTGAAAGCCTCGCGAATCAGGTGCGCAACTCCTACATCGGCTCTTTTCAACTACTTGAGGTAGAGCTTCTGGCCGACGATGTGGAGCTGAACCTGGATATGGCAATTCCTATTGGCTTAGTGGTGAACGAGGTTCTCAGCCAGACCTTGCGATGCGCCGAGCAGACACGCCAAGCCGCCACGGTTAAGATAAGCGCCAGGAAGTATTCGGAAACCGAACGGCTCAGCCTATGTATGGTGGTCGAAAGCCCGATGTCAGCACAACTTGGATTCCTGGGATCGAGTTCTCTCTCGTATCAATTGTTGAGCACCCTTGCCCTTCAGATTGGTGCCAAACTGCTCCTGGAAGGTGGCGATAGAGTGGTGATTCAGTTAGATGTTCCGCTCGTCACCACCGGCGCACACTCTGGTGAGGAGATACCACTTGGAACTCACGCTTGAACATGCGAGCACGGCCGAGGTGTACAAACTTCTTATTGGGTGTGTTGTGCCGCGTCCCATTGCCTGGATTACCTCACAGAACACGGAGGGAGTAGTCAACCTTGCGCCGTTCAGCTTCTTCAACGCGGTTGCCTCAAGTCCACCCACCATTTCGGTATCCTTTGCGTACAATGTCCAGAATCAGGACGGTCGGAAGGACACCCTGGCCAATATTCAGCAAACTGGTGAGTTTGTGGTAAACACTGCCACCGAGCCTCACGAGGTGCTTGTCAACGAAAGTGCAGTCAACTACCCGCGTGAGCGTGGAGAACCTCATGAACTAGGGATAGAGACGGTGCCGTCGTCATTGGTGAAACCTCCACGGCTCGCATTAGCAGCGGTAGCGCTTGAGTGTCGTCTTGAGCGCGAGATCTCAATTGGCGAGGGCCCGGGCAGCGCGACACTGGTGCTGGCTCGAGTGCTGCACGCCCATATACGTGACGATCTCGTCAATGAGCATATGCATGTAGATGTACGAAAACTTGCTCCTATTGGAAGGCTTGCGGGGCATGACTACTGTTATGTGCATGACGTTTTCACTCTTAAGCGCAGAAGCTATGGGGAGCATAATGAAGATACCTGACCGCTCAAACCTGAACCTTGAAGTATTTCTGGCGGCAATTGAGGCAGCCAGACACGCAATTTTTGTTACGAACGCCGAAGGGCTCATTGAGTACGTCAACCCAGCCTTTTCTCGCGTGACCGGGTATTCGGCACAGGAAGCCCTGGGTGCCAAAACAAGCATACTGAGATCCGGCATCATGAGCACAGAGTACTACCAAAGCCTGTGGAGTGAGGTGCTGGCTGGGAACAGCTGGAGTGAGTCCATTACCAACCGCCGGAAGAACGGCGAGCTCTATGAGGCGTGGCAGATTATCTCGCCCATTGCGGATGAAGATGGCCAGCCGTTGAAGTTTGTGGTGATCCAGGAGGACGTCACCGAGCGAGTGTGGACCGAGCGGGCATTGGCCGAGCTGACTCAGGAATATGAGACGGTATTCACCAATACCCAGGACGCAATCTTCCTGCTGTCGGTTGAGTTGGAGAGCCCCGATAGCGAGGTCGTTTTTCGGTTTCTCCGCCTCAATGCAACGCACGAGGAGTTGACCGGATTCACAACCCAGCAGGTGCGCGGCAAGACTCCGCGTGAACTTGTTGGTGAGGAACTGGGGGAAGTGCTGTGTGCGAATTACCGGCGATGCTTTGAATCGCGCGAAACGGTTCTGTATGACGAGGTGTTGGACCTACCGGCTGGCCGCAGGACGTGGCGAACCCGGCTCTCGCCGGTAATTGACACAAACCTCGACCGAGTTGTGCAGATCATTGGTACCGCGCGGGATATTACTCTTGAGCAACAACTCCAGAGTGAGCAGCAATTATTCTTTGAGGTTTCTCCCGACCTGTTTGCTATCCTGACGCCTGACCGCCGTTTTCATCAGGCAAGTCCGGCATGGGTGCACCTTATGGGCTGGGAGCCAAGCAGCCTCATTGGACGCCCACTGAGCGAGTACCTCCACCCGGACGATATCTTCTCTACCATTGACACCTTGAGTGCGGTAAACGAGGCAAACCCTACCGCCGTGTTCGAGGCGCGGCTGCTCACCCGTGGTGGTGAGTACCGCTGGACCTCCTGGAACGTAAAATGTCCACGGGCAGATGGCATAATGTATGCGGTCGCCCGTGATGTAGAGGAGAATAAACGTCTGCAGGCGCAACTTATTCGAATGTCCACCGTAGACCAGCTTACAGGCGTCTCCAACCGCGCGCAAGGCACAGTAGATCTGCACAGGGAGGCGGAGCGGGTTCAGCGCCATGGCGGGGTGCTGTCACTCATCATGTGCGATATCGACCACTTCAAACAGATTAACGATAACCACGGTCACTCAGTAGGGGATGAAGCCCTCCGACATACCTGTGG
>SLAA01000129.1 GCA_007127105.1 Spirochaetales bacterium | reverse complement strand
GGTCACCAACCGTGATGTTCGGAAGCGCTCCGTCCCAGTGGTCGTCGTCCACTTCAGCGACGACTGCCCGGCCAGCGCCACGGTCGAGGATCTTGAACTCACCAATCTCGCCCGCTACGCCGTGGCCGTGGTCGTCATGCCCATGTCCGTGGTCGTCGTGGTCGTCGTGGTGCCCTTCCCAGGCCAACAGCATGTGTTCGGGAACTGCGCGGCCCACCTCGAAAGCGCGGTCACCAAGCCCCTGAAACACCCCTACCATCTGAATCTCAAGTTCCAACCCATTCCAGAACACAATGTCGGCACGTTCAAGAGCCTGTGCCTCACGTGTGGTTGGCGTGTAGGTGTGGGGGTCAGAACCAGGGCCCATAAGAACCCGCAGGTTTGCATCCGGCGCGATGCGCGCGACCGCATCCCCTATGTGTCCGGTGCTCGCAACAATATCCATGCCGCCTGCGCGCTCTCGAGAGCCTCCGGCCCAGAGTAAGGTTGTGGTGAGCAGCAAAGCTACTACACTCAAAACTATAATTTTCCGCATCTTGTACCTCCGTAGCGGTGATAGACAGTTATTACCTCGTAATACCAATCAACGGTAATATATGGTAACACCGCCCCCCGCGTCAAGCTGTGGAGGCTTTCTTGTCCCTTTTGAACATGAGCAGCCGCACGCCGTTGAGTGAAACCAGCACCGTGCCTCCCTCGTGCCCAATGACCGCCAGCGGCAGCGGCAGACCAATGGTGTAGATACCAATCACCATCATCGTGATAAGTCCAAGCGCCACAGTGATATTGGTAATGAGGGTTCGTCGAGTACGCCTGCTCAGCGCTATGAGGTATGGAATTTTTTCCAGGTCGTCTGACAACAGCACCACATCGGCAGTTTCAAGCGCAACGTCGGTACCGGCTGCGCCCATAGCAATGCCCAGGCGGGCTCCGGCAAGGGCGGGGGCGTCGTTCACACCGTCTCCCACCATAGCGGTTGGGCCGTACTCGGCCTCAATGCGGCGGATCGCGTCAAGCTTGTTCTCCGGCAGCAGCTCGGGAAACACAGCGTCTATACCAGCCTGCTCCGCAATGGCCTCGGCAGTGGCCCTGTTGTCGCCGGTCAGCATTACAACGTGCCGAATTCCATTATCGCGCAGATCCTGAATCATCTCACGAACACCCGCTCGCAGCCGGTCTTCAAGTGAAATAAGCCCAAGCAGTCGCACGCCGCCTTCGGCGGACTCAAGCAACAGCACCACTGTTTTGGTTTCGCGCTGCAGCCGCAGAATTTCCCCGCGAGCAGCATCCAGTCCGGAGGCATCCTCGGGTAAGCTGTCCAGCAGGGAGGGGCTGCCAAGTCGCAAATCTCGTCCGGCAACAATGCCACGCACACCAACACCGGACTCACTGCGAAACTCGCTGGGCGCAGAATAGCCAAGTTCACGAGACCTCGCAGCAGCAGTTATGGCCTGGGCCAGCACATGCTCACTCTTACTCTCCAAACTTGCAGCGCCACTGAGAACCTCATCCTCGCTCCAGTCAGCCAGCGGGACGATGTCGGCCACAAAGGGTTTACCCTCGGTGAGCGTGCCGGTCTTGTCAAAGGCCACGGCCTGTATACCGGCGGCCTGCTCAACATGCACTCCACCCTTAAAGAGAATTCCGCGCCGCGCCCCATTGCCAATGGAAGATAGAATTGAGGCGGGTGTGCTGATAATGAGCGCACATGGACTGGCGGCAACCATAAGCGTAATGGCCTGATACACCGCGATGCTCCAGTCGGTTCCAAAAACCAAGGGCGGGAGGAGCGCTGCGACAATGGTGGCCAGAATTACACCGACCGCATAGTACTGCTCAAAGCGATCCAGAAAGCGTTCGGTTTTTGCCTGTTGCTCGCGCGCTTCCTCCACAAGGTTAATGACCTTAGCTATGGTCGATTCATTGCTCGTCTTGCTCACCCGCAGAACAAGCTCACCGTCCTGGTTGATGGTACCGGCAAGAACACTCGCTCCAACACCCTTCTCCACCGGCATGGACTCACCGGTAATGCTTGATTGGTCCACGCTACTCGCGCCGCGCTCCACGACCCCGTCAAGCGGAATGCGGTCCCCTGGACGCACCTGCAGAAGAGACTCAATCTGTACCGAGTCGACCTGCACTCTGCGACCTTGTTCGTCGTCTATGTTTTCCAGAAGAATAGCGGTGTCGGGACGCAGTTTGGACAGCGCCTTTATGGCACTTCGCGTTCGGTCAAGGGCATAGTCCTGCAACACGTTGGAAAGGGAGAAGAGGAAGAGCAGCAAGGCTCCCTCAAACGGCGCGCCAACTCCGGCTGCACCAAGAGCGGCCAGCACCATGAGTATATCGATATCTATCTTGCGGGCCCTCAAGCTACTGAATCCGGCCCGTACGCCAAAGTATCCACCGGATAGGTACGCCACCACATAGAAAACCAAAGACATGGCTGGTGGCCCGGTGCGTTCGGTAATTGCCCCGCCAATCATAGCCAAAAGAGTGAGCACAACAGCGGCAGGCTCAAGCGGAACGCGGCGGAGGCGTGCAAGCAAAGCGGGTGAAGCCGTAGCGGAACCAGGATCGGACGCGCCCTCCCCGGCGGTTGCTCCCGTCCCAGGCCCACGGGCACCGCCCTGTGCCTCAACGCCGTCTGCTGGGCTGCCAATGCGAACCTTACGTTTAACCCAGGGGCTGTGGCGTTCGCGAGTGCCGTTCCTCACGCCGTCACCAGCTCCGCTCCGGTCGCTGGCCTCGTAAGGAGAAGCAACCCGCAAGACTCCACGGCGCAACTCAATGCTGTCGTCGGCCATGAGAGACAACGCGGTACAGTCGTGCGAGTCACAGCCAACCTCGGTGCCGAGCTCGCGGGCGCGCCGCTGCAGTTGCTGAAGACACACCCCACACCCGCGTCGCAAGCCTCGTTGGTCTCTATCACGGCAGGTAGCACTGCGTTCACTGAGCCGGTGGGTCAGGTCATCTATAAGGCGCTCGGCATGCTGCTCCTGCAGCCGCTCACCGTCATACTCAATCTCCAGTTCCTGGTCGGCGGTGTCGTACCTGATCTCACGGATTGCAGGTTCAGCCCTCACTACACGGTAGATCGTCACGGAACAGCAACGTTCTTCGACCGGGACAGGGCAGTTGGGTGGAGATGCTTGGAAAGCGGCCATCTTTCTGTCACTCATCAACGCGTCCTTCTTTATGGCGTGAGGCAGGGTTGAACTGACAGTCCAATGGGTCACTCTGTTCCAGGCACTCACTATAATAAACGACCCTTCCACTCAGAACCTTCGAGCCTATGGCCTGTTGCACCTCAGCCTCCAAAGCCTTAATTGCGGTGCTGTTGAGATCACAAATCCTGTGACAGGTCAGACAGGCAAGGTTGATATGTGGGTCAGTATTAACCTCAAAATGAATGGTGTCGTCCCCCGCACTTCCGAGGCTGGTAATTGCCCCAATTCGCAGGAGCGTATCCAGGGTTTGGTACACAGTGGTGAGGCTCAGCGAGGAGTACTCAGCCTTAACCTGCTCGTAGAGTGACTGCGCAGTTGGGTGATCAAAACGGGTAGAAAGAGCCTCACAGATTGCGGTTCGCTGAGGCGTCATGCGAAACCCCGCCTCTTTCAAGGCCTCGACTAAACCTGCTCGTTTTTTAACCATATTCTAACAACCTCTCCTGCCCCAGATAATGGAACCATTCCTTAACAGTCTTGATTCCTTCTTAGTAATCATTACATATTTGCAACAAATCCGAGATAGGTCAAGGGATCTGGAGTCTTTTTCCTCCCTCCTGTGCACATCTATGCACACTGCAGGTGGAAGTTGCACTCGGCTCCTGGCGGCACTATTATTAAGTCGTGAAAGGGCAACCATCTCGCCGCATAGGCTATTGGATCGCCGTTCTCTTGGGGCTGTATACCTTTATTTCGGCCTCAACGGTCTGGCAACAACGGCGGACAATTGAGACGGAATACTCCAACGCCTTGCGCATCCTGGAGCAAGAGTTTGTCACTATTCTTGCTGGGTATGAGACCGCAGCTCGCTTGATCTACGACGAGTACCAGTTCCGAGCGGACTTCCTTGAGCCAATTGCCCGCGCTGCCCGTGCCCGGCAGAGTCTTGGAGTTCAACCAGGCAGCCCTCCAACCGAGACCGAGAACCAGGCCCGTGAGCAGGTATACGCCACGCTGCAGCCCATCTACCGTCGTCTCAAGAGCCTTGGCTTTCGCCAGCTCCATGTGCATATGCCGGACAACTCGAGCTTCCTCCGCATGCATAGCCCGGATACTTTTGGTGACGATCTCGCCGAGGTACGCAGCACGGTCGCGCGAGCAAACCAAGAGTTTCTGTTTGTGCGTGGTTTTGAGGAGGGCCGCGTGTTCAGCGGTTACCGTTTTGTCATGCCGCTTTTCGAGCTCGGAACGCCAAGATCTGCCAGGAACGATCTTACCCATATTGGTTCGGTTGAGCTGGGTGTCGGATTCGACACCCTCATTCGAGACCTGAGTAACCTTTTTGACAAGCACTACAATTTTGTAATAAGTCGCCGCGTTGTTGAGTCAACCGTTTTTCCGGAGTTCCGCACGGAACAGAAAGAGTGGTGTTTTTCACCGGAGTTCCTGCAGGATCCGGATGTCTCGTGCGATGGTCTCAGGGGCGAAAGCCTTAGCTCCTCTATCTCCTCACGACTGCGCCTGAGTATTCGCGAGCGGCTCGACAGCTATGCGCGCTTTGCAGTTCATGTACCTCATCGTGAGGGGGATCACCTGCTCACATTTCTGCCGGTGAGTAATATTGAGGGTGCGGTGGTTGGATACTTTACCTCTATAGAGCTCAAGCCTGCGCTCGGCACCTACCGGCGCAGTGTGTTCATGATCCTCAGCATCCTCACCGTTGCCTCGCTTCTCATTGGTGTGCTCGGCATCCAGTTTATACGGCAAGGGCGAACGCTGGAGTACCTCGCAGGCCACGACCAGCTTACTGGGCTCTTCAACAGGCGCATGTTCGAGGAGTTGTTTCGACGCGCTCGCGCCGAACAAGGCCGCAACCAGGAACCAATGG
>SLAA01000045.1 GCA_007127105.1 Spirochaetales bacterium | reverse complement strand
ATTCCTATTGTCACCCGCACCGGCGGCCTGGCCGACAGTGTGCAGGATGCCAACGAGCAAAACGGCACCGGCTTCTATATTGAACGTCCAGAACCGACGGAGATTCTCAGCGCAGTTGAACGAGCTCTTCGTTGTTACCGTGATGAGCCGGAACGCCTGAAGGCTATTCGAGACCGTGGCATGCGGCTACGTTTCCACTGGGAAGACTCTGCCGAGGACTATGTCCGTGCCTATCGGTCGGCCTTGGATCGCAAACGCGCGGATCAAAAAGTCGAGACGGATGAACTCGCCTTGGACACTGAGGAACAGGAGGCGGGTTAGCTCGCTCCACGGGCTATCTTCCTTTCTATCCGAGCCAGCCGATGTCGGAGAGCCTCTGTAGTTGTTCCTGCTCGGTTCTGACTCCCTGCGCTGTCCTTATGATTGGGTCTCGTGCGGCGGTTCCGGCCGCTTTGAGGGCGGCGAAGCAGAGCTCGAACAATTTCGGCAGCCTCCCTATGCTCGCCAAGGCGATGCTCAAGGATCTTGGAAACTTCCACACCGGCCGCTCTATCAGACAGCTCAGCATAGAGATACCGAAATATTTCGTAAGCATCATTCCAACGGCCGCACGAATTGTAGTAGCGGCCAAGCTCGAATCCTGCCTCACGCCGCTCAGCCGAGAAGAGGCTCCGGTCATACACAGCATTTCTGAGCAAGCCTTCGCCCAGGCTACGGGTTGCGCTATTGTCATAATGGACAGCAGGCTCGCCGGAGAGGCTCCCGCTGGTAGAGATAGGTACCGGGAGCTCATGTGAGCGTCCTCGCAGACCGGGCTGGCGCCCCGAGAAGAGCAGCCGCCCAAGAGCCACCGGATCTGCAGGTGCCACATATCCTGCCGGTGCGGCTAATGAGTCAAGGCTCTCCCCCTGTGCCGCACGGCCACATAGCGCTTCCAGATGCAGCCACAGGAGAAACAGTCCGTAAATGTCCTGCACATGATGAGCACAGACCTCATTGAGAATATGTATATCTCCCTGGCGTAGATACTGGAAATAACGCTCCGGCGCCCATGCACCAGGTAGATCTACCGGCCGCCGCACACCCAACAACTCCGTCTCCACCGTTGGGAGACTACAGTTGCTGAGTCTCCGCCTATAGAGGGAACGGACTGCATACAGGAGATCAAACTGTCGATTAAACACTAGGCGCTTGCCATGCATGGCAAAGCGGTCACGGAGCAGCGCACAGTCAAAGTTTATCCCATTATAGCTAATGACCCAGTCGTCGGGTGTGAGACGAGTCTCAAGGTAGGCCAAGAGCTCCGGCTCACCCGGATAGTCCTGCAAGAGAACTTGCTCTATCTCAAGGGCGTCCTTGGCGAGACGTCCCAATCCAACTAGAAACGCCATGTTCCCGGCACCGCCACCCAGACCGGTTGTTTCCAGATCCAGGTACACGAGATCACTCCTTCCGATCTGGGCGGGAATGAAGTAGCGCCAGTCTTCGAGCGCTGGCAAAGCATAGGTGACGACTCGACTCTGCAGAAAAGGAGCAAGCTGCGTGAAGTCAGCTGGACTCGCCAGCGCGGCATCTGCTGACACCCGATTGGGGGTCGGGTAGTTTGTTGTCCGCTCTGTTGTCCGCTCTATTGCCAGATGGAGCGCCCGCTCTGTCGTCAGTTCCGCTCCCTGAGCATTCACGGCAGAATCGGTTACGGTACTCCCGGGGCGGGGACGAGCACGAATGGCACGAAGCCGTTCATGGAGACTCATGTTTCCGTTTCCTCACCACGACTCACGCAAGCCAGGCATCCAGCAATCCAAGTACGGCCGCTTTGGGACTTGCATCAATTTCTTCCTCCGGGTTGCGCGGGCCAACACAGGAGGGGCAGCCCTCTGCACAGCTGCATCCGTGCACCAGCTCGGAGGCGGCTCTCAGAATCTCCGGCATGCGCTCCAGAAAGGCCTCGGCTAACCCTATACCACCTGGATAGTTGTCGTACACGTACAGACAGGGCAACTCAAAGTGGGGGTCACGCAGGCGTTCGGCGACCCCGATATCCTGGTGGTCACACAGCAGAAACACCGGAGCAACGTTCTTAATGAGCCCGCCAATGCGGGCCACCGCGGGCATGCGGAACTCAGGCGGGAGGGCAGCCAGGGCCGCACCTCCGACCGTAGAGGGGTCAAAGAGCAACGCTGCCGCTCGCGTGTGCATTTCCTCCTCTGGCAGGGATATCTCACCGTAGCCGACGTTCTCATGCGTCTGGAAGCGAATTTTCTTAAACTTGGCGACCTGCATGCGCACGAGCACATCGCCGAGACTCGTCTCTACTCCACAGCGCGCCTGCCGTTCATCAACATGCAGAACCTTGAGATCACGCTTCACAACCGCGTCGGTGTAGTAGCCTGTGTCCGACTCCTCGACGTAGCAGCGCCGGTTTGCCAGATCCAGCTGCTTCACAACGTACTGAGTTCCACGGTGCAGGTATATGGCGTTGTCAAAGAGAAGTTCCTTGGCCGAGGGACGGTCCGTCTCACCTATGACCTCATTCCGACCGCCGGTGGTGTTAACAATGACCACGTTGTCCGCCGTCGCGCTCCGGAGCGATATGTGCTCGGCCGGGTATGAGCGGTCTGCCCAGTAGTACGAGCCCCCGGTGAAACGCAGGACGCCCTCCTCCTCAAGATAGGTCAGCGCCGCACTGGCGCCCTCGGCACGACCTGCCCCAGCGTAGTCTTCTCCGGTCTTAAGGGGCAACTCAAACACCGCACACTTCAGATGGTCGGTGAGGATATAGGGATTGTTGGGGTCGATGTAGGCAGCCTCGGGTGTCCGCCCCAAAAAGTACTCGGGGTTTCCCACCATGTACTGGTCAAGTGGCGCGGCCGAGGCTATGAGCACCGCAACCGAAACCGACTGCGACCGTCCGGCGCGGCCCGCCTGCTGTAAACTGGAGGCAATGCTGCCAGGAAACCCGGCCAGGATTGCGGCATCGAGCCCGCCAATATCGATCCCAAGCTCAAGCGCATTGGTGGACACCACCCCTTGTATGCTCCCGTCCCGCAGCCCACGCTCAATAGCCCGACGCTCGGTGGGCAGGTAGCCCCCGCGGTAACTCTCTACCCGAATGCGCTGGTTCTCGTTGTAGACATTGGCGAGACTCTTATTGATATATGAAGCAATGAGCTCGGTACGCACTCGCGAACGGGCGAACACAATGGTCTTGATACCACCCTTAAGGAAGCGCAACGCTAACCGCCGTGACTCATGTACCGCCCCGCGCCGAATGCCCTGCACCCTGTCCACAAAGGGTGGGTTGTAGAGAATGAGGTGTTTCTCTCCGGCCGGAGCTCCGTTGTTGTCTATGAGTTCAACAGGGCGTTCCAGAATGCTCTCAGCCAGTTTACCCGGGTTGGCAATGGTGGCAGAACAACAAATGAAGACCGGGTCAGCGCCGTAGAACTGGGCAATGCGCCGCAGTCTCCGAATGACATTCGTCATGTGGGAGCCGAACACCCCCCTGTAGGTGTGGATCTCGTCAATGACCACATAACGCAAGGCTCCAAGGAACTTAATCCACCGCGGATGATTAGGGAGAATGCCGGAATGCAGCATGTCAGGGTTGGATATAATAATCTGCCCGGTGTCGCGAGCCGAGGCTCGCAGCGACTGCGGGGTATCCCCGTCATAGGTGGCAATCTTTATGGGAACGCGGTTGCCGTCGTCCACCACGGTGTTCAACTCGGCCTGCTGGTCTTGTGAAAGTGCCTTGGTGGGGAACAGGTACAGCGCGCGGGCGTCTGGTTCCTCAAGTATGCGCTGTAGCACCGGCAGGTTATAACAGAGCGTCTTTCCGCTGGCGGTGGGTGTCACGACCACTACATCACGGCCCGCGCGCACCGCATCATAGGCCTGACGCTGGTGAGTGTAGAGGTGATCTATACCGCGTGCGCTCAGTGAGGCTCGCAGTGCGGCGTGCATCTCATCCGGTATGTCAGCATAATGTCCCTCGCGGGCCGGGATGTGCTCCCAACGCGTCACTGCCCCAGCGAAGTCTTTGTCTTGCTCAAGTTGCGCGAGCAGCGCTTGCAAACCGTTTCCTGTGTCCATAACTGGGAAGATAGTACCACGCACCGCACTGCTGCGGAAATAGTAATGCGGTCTGTCTCGGGCTGTGCTTTTCCTTGACCGCCGCTGATTTCGAACGTAAAATCGAGCACATGGATAATGTACTATCAATCGTCATGGGCGGTGGTAAAGGAACCCGGCTTTACCCACTCACGAAAGAACGCTCAAAACCCGCGGTACCATTTGGAGCACGATATCGTCTCGTTGATATCCCCCTTTCAAACAGCATTAACAGTGGATTTAAGAAGATCTACGTCCTGACGCAGTTTAACTCCGCGTCATTGCATTTGCACATACTCAACACCTACATCTTTGACAGCTTCACCCGTGGCTTTGTTGAGATCCTGGCGGCTGAGCAGACCTTTGATCACGAAGGGTGGTACGAGGGCACAGCAGATGCGGTACGGAAGAACCTTGGACACTTCCGAACACAGGCGCCATCGCACTATCTCATTCTCTCTGGCGACCAACTGTACCGAATGGACCTGGCCGCCTTTTACAAGAAGCATGTTGAAAGTGGGGCGGACGTCACGGTCGCGGCAACGCCCTGTACCCGAGAGGCCGCCGTTGGCTTTGGCGTATTGGCGGCCGACAAGAACAACCGTATCTACGAGTTCACCGAGAAGCCACCCATGTCGGTAGATATCGAGTCGCTAAAGATTCCAAAAGAGATTCATCCGGATGAGGCCGGTTTGAAGGAAGGCAAGGAGTATCTTGGGAGCATGGGAATCTATTGCTTTAGCGCCAAAGCCCTGGATATGGCCTTAGACAACGATCACGCGGATTTTGGCAAGGAGATCATTCCCATGATGATTGAGAAGGCCAAGGTGAACGCATACATCTACACAGGTTTCTGGGAGGATATTGGAACCATAAGGTCGTTCTACGACACAAACCTGAACCTGGCCTCTATTTCCCCTGACTTCAACTTTTACGATGAGAATATGCCCATTTATACACACCGACGTGACCTTCCGCCTTCAAAGTTCAACTACTCCACGCTGTATCAGTCGGTTGCTGCCGACGGCTCCATCATCACCAATGCATCGCTCTCAAACTCGGTGATTGGTATTCGCACCCTCATTGAGTCAGGTGCCAACCTGGACGGGGTCGTGTGTATGGGGGCCGACTACTACGAAACGCCGGAAGCACGCGCCGAGAACGCTGAGAAGGGCATACCGAACATTGGCATTGGACGCGGCACAGTCGTTCGACGCGCCATCATAGACAAGAATGCGCGGATTGGGGACGGCTGCCGAATTGGCGTGGATGCGGACGAACTGGTGGAAGGTGACTATGACACCCACTATGTCCGTGAAGGGATAATAATCATTCCGAAGAACGGCATTGTGCCGTCAGGAACGGTTATTCGCTAAAGCACTTATTCGCCAAAGCAGTTGGGAGCGCGGCTACTCAAGCCGCGCAGTTCATTGCGCAGTGCATTATTCTTCAGGTTGCGAAAGTATACTCCGCAGCGCTGGCAGCAAGCCAGCGTCGCTTGCCGCGAGATCGTCTTCGGGGACAGCGTCCAACGCGAACCAGCGCAGTTCGCTGTGCTCATGAAACACAAATTCTTCCGAGCCTAGGTAGATGCGGTATGCGCAGAGTCGGAACGACGTACCATTGTGTCGAAACCACCCTTCGGTAAGGAACTCACCGACCTCGATATCGACCTCAAGTTCTTCTCTGAACTCCCTGATCAAACACTGCGTTGGATTCTCTCCGGGCTCCACTTTGCCACCCGGAAACTCCCATTTTTCACTGAGAGCTCCACCGGGGCGCCGCTTACCCAAGAGTACCTGTCTATCTTTCAATGCAATACCGGCGACCGAGAGAGCCTCGGACTGTACCGTGTCTGTTTGATGCATATATGCTCCACGAGATCTGCTGCCGCGGTTCTCCGCGGTACTCATTAGAGCAGGATAATGGCCGGAAAAAGGAAGTGCAAGAGCGCAGTAACTGCCCCAACAATGCCGATCACCGCCGCATGCGGGCCAAAGACTCCGTCAAGTGTGGCAACTGCTTTGGGTGGTGCGGAGTTTTCCTCACAATAGGCAGCTGCAGCAAGGGTTAAGCCCATAACCATACCGACAATTGCCGGAATAAGGTCTCCAATGACCGGAGGATTTGGGGGTGTCACAATCACCAGCTTTGAGAAGCCAACTACGAAGGCCACAATACCAAGGATGAGACGAAATCTGCGGCTGTGAAAGATCTCGGGCTGGAACACGTTGCTCAGGCGCAAGCGTTCTTCAAGGATTGGAAAGCTCAGTGCAAGTCCTGCAAAAAGATTAACAAAAACTGATAAAAAGAATATCTGGGGAGCAATTGTAGCCATAACTTATTCCATCCTTGAGCTTGGGTATTCCTACATTCTCATGTAAAAAGTATAGCACATAGACCCCTTGGGTCAACCAACAGTGATGGCAAGGCAGCGGCCCGGATCTATTCTCGCGAAACCGATGTCTGCAAGCGCAGCTGGCCTTCGCCAAGCCGCACCTCAGCAAGGATACGCCCCTGCTCGCGGGGAGGCCTGTAGTTCGGGATTATTTCACGGATCACCCGCTCTCCGCCGGGTTCGGGCGGTGTTTCAATTAGCCGGAGAAGTTCTCCACCGTCTTGATCACTCAGCACCACCTCCAGTATCCCTTCCCCAGCAACGCTCGGAGTACCGGCTTCTGCCAAGGACTCCACAGCAAGGGTCACCAGCACATCGTCACCAAACTGCACCGCCCGGAGGCGAAACTCGTAGGAGCTCATCCTTGCCGTGCTTGCATCCGGTGCAAGAAAAAATATGTAGATGAAGTAGATAAGCAGAATAACCGCCAGATCAACGAGAATGATCGCCAGGGATCTGTTCCGCTTAAAAATGCTTTCCGGCTTTTTCTTTTTCTCGGTCGCAGGGTCGTAACCCAGGCGTTCAGCGCGGCTGTAGTGAAAGTGCGGCGCTCCGGTTGGGTCGTTGGTCTCACGTGGACTCATAGCGTTCCCCGTTTTCCCGCGTAGCCGACTGGGCTGGTCGCAGCTTCTTGGCGGCCGCGATCACACCTCCTATCTCGTGTGGAAGATCGCCCGGACTGAACACACCATACCGGTGACGAGCGGCTTGAGCCGCCGAAGCGAGGGTCAAAACGCCAGCGCACGCGGCCTCAAAGGCCCCTGCCCCACCAGCGCGAAAAGACCCAATGCAGCCGCAGAGGATATCTCCAGCTCCACCTGCCGCCAGTAAGGGATCCGCGCCGTCGTATACCGCACACCGCCCGTCGGGCGCCATGATCCAGGTAATTGGGCCTTTGAGGACCACAACTGCGCCCAGAGCTGCGGCGCAGTCAGAGAGCACGGCCCGGCGTGATGCTGCGTCCTGCGGTACCGGCCCAAAGCCCAGTCGCTCGAACTCACCGTGATGTGGGGTGAGTATCCAGCCAGCTACCGGGGAGTCCGTGCTCGAAGCGCGCGCACTAAGCAGCTGCTCCAGAGCAAACAATCCGTCTGCGTCTATCACCCCCGGTGGCAGTGTTCTCAGCAAGCGCTGAAGCTGCCCCACTCTATCATTGGCTCGTCCCCAACCAGGGCCAACGATGGCCGACTTGAACTTGCGGAAGTCCGCAGCTACCGCAGCCTTACCCTCAAAGATAGAGCTTGAGGCGACGACTGCCGGGTCAAGCGCCGTCATCCGCTGCAGCGCTGCCGTCTCACCAAAAAGTTGCACATACCCGGCCCGGCTGCGCAGAGCGGCATTACACGCCATAACCGCCGCGCCTGGGTACTCCTCTGACCCGGCAAATACCGCAAGCGCACCACGCTGATACTTGTGTGCATACGGGTCGAAATCCGGAATAAACCCCGCGAGGTCGGTCGTATCAAGCAGAACAGCTCGGTGGCCGTGCGTGCGAAGGTCACCCCCTGCAACCGGTTTAGCGCTGATGTCTGGTTCTAAGAGCGTCGGAGGGAAGCCAAGAGGAACCATGCGAATAGAACCACAAAGTGGGCGGGTAAGCTCGGTGTAGAAACATAGTTTAGGTAGTTCAACCGCGAGTGTTAGCTGAGCGGCAACAGCAATCCGGTCACCCCGAAAGTCGTCGGAGACACCGCTCGGAATATCTATTGAGACACGGCAGGCCGGAGCACGGTTCATTCGTTCCAGTAAGGAAACCGACTCAGGGCGGAGGCCGCCTCGCAAACCGGTGCCATACAGTCCGTCAACTATCACCTGGGCCGACTCCAAAACCAACCACGCTGCCTCGCTGTCGGCACCGGCCGCTACCTGCGTGGCTTCACTATCCGGAACTGAGTCCCAGTGAACGGGAACACCAAGCCGTTGCAGGATTTCCAGGTGAACAGCAGATGATGAGCCAGGCCTGGGTTCAGCAGCAAGGAGTAGCTGGGGGCTGCCGCCCGCAAGACATAACCACATGCGTGCGAGCGCAAGTGCGTCGCCCCCATTGTTTCCGGGGCCAGCAACGAACACAATCCGCACGCCCTGCGGCGTGTATCCCAGCTGGCGAACAAACTTCACGAGTCCTTCAAAGAGAGACCGCGCAGCGTTCTCCATGAGAAGCAAACCCGAGATACCGTACTTCTCTTGAGTTTCGAGGTCGATGTGCGACATTTCGCCCGAGTCTGGAAGTGCGTACACAATGCCCCCCTTGCTGGCGACCTTACTGGATAAGGCTACGCATGAGACGATCACTTCTCCACCAGACAACATTCGCACCATCTCTGTTAGCGAGTAGCGCGGTAAGAATGCCCTCCGGTGAAACATGGAAGGTGCGATAAAACATACCTTTGTCGTCCACCACGATATTCCGCCGGCCAAGAACTCGCCCGGAACTGTTCATGACCAGGAGCTGGGAGCGCCGCTCGTCCTCCCTGCTCAGCAGGAGAAAATGCTCACCCGGTGCCACTCCAACCAGTTCGTAGAGATGCCGCACCTCTTCGCGTTCAAAGATACTGCTTCCAACCACGTTGTGAACATTTTCGGGGACATCGACATACCCTTCGTAACGCCCGCTTTCCAAGTCGAGCCAGTACACGCGCGATGCAAAGATCTCAATACCGTAGCGAGCACCGGTTTCATGATCTTGAGACTGGTAGTAGTAGTTCAAACTCAGGTAAAGACGAGGCAACTCTCGGTCGGGCAGTATGGTCTCAAGGGTAGGGATATAGTCGCCACCATCGTCGGGAAAGGGAAGCCGGTCCATTGGAATCTCGACCGTGTATAAGGGATCACCCGCCGCGTTGAACCAGAAGATGAGCCAGGTATCAAGGGTACGCGAGATCACTACAACCTCGTCATTGTCGGTCGTGTGTAAACTTTCGATATAGGGGAATGGGCTTCCACCAACACCCTCCTGCCCAAGGTAGTCGAGCAAGGTGCCATCTCTTCCGAAACGCAGTACAAGGCGATTCAGGCTGACCTGGAGGTCCTCGTCGAAACTTGCGCGTTCGGAAGGAAGTCGGTCTTCAACCAGCAGCGTGTTATCGGAGCTCAGTGCAATCTCGCCAAGCTGGGTGAAGTGATACGGTACAGCCCGCCGGTTGCTCACCGTTCCATCCCGCTGAGTACTCTGGACCAAGACCGGTCGTGGGTTGTCATCGGGATTGTACACCATTGATACCAAATCACCAAAAGAGGTAAAGGTCATTATCTTGTTGGCGCTACCGTTAGCAATAACAAACATTCCGTCGCGCATCACAATGCGGGTTTTTGCCTGAAGAGGCGATCCCGGTGCATGAAACAGGTCGAGCTCACTTTCCATGCGACCGATTGCGAGTTCGAAGAGGTCCTCACGTTCGAGTGCCACGACCTGCGATCGACTGCAGCCGAAAAGAAAGAGGAGAAGGAGAACCACTGCTGTGCCCAAGAGGGCTATGTGAAGGGGGGATGTTTTTCGTGTCACAGCCTTGGATAATACCTGTCGCCGCTATTATCTGTCAATCTTGACCCCGCTTTCCTAATTCGGCTACAGTGAGTCATGGTTCAAAAGCTAATCGATGTTGTTTTCGGCTCCAAAAGCGAGCATGATCTTAAGAGACTCTTGCCAATACTCCATGCAATAAATGCTCGTGAGAACTGGGCCTTATCACTTCAGGAAGAAGACTTCCCTAAAGAAACCGACAAACTCCGTCAACGTTATGCCGACGGGGAGTCGTTGGACGATATGCTTCCCGATGCCTATGCGCTCGCGCGCGAGGCTGCCCGCCGTGTTTTGGGAGAACGTCTGTACGACGTACAGCTCCTTGGTGGTATTGTCCTGCATCAAGGCAAGATCATGGAAATGAAAACGGGTGAGGGCAAAACCGTGACCTCTGTTACGGCAGCCTATCTCAACGCGCTTTCGGGTAAGGGCGTGCACCTTATCACTGTTAACGACTATCTTGCCGAGCGTGATGCCGGATGGATGGGGCCAATCTACAACTATCTTGGACTCAGTGTCGGTGCCATACTCTCACAGATGGAGGTCTCGGCACGGCAAGCAGCCTACAGCTGCGACATTACCTACGGTACCAATAACGAGTTTGGATTCGACTACCTGCGCGACAATATGCGCTTTGACTCGGGCAGCAAGGTGCAGCGGCATCACAACTACTGTATTGTTGACGAAATCGACTCGATCCTTGTAGATGAGGCACGGACTCCTCTCATTATCTCTGGGCAAACCGAGGACGATACTCGCAAGTACTCCGAGGTAAACCGCGTCATTGGAGACTTGGTCGAGTGCGCCAAGGACCCAGAGACCGGAGATTATCCCGATGAACCAGAGGGTGACTTTAAACTTGACGAAAAGGGTAAGCGGGTAAGCTTCACCGATGAAGGACTCAATCACCTTGAGGAACTCCTTCAACGACGTAAAATAATCAGTGGCTCGCTCTTTGACGAGGAGAACTTTGAGTACATTCACCATGTAACACAGGCCGTCCGGGCACATAAACTTTACCATCATGACACCGAGTACGTGGTAAAGGATGGACTCGTACAGATTGTCGACGAGTTTACCGGGCGTATTTTACACGGACGCCGCTACTCCGAGGGGCTTCACCAGGCGATTGAGGCCAAGGAAGGCATTCGCATTGCCCAACGCAACCGCACCCTCGCTACTATCACCTTCCAAAACTTCTTCCGTATGTACAAGAAGCTCTCGGGAATGACCGGGACTGCCGAGACCGAGGCCAAGGAGTTTGGCAATATTTACGGGCTTGATGTTGTCGTCATTCCCACCAACCGTCCTTTAGCACGGCTTGACCAGGACGACGTCATCTATGTTGGTGAGAATGAGAAGTTCACCGCAATTGCCGAAGAGGTGAAACGGGCTACAGAAAAGGGACAGCCTATGCTGATAGGCACCGTCTCAATTGAACGCTCGGAAAAACTCGCACAAATGCTCACTCGACGCGGCGTTCGTCACGAAGTGCTGAATGCCAAGAACCATGCGCGTGAAGCCCTCATCATAGCTGAGGCGGGAGCTAGGGGCTCGGTTACCATTGCCACCAACATGGCCGGCCGAGGAACCGACATCAAGCTGGGCGGGAATCCAGAGTTCCGTGCTCGTCGCAAGGTTGGCACTGAGGCAAGCGAGGAAGAGTATCAAGCAGCCTATGAGAAGGAGTTTGCCGCTTGGCGCAAGGACTACGAGGAAGTACAGCAGGCTGGCGGTCTCTACGTTCTGGGTACCGAGCGCCACGAGTCACGCCGCATTGATAATCAGCTGCGTGGTCGTTCCGGACGTCAGGGTGACCCGGGCGAGTCCCGATTCTTCCTCTCAATGGATGATGACCTTATGCGACTCTTTGGTAAGGGCTCGGTCAACCTCAAGTCGCTCATGGAAAAGGGCCTCCCCGAAGGAGAACCCCTCAATCACCGCCTCATTAATCGAAGCATAGAAAAGGCCCAACAAAAGGTTGAGGAACGAAACTTCGATATTCGTAAACACCTGCTTGAGTACGACGACGTACTCAATGAACAACGCAAAGTCATATACAGGCAGCGCGACGAGATTCTGGACGCTCCGGATCTGGTCGGAAGAGTGCTCAACACCGCAAAGGAAATACTTGAAAGTTCCGCAGCCGAGTATCTTTCGGACCGCGGCAAGAATGAGCCGGCCTTCCTGAACCTCCTTGAGCAGCTAAAACAAGAACTCTTCTTTGTGTCAGAACGGGAACCGGACGAACTGGCAAAGCTCCCACCACATGAGCTTGTGGAGAGCCTGACCGCAGAAATGGGGCAGAACCTACGGGAGAAGGCCGAAATTGCAGGCACCGAACGATTTAATGTGGCGGTGCGCTTTGAGTACCTTCGCAACATAGATAACCGTTGGCAAGATCACCTGGAGAATCTTGAAGCCCTGCGGGAGGCGGTATACTTGCGGAGTTATGCACAACAGAATCCGCTACTCGAGTACAAACTTGAAGGCTTTCAGATTTTTGACGAGCTGATTCACGGCATTCGTACCGCGGTGGCCAAGAAGCTCTTTGCAATTAAGGCAGAGACCTTGCAGCCGCAACGGTTCCACCGTGCACCTGTCTCCCGAACGACAGAGGTGCATTCCGGTATGCAGATGATTGGCGGTGGTGCTGCTGCGGCCGCTGCGGCGGGTGCCGGTCCGGCAGGCGCTGGTCCGGCGGCAGCAACCGCAACCGCCGAAGGCCCGGCCAGTGCCGCACGGCCAACGGGCGTTGTCACCCGAGGAATGGAGAAGGTCGGCCGCAACGACCCCTGCCCATGTGGCAGCGGCAAAAAGTACAAACACTGTCACGGGCGGGGATAGAAGCCAATGCGGCGAGTGGCGGACGAGATGGTATCGGCATAGTATCGGCGCTAAGCCATAGAAATGCCAATGCCTTAGTTTAGGTAACGCATCGGATCTACAAAGGTTCCGTTTCGAATAATGGAGAAATGCAGGTGCGGTCCGGTGCTGCGACCCGTATTTCCCATGTTACCAATGCGCTGTCCCTGGGTTACTCGCTGCCCTACCCGAACGCTCCAGGAATCTAGATGTGCATAGAGAGTTTGATAGCCTTTATCATGTCGGATAATAACAAAACGTCCGTAGTTCCCGGGCTGACTCTCAACATGGACAACGGTGCCCGTCATAGCCGCCACGACCGGTGTTCCCGGCACATTTGCAAGATCTATACCGTTATGAAAGCGACGTACGCCGGTGAAGGGATCCCGCCGCATGCCAAAGCCTGAGGTGAAGCGGCCTCGTGCAGGCCACCGGAACGCATCACCGAGTACAATAGCAAGTTCGGTTTGATTCATTCGCGCTTCCGGTACAAAGAGCACCTCTCCGGTGCGAATACTGGTACTGAGAAGATCGTTCGCGTCCAGAATGGCGGTTGCAGATGTACCGTAGCTCAAAGCGATGCTCTCCAAAGTGTCGCCTCGCTTCACGGTATAGAGCAGTCCGTCGCGGTTGGGAATGCGAAGTTCCTGACCAATTTGCATACGCCGTACATCATCGAGCTGGTTGAAGCTTACGAGCGTGTCCATTCGCAGTCCATGCCGTGATGCAATGGCCGACAGGGTATCACCGGAGACCATTCGGTATTCGCTTACTTCAAGCGCACTAAACTGTGCCGGATCTACCTGTATATGCTCACCTATCACGTCGAAATCGCTGCGAGGTTCAATATAGTTGGACAGAACTCCCCGGATCTCTGCGGTTTGAGGAAGGCCGTAGACCGAACGCGAAGCCAAAAGCTCGTCAATGAGGCTCCCAGGACCCATAGTCTGGGCAATGAGAAAAGCGGAAAAAATGACTGCCATAAGAAAGGCAAGATCAAGATCTCGCCGCCTGTCGGAAATGGCACCGACAAGGTGGTGTGCACCAAGGCTCACAGCTCCACCAGCTCCGTTCAGGACAGTGGGTAGACCCGACAGCTGTACACGCCCAAAACCCAAGGCGCGTGAGGCGGATGGCCGCGAGGCGACTGCGCGAGTAGCGTTGTAGGCTGGTGCGACTCTTCTGGCAATGGAGCTGGGTGAGACGCGTCGTTTGCGCTGATGCCGAGCCATCAAGGTGCCCCAATAGGCTCGAATGTGCGCGCCAATTCCGGTTTGTGCACCTGCAAAGGAGGATGAGCTTAGCTGCCGCCGGGCGGGCATAATCCTCCGACGTCGACGCCGTGCAGTACTCCGTTGTTGAGCTACAGCCAAAAGGCCCTCTGCCCGATCAGTAGCCTTAAACCGCAGAATGCGATCTATCACATCTCCTCCACCGGAGAGAGGTCTCTTCATGCGCGACAAGGTCATGCGACCACGGCGTTTTATGGATTGTTCTTCAATTACCGATATCATAGTAGTCTACATATCGACAATCTTACAAGCACATATTATAGTAAGCCGCGAAACTCGATGATAACTCGAGCCGCAAAGAAAGGCCCAACCTGGACTCCCCTCCCTGCAATTCTCGTTGCTGTGGCACTGGCTATACTACTTGGCGTAATTTTGTTTGAACCCATTTCGGTCGACGGTGCATCAATGGAGCCGGTTATTGAACGCGGACGCACGGTAATTGTGCTTCGAGTGGCATATGGTTTACGACTTCCGTTCTCCAAGCGGTATCTTATGCAATGGAAGAGCCCGGAAAGAGATGCTATCATTGTGTTCATAGCTCCCGACGGTCAACAACGGCTTATGAAGCGAGTAGCTGTAGCAGCAGATGAAAGCATTCAGATCCACGGGGACAAAATGACTGCGAACAACAACTCATTCCTGTTAGATACAAACACTGCGAGGGAACTATCACGCCATGAAAAAATACCCGCTGGCTTTGTTTTCGTTGTCGGCGACAATCTGCCGGTATCCAGAGACTCTCGCCACTTTGGTGTGGTTCCACATTCAAAGGTCCTGGGACGAGTTATCCTAGCACCTCAGCCAGGCCCGCACGAAAGGGACGAACAGTAATGTCGCGCCTACGGTATCGCATAGTGTTTGTTCTTCTTGGAATTGTCAGTCTGGCACTTGTCTACGAGTACGGTAAACTCATGCTCGGAAGTGGTCCTCGCCAGCCAGTATCCGCCTCTACACCCCTACCTGAACGGGGGCCTATACTCGATCGCAACGGGAGAGTCCTTGCACTCCAGACACAACTTGACACCGTCGCCGCCTGGACGCCCGACCTGCGAGATGTTGAAGAAACATCGCGTCTACTCGCGGAGATTCTGGATACAAGCGCCCAGGACATTCGTCGACGACTCGACTCGTCGCTTAGTTACGTCATACTCAGGCGCAATCTAACACCCGGACAGTCAGAGCAGATTCAGGAACTCCGGCGAGAAGGGCTTCTACGCGGAATTTCACTGCGTCCAGATAGCGGAAGAAGCTACCCTGAGCGGGAACTTGCCGCGGCCCTGCTTGGGTACGTAGGGGTGGATAACGTAGGACTCGACGGGGTGGAATACTCCTTGAACGATGTGCTCTCTCCGAGACCCGGCGCATCTCGTTTTGGGGATCAGGTGTTTCTCACAATTGACGTAGCTATACAGGCTGAGGCGGAACGCATTGCCCGCGAAACTCGCGAAACGCATAACGCCGACTCTACAATGCTTTTGGTAATGGACTCTCACAGTGGCGACATCCTTGCTTACGCCTCCTCTCCAAGTTTTGACCCGAATGAATTCCAGCGTTATGACGCTGAACAACGCCGCAACCGTCCCTCCACCCGGGTGTACGAACCCGGCTCGGTCTTTAAGGTGTTCTCACTCGCTTCATTCATGCACCTTGGAGGAGTTGCTCCGCAGGATCTGTTTCAGACCGCCGACGGCTATAGCGACGCTTCAGGCTCCTTCCTCATTCGAGACTTAGGCAACTATGGAACAATCACCGCTGAAGGCATTATCAAGTACTCGAGCAATGTCGGGGCGGCATACGCCGCCGATACTGTAGACTCGGACTCGCTGTACCACATGCTGCGCCGATTTGGCTTTGGAGAGCGTACAGGACTGGAGCTCAGCGGTGAGGAACGTGGCTTGTTACGCCGCCCCGAGCTGTGGAGTGGACGATCTCGGCAGACGATTTCTATTGGCCAGGAAATAGGCGTAACTGCAATGCAGATCATGGCGGCGGCAGGAGTGCTTGCGAACCAGGGTGTGTTGGTGAAGCCACAAATTGTCAAACGTATTGTAAGCGCCGACGGGAGAATACAGTACGAAACCGAACGCGAACCGGTACGCCAGGTTGTATCCCAGGCCGTTGCCGAACGAATGCTCGAGTACATGTACAGCTCAACCGTTGGTGGTACTGCCCAGCGGATCGCTGTGGACGGCATGCAGATTGCCGCTAAAACCGGTACAGCCGAGGTCTTTGATCCCGAGATTGGACAGTATTCCGACACTGTTTTTGTCGCATCTACCCTCGCGATATTTCCTAAGCAGGATCCCCAAATAGTGACGTATATGGTCATTGATAACCCGAAAGCGGGAGAGTTTTATGGTGGTCGCATTGCAACCCCTCCGTTAAGGGAGTTGACCGAGTTCCTTGTTCCGTACCTCGGTATTCCGACCGACAACGACGTCATTCTTGAGCATTCCGGCAGGGTGGCAGTGTCTGAACCACGTATGCCGGAGTTGGGCGATACCCTGCCCGACTTCACAGGAATGCCAAAACGACTGCTGCTCCCGCTGTATGACCGGGAGGACCTCTTTGTTGAAATGAGCGGCAGCGGCTGGGTAGTGCACCAGGAACCGCCCGCGGGTACAAGCATTACGCCGGACATGATTCTGCGTTTGGTGCTGGAATGAGCGAAGGCGGAGAAAGAACTGCAGACGCCAGCGCGCACAGCACTTCACCCGAGGCTGGCACAGCATACGAGGAGCGACTTCAGCGAGAGCCTACCCGCAGTGGCGAGGTCACGGTGAGTCTTGATGGGGTTCGCCTCCACAGTGTGTACGACCCGCGCCGCGAGGCGCGCCGACTTATTGAGGCAGAGTTGGCGACCGAGTGTCAGGTGGTGGTGTGTTATGGT
>SLAA01000254.1 GCA_007127105.1 Spirochaetales bacterium | reverse complement strand
CGAGCCCGGCAGCGAGCCCGGCAGCGAGCCCGGCGACCCGACGGAACACTGGACTTTTTGTGGCACTGCTGCTGCTTGCTGCCGCGCTGGGGTTTGCTGGCCGCGAGCGCACGCTGCTGGACCGCGCACGCAGCTATACCGGCATACCGGTTGAGGCCGTCACCGGCGCAAAGCTCCGACTGACTGAAGACTCGCGGATCATCAGCTCCGGTGCAACGCTGTATGTGGGGCGCCTGGAGGCTGTCAGCCGCGACCAGGACCTGCAGGCCGGGGCAGCAGGGGCAGCGGTTGCTTTTCTTCGTGGTGGCCCCCGCGCAGTACGCGGTGAGCGGCTCCGGTTGAGCGGCAGCCTGGTGCAGGCCGAGCCGGACTCAAGCGCCGCCTATCTACTGTGGGCGCGGGGAGAGGCCGAGGTAGGGGGGCAGCAACGCGTACGGCGCGTCGTGCTGGGCAGCATGAGTAAGGCAACAACGGCGTTGCCGGAGCAGACTCAGGCACTGTTCTCCGCAATTTTTTTGGGGCAACAGGACGACCTGAGCGACCGGGAGCGAGCCGCCTTCCGCAACTCCGGAAGTCTGCATGCCTTGGCACTTTCCGGGCTTCATTTAGGAATACTGGCTCTCTTGGTCGGAAGACTGGCTTCGCGACTGCTTGGCCGCATTCAGGCTGTCTGGTTGGTGGTGCCGGTTCTCGTTGTCTATGTGTGGATGGTGGGGCCGCGGCCATCGCTCATGAGGGCGCTGCTGCTGGCGGTCTTTGGCGCCTTGTTCATGCTGCGTGACCGGCGGGTCGGCATAGGGAACCTGCTGGCCTATGTGTTTCTGGTCATGGTCGCGGTGCAGCCCGCATCGGCCGCAAGCCTGTCCTTTCAGCTGTCTTTCTCGGCGCTTGCAGGTATTGTGCTGCTCTCGCCTCGTATAGAACGTCTGCTTTCCGGCCGTCTGCCGCGAGGAGTGTCGGTCCCGCTGTCGGCAGCGCTCGGCGCCCAGGCCGCCACTACCCCAATCCTTGCAGAGTCCATTGGGACGCTCCACTTCATTGGTATTCCGGCGAGCCTCGTGGTGGTGCCGTTGGTGACGCTTTTTCTCTACCTGGGACTCGCGGTGGCGGGCCTTGGTATTGCTGGCCTTGGCATTGCCAGCCTCGTACCGGGGAGCTTTGGGGTGCAGAGTGTTGCCGCCGCCGGGTTGAGCCTCACCTACCGTGCGCTCATTGCCTTTGCCGAGTTTGCTGGCCGGGCGCCGTCGCTTGATACTCCAAACGGGATGGAGGCAGGGCACTGGATTGCCTTAACATTATTCCTGCTTCTCGTGTACTATCGTGAACTACGCTGGCTGCTTGCTGGTTTGCGGCACAGGCGCTGCGGGCGGCTGGCTGCGTAGACACACAACCCGGAGGCTGCATGAATCATAACTCCCCGCGCGATATCTCCAGCCTTCTGGAGGAGCTTGGCGCTGGACTCAAGAAACGCTGGGGGCAGAACTTTCTCATCTCTGGCGATGTCCGGCGCCGCATTATAGATCTGCTGGATGTAGAGGCTGGTGCTGCGGTGTGGGAGATTGGCCCCGGCCTCGGCTCCATGACCGAGGAGCTGCTTGAGCGTGGTGCACACCTGACCGCGTTTGAGATTGACTGGGCGTTTGTGCGATTCCTTGACAACACCCTGGGAGCGCGTTTTGAAAAGTTTAAAGTAGTGCAGGGAGACGCTGCCAAGACCCTTGTGGAGCTCCAGGCCGAGCAGGGCAACCCCGACTATGTTCTGGGAAACCTTCCCTACAGCGTGGCATCTGCAATCATTGCGGTATTGCTAGAAAATGGAATCTCGGCCCGGAGAATGGTGGTTATGGTTCAGCGCGAGCTGGCAAACCGAATGGTAGCTGGCCCCGGTACCAAGGACTACTCCGCGTTCTCTGTTCTCTGTGGCACCCGTGCCCGAATGCGCAAAGTCTTTGATGTCACCCCTGGGTGCTTTTATCCGGAGCCGGAGGTGGTGTCGAGCGTGGTGGAAATACTTCCCGGCTCGGGGCATGAAATTCGTGATCCGGTACTGCTCAGTCGCCTGGTGAGGGAATTGTTCTCGTCGCGACGTAAGACTATTCGCAATAACCTCAAGGGTTCGGCGCTGGCTGCGGAGTACGGTTTAGAGTGCCTCTTACTGGCCTTCGAGACGACATCAATAGACACAAGCGTTCGTGCCGAGGCGCTGAGCACGCAGGACTTTGTGCGGGTGGCCAACGCTCTTGCTGGTTAGGCCAGGGCGAGGTCGCGTACGACCTGCTCAACCTTGCGTTTGTCGTCCTCAGCAAGTGGACAGAGCGGTAGCCGATAGACTTCCTGCACCCGCCCCATGAGGTGAAGGGCATACTTCACCGGGATGGGGTTGGTGTCGACAAACATCGCCTTAAAAAGTGGAAGTAGCCGATAGTGGGCCGCGCGAGCCTGATCAAGGCGACCTTCTAATGCGGAGCTCACCATATGTACAATTGCCGCTGGGGCAAGGTTACTCGCCACCGACACCACACCAGATCCGCCCATGAGAATAAGCGGCAGCGCTAAATTGTCGTCGCCCGAGAGTACGGCAAGACTGCTCGGCTTGTTTGCCAGAACGTCTATCATTTGAGGAATGCTGCCGGACGCCTCTTTGAGGGCCTGGATGTTGGGGTGCTGCGCCAGGCGCAACACCGTCTCGGTCTCAATATTCTTTCCGGTGCGTCCGGGAATGTTGTACACAATCTGGGGCAGATCCACCGCGTCGGCAATGGTTGAGAAATGGCGGTACAGGCCTTCCTGGTTGGGTTTGTTGTAGTAGGGAGCCACCTGCAGCGTCGCCGACGCGCCAAGCTCGCGCGCGCGTTGGGACATGTCTACCGCTTCTTTGGTACTGTTGGAGCCTGTGCCCGCACACACCGGCACCCGCCCAGCGGCCTGGTCAATGACAATCTCAATAACCCGTATGTTTTCGTCGTGCGTTACGGTTGGGCTCTCGCCAGTGGTTCCTACCGGAACCAGGCCGGATACACCTTTTTCTATCTGGAACTCAACAAGTGCGCGCAGGGCGCCCTCATCAATACTCTCATCCTTATTAAACGGGGTTACCAACGCGGTAAATACGCCTGTGAACATTGTGAGCTCCTTCCTGATCTCTCAATCGATATCTTTCGTTATGCCTGGTTGCGCCGGGCCTGGGCCACAACATCTTCAATGAAGTTCTCCACCGAGAAAAAACCGGTGCGACCCGACAGCCATTCTAAACCGAGAACCGCTCCAAGCGCAAATCCTCCGCGACTGCGGGCGGTGTGCGTAATGCTGATGGTGTCGGCCGGAGAGTCAAACTCTACACTGTGTGTTCCAGGAACCGAGCCGCCACGCAGGCTGGCAACATGCAGCTCATCTGGCTCAATGCGGCGGTCAAGTCTGTTGGTAACAATGCGGTTCTTGCGTGGGTGGACTTTGAGAAGGCTTTCGGCCACCGTGATAGCGGTACCCGAGGGGCTGTCTTGTTTACCGCTATGATGCTTTTCCAGCATCATGACGTCGTAGTCCTGTATGGGGCCAATGATTTGCGCGGCAAACTCGCTCAGCACGCGGAACAAGTTAGCGCCTATGGAAAAGTTAGAGCCATAGAGCAGGGCCGCTCCGGCCTTCTCATCCTGGTAGATCTGTCGTACTGCATCGCGGTCGGCTTCCCAACCGGTGGTTCCCAGTACCGCCGGGATCCCAGCCGCGTAGTAGAGTGCGGCATTGGTGAGGACGCCACCAGGCAGGGAGAACTCAATCACGCCCTCGCTGCTCTCAAGCAACTCTGCGCTAAGGGAGGGTGCATCACCACGGCTGGGATCCGGATCAACACGAGCTGTGACCTCATGCCCCCGCTTTAGCAGGGCGGACTCAATCTCCTGTCCCATTCGGCCGTAGCCGCAGATCAGCACCTTCATATAGTTACTCCCTGTACGTTGTTATACTCCCTGGCACAGAGTAACGGCCGAGGTATTTACAATATCCTCAACCGAGCAGCCGCGGGAGAGATCACTCACCGGTTTTGCAAAGCCCTGCAGGAACGGGCCGTAGGCCTCGGCACCAGCAAGTCGTTGTACCAGTTTATAACATATATTGCCACTTGCAAGGTCAGGAAATACCAATGTGTTGGCATTTCCGGCAACCTCGGAGCCCGGCGCCTTCTTGCTTCCAACCCCCGGCACTATTGCTGCATCGGCCTGGAGTTCTCCGTCCACCTTCAGGTGCGGTGCTTTCTCTTTCACAATTTCAAGCGCCTGAACGACCTTGTCGACGGCTGGGTGGCTGGCAGAACCCTTGGTAGAGAAGGAGAGGAGCGCAACACTCGGTTCAACCTCAAGGAAGGTACGGCAGCTCTCGGCGGCAGCAATGGCAATCTCGGCCATGCCTGCGGCATCGGGGTCTGGTACTGTTGCACAGTCGGCAAAGATCATGTGTCCGTCGGCCCCCCACTTGGTGTCCTTCATCTGCATAACAAAGCAGCTGGAGGCGACCTTGGTGCCCGGGCTGGTTTTGATAATAGCCAACGCAGCACGCAGCACGTTACCGGTTGAGTTCTCAGCTCCTGCAATCATGGCGTGGGCGTCATCTAGACGTACCATCATGGCTGCCCAGTTCAGCGGTTGAAGTATCTGCTCCCTGGCGCCTGCCTCATCGAGTCCTTTGTGCTTACGCAACTCCAGAAACTCTGCCGCGTAGCGGTCTTTGTCGGGTGAGGCGGCAGGGTCTACGACATCGATACCGTCGAGCGAAACCCCCTCCTGTTTTGCCACCTCTATAACTGCATCCGGTGAGCCTATGAGCGTCACCTTAGCTGCCAGCTTCTCGTCGGTGAGAATGCGAGCCGCCTGTATGGTACGGGGCTCGGTACCCTCGGGGAGAACGAGCTTTCTTTGTAGTTGCTGCGCCTTACTGCGCATGCGGTCGATAAATGCCATAACGGGAACCTCCGCGAATCGGTATAAAAAGATGGGATATATTAGCACAGAGCGGCGAATTGTCAAACTTTGAAACAAACTTCCGTGTTGTAGTTGGAGCCAAAAGCAGGCTATGATGCCGGTATGCAGGTTGGTGTGTATGGTCTCGGGCGGTTTGGTGCTTTTTGGGCCGAAATGCTCGCAACGAGATACGAGGTAGTTGCCGCAAATCGTTCTACCACACGGAATACGCCGGACGGCGTTCGGCGCGGTAGCGTAGAGGATCTCGCTGAGTGTGATGCGTTGTTTCTGTGTGTTGCAATCTCGGCTATGGAGCCGGTGCTTGAGGATATCTCAACAATTCTTTCCTCTAGAACACTGGTATTCGACACCTGCTCGGTCAAGATGTACCCGGTACAGCTCATGGAGCGTCTGCTTCCGGCAGAGGTAGAAATAATCGGTACTCACCCTATGTTTGGGCCTGACTCCGCACGCGAACCCAACGCCCGCCTTCCAATGGTGTACTCGCCGGTGCGGGTAGACTCGGAAAAGGCTGCTTTTTGGCAGCATGAGTTTGAGGCACTTGGGCTTGAGGTGCATCCCATGAGCGCCGAAGAACATGACAGAATTGCGGCATCGACCCAGGGCATTACCCACCTTATTGGTCGCGTGCTTGGGGAGCTGCAGCTTGAGTCGAGTCCTATTGCGACGCTTGGGTATACCCGAATTCTGCAGCTGGTAGAGCAGACCTGCAACGATCCGGAACAGCTTTTTCTTGACCTGCAGCGGCACAATCCGTACACCGCCAATGTGCGCCAGCAGCTGCGAGATGCCTTTGAACGCATTGCGGACAAGATATAGGGACTGGGGCGGACTCATGCAACTCATGCAAGAAACGCTTGACACGATTCCTGGCGTCAATCTAGTATTCAGACAGCAGAAGGGGCAGAGATGAGCGACTTACGCGTGCGCCAGATTGAAGAAAGTGAGATGGAGACCGTACTCGCCGAGGACGTAGAGTTCGAGGGTGAGCTCAGTTTTTCGGACGGGCTTGTGATTAAAGGCAGTCTTGAAGGTCGTATTGAGTCCAAGGGCGATGTTTACGTGAATCCTGGTGCCCGAGTAAACGCTACTATTTACGCCGGGCGTATCAGCGTGAAGGGAACCCTTATGGGTGAGGTGCATGCGTCCGAGCGTATTGAGCTCTTTTCGGGTTCTGAACTTGACGGGAGCGTATTTGCACCGGACCTTATTGTCCAGAGTGGATGTAGACTCAATGGTAACTGTAGCATGCCGCCCCTGGAACGGAGAGCGGAACGCACTTAGGCCCTGGGAGGGGAGCATTCGTATGAGACAGAAACTAATCGCCGGAATCGCGGCGCTGGTGTTTGTGGGTGTCACCACCCTGGCGGTCGCTCAAGCGCCCGACGCACTACAGCTGTATCGCAGCGGTCAGTACAACGCGGCGGTTCAGGCGACGCTCGCCGAAATTGAACAGATGCCACGTAACATGAATGCCTACAGCGTGTTGGGTTGGAGCCTCTTAGCGCTCAACCGCAACCAAGAGGCACTCGAGTACGGTAACAGGGCGCTTAATATTGCGCGGTTTGACCATCGTATTGTTCACATAGTCGCAGAGGCCAACTTCAGACTGAACAACAACGAACGCGCGCTTGAGTTGTACCAGCAATACACCGCAATTCAACCGCAGGGTGTGCATATTCCGCAGGTGTTCTTCAACATGGGTGAACTATTCATTCGCATGGGTGAGTACAACCGGGCGGACATTGCAATCACTACCGCGTTGCACCACAACAATGAGAACATCAACTGGTGGGTGCGCCTTGGATTTGTTCGCGAGCAGATTAATGACCATGAATACGCTGAGGCGGCCTATCGTCAGGCGCTGGGCATTAATCCCAACCACACGGCCGCGCTCCAGGGCCTGGCTCGGGTACAGGCGGTGGTAGGCGGTTAGCGCTGCGAGGGCTCAGGGTAGCCGTTGCCGAAGTTATCAAGCCCGTTACCACTAATCGGCTCGTAGAGACCTCCTCGCATGTGGATTCATCTCTCGAAATCCTCTCAGTCTCGTGATATCCTGCCGATTATACACTAGAAGCTCTAGATACAAGGATGTTTATGCTCGTTCGCGTAGTTCTACTTGTTACTCTCGTCACAGCTATTCTCTTTGCGACTGCAGGCTCGCTGTCGGCAAACACGGTGCGGGAAGCGCCAGTAGCGGTTTTTGATCCGGTGCTCATGGCGCAAGGGGACTCCAGTGTGGCCTCGGCGCGTGGATATCGATCGCTGTTCATAAATCCTGCGGCCTTTGCACTGGGCCAGGGCAGTTTTACCTTACTCAATCTGCAGGGCTGGATTCACAGCAGTCCAACCCAGGCCCTTGAGTCTCTGCAACTCTTCTTTGGAGACGGCGATATAGACGACGAGGCCACGCTCACGCGGGTTGAGAAGCAGCTGTCGAGCAACGGGATGGGAGTAGGCGCAGCGGGCGGGATTGGCTATGTCGGCGGTGGCCTGGGTATAGGCTTGCGCTTTGCTTCTGACTCCTACTTCTTTGGTGAGCAGCTTCCCGGCGGCATTACCGGCACCTCCACATCCGAGATCAGCTTTGTGGGCGGATTAGGCTTTCCTTTTCAGCTCGGGCCGGTGCAGGTGGCCATAGGCGGTTCGGTGCGTCCTTTTGTCCGCGTGCGTTCTCTGTTTGACAACGATGCCTCCGATGCCGCATTGCAGAAGTTTCTGGGTGTTCCGGGTGAGATTGAGGAAGACTATAGAGACATTACCCGTTCGCTTAATGGGTATGGATTTGCCCTTGATGCCGGTCTTTTGCTGCAGTATCGCGGCTTCACTCTGGGTCTTGCTGGGCGGCATTTGGGCGATACGCGACTCAATTACTCCGAGCATAGTCTGTCTGAAGTTCGTGACAGCCTCTCCGGGGGTGCGCTGCCAGCCGAGAAGAGCGAGGGTGAGGCGGGGTACATTCCCGTTGGGCAACACATAATACCCACTCGCTTTGATATTGGGCTCATGTGGGCACCTCGTCCCTGGGATGCGGCGCGGCCGCAGCTCCATCTGGAGTTGCGTGACCCTATGGGCTGGGCAGATCCCTCCGGGACGGGAAAGCAACCCTTTCTTTACCGCACCCATGTGGGCGGTGAGCTTGAGTTAATGCGGTTCTTCTCCCTGCGTGCGGGCCTAAACCAGGGCCGTCCTACCGGCGGCCTTGGCCTGAGACTTTTTTTCTTTGATCTCAACATGGCTCTCTACGGCCGTGAGCTGGGAAAGCAGCAAGGCGACACCAACAGTGCTGGCGCCGCTATTGAGTTTGGCATTCGGTTTTAGCCGGTGCCGACAGAGGTCTGATCTATTCTGTCGACATGGTGTATAATGATTCTCACGAAAATGGTCGATAGGAGTACCAGATATGTTGCGAACTCGGTACCTATTCAGTGTATTACTGCTCTTGTTGCTCTTCACCGCCTGTGAAGACATATTCACGAATAACGTCTTTTCCAGCTTCCAGCGTGACCCGGACAATTTGAGCAAGGACCAGCTCCTCCTGCGCGCCTCCTATGTTGGTGACGACCGAGCAGAGGCCGCCAAGATTTACGATGCATTAAAGAAGAAGATCTCCTCAAGTGACGATGCCGAGGTGTTTTTGGTCATGACTAATCTGGCACTTACCGCTTCCGGCGTTCTGGATGAGCTGCAGGACCTGGTGAAGATTGGAATTGACGGGGATCTGGACGATCCTGACGCTCTGGCCGCCACGCTTGACGGCAACCTGGACAAGGTGAACTACACGTATGTGCAAGAGGCCCAGCAGCAGATTCTTGCGGCCCGTGCGGCCGGCGGGGCTGTAACCACGGATCAGTATGTGTTTGTCACTATAGGTCTGGTTATGCAGGCGGCAGATGAGCAAAACAAGAGCGTTTCCGATGTCGACCCCGACCAGGAGCTCATTGATTTTGTAGACGACGCCATTGCAGATCTTGAGGCCCAGGGCAAGAGTGGCACCGGATTAAAGGAACTGAAAGAGTATCTGGATGGTCTTGGAACACCGTAAGCTGTTGAGAAACGAGAGCACCAAGGGGAGTACATGCTGAAAGTCCACCCACACATACTACTTGCCTTCGCTCTTTTGACTGTTGGAGCAACAGCTGCGCACGCTGACTACTTCCCGGCATCTCGCACACGCGTTCCTTCCGCCCGCGCTGGAGCACTTGGCGGACGGCATGCCGCCCTGGCGGACGACCTCGACTCACTCTTTAGTAACCCAGCCGGGTTTGCAACCGCGCAGGAGCAACTACGCATTGCCGAGTTGACTCTGGCTCTGCGCGGTCCGGTTTTTACTATTGCAGGGATCGCCATAGAAGGAATGGAAGGCGACTTTGACGAGGTTCTTGCGACCGACCGTGTCAGCGATCTGGTGCGCAATTTAGATGCCGGTGTAAACCTTGCAGGGCCCATTTCATTTGGCTACGTTGGCAACGGACTGGGCTTTGGTGTGTTCAATGAAAGCGACATAGTCATGCGCAACGAGGGACTTACCACCATTCGCTTTGTGGTGCGGGAGCGTATGATCATTGCTGGCGGGCTTGGTCTACAAGTTCCCACCGGAGATGCGTTGCCCGGCAGGCTCGATGCCGGGTTTGTCCTCAAGGGTTTTATTGAAGGCGAGACCGGTTTTGCCGAGTCACTTATAGAACTACCCGATACAATTAGCGACGCCGGGCCTGGACTGCTTATGGAGGAACCATTCTACCTTACCAGCGGAATTGGTGCCGATATCGGCTTGCTCTATACTCCCATGGAACGCGTCAGCTTTGGTCTTACCGCCATGAATGTGTACACCCCTGCGGTACGATATCGCTATGCCGATGTCGAGGCCTTCATGGACAACGAGTCGCCGGAGGACCGCGAAACCCTCATGGTGCCACTCGAGCTCTCGGCAGGCGTTCTCTACCGTCCACCCTTGGCATTCCTTGAACGACACGTAAGCGACCTCAAGCTCATGTTTGACTATAGGGATGCGGTTGACTTTCTGGTACAACCGGAAAACTCCGAGAACGTGCTGCTCAAGTTCAGCCTTGGGGCCGAGCTGACCCTGCTGCGCATTCTCGCACTCCGTGCTGGATTTGCCCGTGGCCTGCCTGCCGCTGGCTTGGGGGTGGATTTCGGCAAGGTGCGGGTTGACGCCGCCATGTTCGGCACCGAGCTATCACCGGAGCCCGGCCTACGGTCGGTCTACAACATCCTCCTGGGCGTCCAGTTCAACTGGTAACTCCGGCCTTTGGTTTTCGCAGCAGCGGTTGACAGGCTCCGGCCCATTCGATATAGTGCGGAACATCTCGGGCCGCTAGCTCAGTTGGTAGAGCACCGCCCTTTTAAGGCGATGGTCGCTGGTTCGAATCCAGCGCGGCTCAGTATCCCCCTTCAGATACGACCAGAACCCACCCCAACACGCCCACCAGCGTGAGTGTGTGGTCACGGTTTTTTCCGGGGGCGCCTTGACTTAGAGGCCATATTTCGGCTACGGTATCAGTGTTCAGAAACGACATGTCTCCTTCGTCTAGTGGTTAGGACACCGGGTTTTCATCCCGGCAACAGGGGTTCGACTCCCCTAGGAGATGGCTTTAGCCCCCGCGAAAGCGGGGGTTTTTTAAATTTGGGAGTCGAAACGTAGCCGCGGCGCGACGAAAGGAGCGCACAAGCACAGGAAGTGCTTGTAGCGGCGGAGACGGGCTGGAGTGTTGAGCCAGGAAGGCGAAACACGGACGCTGGGCATGGATGCCCGAGTGTCGCACGAGCCATGGATGGCGAAAGTGCGACAGCCGACTCCCCTAGGAGATGCTAATGAGGCCCGCCTACCGGCGGGCCTTTGTTGTATTTGGGGTGGCGGAGCAGTTCCGAGATTGTCCGTGAGGTCGTTGCTGAGTCCAGCCCTTGCTATCGCGCAGCGCAGCCGGTTTTGCCGGGCGGGCTTTCTTTTCTCTTAGCTGTTACAGCTTTGCTTTTATATCCTGACCCAAGAGATGCTGATCTACAAATGCTCAACGTTAAGTGACGTACTCCGTCACTTTGTGCATACTTGTAGCATGCAGCCACTAAACGTACTGCGCAGTACACTGCAGGAACTCGCCGACAGCGACCACTATCTGTTCTCGGCAACAGATTTACAAGCATTGTTTCCGCACCAATCATATGACGCCTTCCGAAGGCTTTTAAGCCGCGCAGTTGTGGCCGGTATCTTGGAGCGCGTCTGCCGCGGAATCTACATCGCCTGTCATGTTCCGTACGAACGTGGGTACGAGTTGTTTCATGCCGCCGCCCGGCTCCGTGCCGTTACTCTTACCTGCATAAGTTTCGAGACCGGTGGGATATTGTCTGGCTGCTTCAACGCGATGTTGCGTAATCTCCAGGCTTGACAGCACAGAGAGCGGCTGATCGTGGTTTCTCCGTAAGCGAGATAACTGAGCGGGTCGAGGAACGCATTGCCGCTGCGGCACCTGATGCGGCTTGTACCCACCACCATGTCACCTCTAACCTAAGCGCTCTCAAGTTCGGAGCGGCCTTCGGCAGTACCCACGACACGCATTTCATGAACATGAAAAAATATCGCGGAAACGACCGGTATGGTGTGGAATATTCATGAACATGCAAGAAGCACCGCTCCAGCGTGTCTTGTCGGTGGCGGATATCGGTGAGACCATCCGACGAGAGCGGAAGCGACAAGGCGTGACCCAGGCGGTTGCCGGGTGCCCATTCACCTTGTAAGCATTGATGAAGTACGTTATATTGTACCATAAGGAGTACGTAATGAACGCCGTGAACTTCTCTGATCTTCGGAAAAACCTGAAATCCTACCTCGATCGTGTCTACGAAGACCATGAGACGATTATCGTCGCCCGAAAAAACAACGAGAACGTAGTCATGGTGTCGATCGATGAATACAACAGCCTCGTGGAAACGGCTCACCTCTTGTCAACCGAGGCCAACTCCCGCCATTTGGCACAATCGATTCGACAGGCCAGGGACGGGAACGCTATCCGCCGCGATCTTGTTGAACAATGAATCTCTCCTTTACTCCAAATGCCTGGGACGACTACCAGTATTGGCTTAAAAACGATAAACGGGTACTGAGACGGATTAACGAGCTGATCACGGCGGTTCAGCGCGACCCGTTCGAAGGTATCGGTAAACCGGAGCAGTTGCGACATCAGCTTCAAGGTCACTGGTCCCGGCGCATCAGCGACGAACACCGGCTGGTCTACACCGTTTCAAATGACACCGTCACTATCGTTGCCTGTCGGTTTCATTACTGAGATACACCGGGCCCTTGGTCAAAATTGCCCACGATTCTACGCAGCCCAGCCTGATACAGATTAGCTAATATACCGAATAATTTCCGAATCTGTTGCTACGCCTCCCTTGTATTGTACCTAATATTGCGGTATTCTGTGCGTATATTAGCTAAAAGGAGCCGCCCCCAATGATAGTGCCATCCACGGAAATGCAGAACAATTTCGGTAAGTACCTGGATCTGTGCCGGAAGGAGCAGATTATCATCACCAGGAACGGAAGAAAGCGGGCGCTGCTTGTGCACTGGCCGCATGATACACGGGAGGAGGAGGTGCGGGAGCCGGAAGTCGCGTACGCCGCAGAACCAGGTGATGCAGACAATCCCGCTGCGGCGGGTGGCGCCAGCGGGGGTCAGGAAGCAAACGGCAGCGCTGCGGGCACCGCCAACCGGGTGAGCTATCGTGAGTTCCTTGAGCTGACGGAGAACAGTGAGCAACGGTACGAGCTGATAGACGGGGTGGTGTACATGCTGGCGGCACCGGTGTTCCGTCACCAGAAAACCCTGGGGTTACTGCATCTCTTGCTGGTGGACTTCATTGGCAACTCCGACACCTGCACCCCGGTGCTGGCCCCCTTCGACATCCGCCTGGTCCGGGAGCCGGTGCGGAGAAAGCGGGAGCCGGACGAGGATGACCTGAATGTGGTGCAACCGGATCTGGTGGTGATCTGCGACTACCGCAAGGACTTGAACGAGAAAGACCAGTACTGGGGCGTGCCGGATCTGGCAATTGAGATACTCTCTCCCTCCTCGCGCAGCAAGGACAGCATCAAGAAGGTGGATCTCTACATGGAGAGCGGGATCAAGGAGTGCTGGATCGTGGACCCCGTGAACCGCTCGGTCACGGTACACGCGTTTCAGGACTTCGAGCTGGTGGAGAGCCGCACCGCCCTTGAGGGACGGCAGGTTGAATCGGTGTGGTTCCCCGGGCTTATGGTGGAGGTGGAGCGCATCTTTGGGGAGGAGCGCATCTGATGGAAACACTCAGCGATTTCCCCAAACTGCACTGTCTCTTGAATCATGGTGGATTGCCATTGAGAATCTCGTGAGGCGATTCGCAGCCTTCGCCCGCCAAGTATCCGCTCCAGCGCATACGTTGCACACCTCGCTCGGTTTACTCCTCGATGGGCCGGTGGCTCCCCTTAAACAGGGCAAGGAACAGCAGGCCAACAGCCGCGCCAGCGAGATGCGGAACATGGCCGACTGTCGGCATCCAGCCAAACACAACGGCCCCCACCGAGATAATCAGCGCAGCAAGGGGAATTACAACATTAGGAATGCGCAGGATTTCACGCTTCCACGGAAATGCAAAGTGGTAGTAGAAAAGGAGTGCTGCAGCAGCGGCGCTGAAGCCAATTCCTGCTGTTTGACGGACAAGTAAACTGACGCCGCCTGCTGTGATTGCCGTGAGTACTATCAGAAGAAAACGCCGGGAGCCTACCATGCGCTCTACCCAGGTACCGATCCAGCCCAGTAGCAGCATGTTGACGATAATGTGGTTCCAGTCGACATGTACAAAACCGTAGGTGACAAGTGCATACCAGCGCTGCGGCCAATGTGCCGCGTCAAAGGCCAGGAAACGAAGCTTCTCCGGATCAGTCAGTTGTGCGACAAGAAACACGCATGCCGAGAGGACAAAAAACAGCGTAGATAAGGGGTTCCGTTTCACGTGCAGTAATTCAGTCATGCAACCTCCGTGGGACAAGGTATTCCCAGTAGTCGGGGCAGGCGCCCGGACCTACCTTTTCAGGTTCATTCAGGTTCAAACTGGAAAAGTTCATCCAGGGTGGTGTCCAACTCCCGAGTGATTCGCCACGCCAGCAGAAGCGAAAGGTTGTAGCGGCCTTTCTCAATGTGCACAATTGTCTCTCGGCGTACACCGACACGGCGGGCAAGTTCTTCCTGGGTAAAATCATGGCGGGCCCGCAGCTCCTTGATGCGGTTGTGCATCCGCACTGCTTCATTCATTGGTGCCGCCGCGCTCGTACACTATCAGACTGATGGTAAACACGAGTACCTGCAGGGCAAACACCACACCTACCATAAGCGCCAACACCTGAAGCGACTGCAGCACAGCAACGACGGCAATGGAAACGGCAAGCCCTATTAGCGACACAACGAAGCCGTTGAGGCCTGCACGGGTAAGGTTCCGGCGGAGCAGTTCGTCGTGCTGCTGGAACGTAACTGCAAAGAAACCGAAGAAACCAAAGAAGCCGAACAAGCCCGGCTGCCCGGTTATGACCCCGGCGAGACCCACCAGACCCAAGAGACCAAGATACCTGAGTGAGCTCTTCTTCATGGCCTGATCCTCCATAGAATACAGTTATTTATTCCACACATATTGTTATATAAACATAACGTTCGCATCTATGCAAGCACGGAAAGTGCCTTGTATTCCGCTGTATGGTGCTTCCATAGCGTCTAACAGGCCTGCTCAGGTAGCGCCGTGGGCCTGAGTAGCAGCCCAAGAAGCACAGCTCCAAAAAAGATGGAACCGCTCATGAACGGCAAGGCAATGTGCAGGTCAAAGAGGGTGCCAGCCCAGATGGGCCCAATGATTCTGCCGCTGCTCATGTAGACATCGGCATAGCCCATGACCGATCCCTGCCCGAGGCCGCCGGAGTTGCGACTGATCCAGGACAGCACCGCCGGCTTGAGCGTAGCGTTACAGGCAATGAACAGGCACAGTGCGCTTGCTAAGGTTGCGTAGTTTGGGGCGTACAGTAGTGCTAAGAAGCCCAGAGCGCTACCGGCGGTGCAAAGACTGATAATGGCTTTGACCCCAAAGCGGCGGGTGAGGGGCCCAACCAGAAGGCCCTGCACCAGCGCGTATCCCAACCCCATGATCATGAGCAGGCTGCCAATTTCGGCGGTACCGTAGCCGAACTTCTGCATGCTAAACAGGCTGAAGATACCGGAGAGCTGTGATTTTCCAAAGTAGACCGCAAACAACAGAAGAAGACCAACCCCAATAGGACTCCGCCGGGCGCGCAGTGCTGCAGCAACTCCAAACTGCCTGCCGCCGGCCGCCTGCGGCTCCGCCTGTCCCAGGCTTTCCGGCAGAAAAAGCACCATAAAACCGCAGACAAGCAGCGCCGCCCCTGCGCTGATAAAGAAGGGCAGGCTTAGGGAGTCAAATGCCAGCAGCCCCCCAAGCCCCGGCCCTAAGACAATGCCAAGACCGGTTGCGGCGCCAATCTTGCCAAGGGCGCCGGCACGCTGCTCGCTGCTGCTGATGTCGGTCACATACGCAGCGGCAACCGGGAAGAGTGCGCTGGTCAGACCGCCCATAATGAGTTGGCCTGCGTACAGCATTCCAAGATTCCGGGCAAAGGCAAACACCAGCAACGAGACCGCCAGGCCGGACATTCCAAGCAGCAGCATGGGCTTGCGTCCGGTGCGGTCTGACATGCGCCCCCAGACCGGCGCGCACAGCAACTGCATGCCGCCGTAGGTGGCAACCAGCAGTCCCATGTGCAGCCCACGACCGCCGAAGGACTCCAGCAGGAAGGGGAACAGCGGCAAGGTCATGCCGTAGGCCACCATGGCAATCAGGATTGATGCATACAGCAGCAGTTCGGCTTTGCGTGTGTGATTTGCTCCGCGTGCGTGAGTTGTCGTGTTCATGCGCCCGTCCTCAGCTTACAGTCCTCAGCTTACAGTCCTCCAGCAGCTCAATGGTACCGGTCTCACCATTGAGGCGGATGAGCTGGCCGTCGCGAAGAATCTCGGTAGCTCCGGCCACACCGGATACCGCCGGTACGCCGTACTCGCGAGCGACAACTGAACCGTGAGAGATAGGGCCACCACACTCCATTACCAGGGCTCCAATCTTCAGGAACAGTGGAGTCCAGGCCGGGTTGGTGCCGGTAGTAACCAGGATCTCACCACTCCGCAACTTACTACCGTGTTCCGGCCTGTGCAGGACACGGACGCGGCCCTCGTAGCTCCCCGGCGAAACCGGCACACCGCAGAGAACATCGTCACGGTCGCTGGTGATTTGGGCGGAATGGATCGCCTCGCCAAGACTGGTCAGCAAGCGCGGCGCCTTGAGCCGGGAGTTGCGCGCGTACGCCTCACGGTTCTCTGCTGCAAGTTGCCTGAGGTCACGGTCAGACTCCAGGTCACTCAGCCGGAGGAAGAACACATCGGTACTCTGCTCCAGGCGGCCGGACTGCTGCAGCGCCGTGCCGATATCATGCAGACTGTTCCTTACCAACTGCAGCCCCTGAGTAATGACAAACTTGGACTGCTCGCGGACCCCAAACATCTCCCGGAAGTCCTTGAGCAATTTGCGGGCCTTGTGTGCCGCGCGCCGGCTGCCAGCATCAAGCAAGCGCTGGTGAATGCGCTCAATGGCCGCCTCCGCATTGCGGCTGTTCTGCTCAAACTCGGCCTTCACCTGCTTGTACCGTTGGTTCTCCATAGAGGAGCTCACCAGATCCAAAATGTAGCCGGGTTGTTCCGACCAGGCAGGGGTGCCCGGATCAAGCTCTATAGACTTCTTGTGCCCATATTCGCGCAGGAACTGCTGGATCTCCTCATCATTCGCGCTCGGCTGGCGACCGCTCAGGTCGTACTGCTCGGCAAGTTGCATAAGCTCCATGCCCATATTGGTGGTCACACTGTGCGGAACCGCCTTCTCCACCAAGTCCAGATCTTCACTGTCACCAAGGTGCTGCTCCATGAGCTTCTTGACCTGGGCGATGTACTCAGCAGACGGCGCCACCCCAAACAGGGTTCCGGCACCGGCCATGAATACCGGCCCAATGTTCTCACGAATGAAGGCAATCTTTTCCTCAGG
>SLAA01000246.1 GCA_007127105.1 Spirochaetales bacterium | reverse complement strand
TTCTTCTTGCCGAGGACGACAGCATGAATCAGGTGTTGATGAAGTCTTTGCTCACTAAGCTAGGCCACCAGGTCGTTGTTGCGGCTGATGGCCAGGAAGCAGTCAACCAGTTTGAACAACGGTCTTTTGATTGCATTCTTATGGATATTCAGATGCCGATCATGTCCGGACTCGAGGCAACACGTGCCATTCGTACCCGGCAGAAGCAGGGCCACATTCCGATCATTGCGGTGACTGCGCACACGCTGCCCGGAGACAAACAGCGATTCCTGGCTGAGGGCATGGATGAATACCTTGGAAAACCTGTGAGTATGAGCGCGCTGCGTGAGATGCTTGAGAAGGTCGCAGCCGGAAACTACTCGCAGTCTGTCGTCTAAGGATCCTGCGCAGGGTGCTGGGACTTAGGCGAATCCGGTTTCTAATCTAGCCCACAAAGTTGCTCACAGTGACGGCAATGGTTAGGGCGGCAAGAACAATGCTGATCACGGCAAACCATCTTGAACTGTAGCTGTGCATGTCTTGAAAGCGGGCGTTCATATCTGCGCGCAACTCTTCAAAGCGCTTGTCTACCTGCTCAAAGCGCCTATCCACTTGCTCGAACCGTTTCTCTACCTGTTCAAAGCGCTTGTCCACTTGCTCGAACCGTTTCTCTACCTGCTCAAAGCGTTTATCCACTTGTTCAAAGCGTCTCTCCATCTGCTCAAAGCGCTTTTCCGTGAGCTCAAAGCCCTGGCGCATGAGGTCTCGCTGCGCCTTGAGTTCTTCCTCTACACGAACAGTTCGTTCGTATAGCTGAATATCGCGATCGGTGGTAACCTCACGCAACCAGGAGCCGAGATTATTTCGCACATAGTGGCCAATGCTTTCTAACGTTTCATGCGAGAGTTCCATGGTAGTCTCCATGCGTTCAAGTCCTTGTGTAGATGCCTGGGTATCTACCATAGGACTACATCGAAAACCGCGCTGCTGATTCAAGAATAGCAAACATTTCTGAAAAAGGCGAGTTGGCACCGTACTTGATCGAGATTTCGTTCTCCGGGTACAGTGTTGTGTTTCACCATGCGAATGCGAGGTCACCCAATGCTTCATATTGACAGAAGGAAAGAGCTCCTTGACCTGATCATGCGCGAAGGTACGGTTCGCGTCCGCGACTTGGCGGACCGCTATCAGGTTGGCGAGGCAACCATCCGCCGAGACCTGAAGTACCTGTCTGACGAATATGGAATACAGCTGTCCTACGGCGGTGCCTACCTGAAGGAGACACACCACTACGGGCGCATTGTAGAGAACAACCTGGAAATTAAGCGCGCTGCAAACTTTGACAAGAAGCAGATCATTGCCAAGAAAGCGGCGGCGCTGGTGCGAGATGGTGACACCATAGCACTCAACGCAGGAACCACGGTCGAACTCATTCTTGATCATCTCAAGGGGCTGAGTAAGGTGAACGTCATTACCCTTGGACTCAACGTGCTGGTTAAGGCCTCGAGCCTGCCTTTTGTCGATGTCTACGTGCCTGGAGGAAAACTGCGCAGCATTTCAGGAGCGTTTCATGGCGGGGACGCTGAGCAGTTTCTTCGACGTTTCAATGTAGACATCTGTTTTTTTGGGGTTTCGGCCGTAAGCATAAAGAAGGGAATCACGCATCCGGCGCTTGAAGAAGTCAGTAGCAACCGAGTGCTTCTGGAGATTTCCGAGCGAAGCTACTTAATTGCGGATAGCAGCAAATTCAACGCAGTTTCTCTGGCAAAAATGGCTGACCTCAAAGAGTTCACTGGCTTCATTGACGATGGTGAGATTCCTGAAGAATATCGCAAGTACGCCGCACTCCACGACATCGAGCTTATATAACCTACGGTTCACGCTACACGTCCTCCTCAGCAAAATTCGTTGACATACGCCTGAGAGCGGTCTATTCTCGAAGAATGTTCCATGAAATATATATAACGCATAGTAAAGTTATATGAAAGTCATGGATGTTCTTTCAAACAAGAGGCCATGAGGAGGTCGGGTTTGGGTAAGTATGTTCTTGTCCTTGATGAAGGGACCACCGGTACAAGAGCCTTGCTCTTTGACCAGCAGTTTAAGATTGCTGCGCAGTGTTATGAGGAGTTCACTCAGTACACACCGAGTGAAGATCGTGTAGAGCATGATGCGAACGAGATTTGGGAGAAGACTCTTCGCATGTGTTGTAACGCAATACAAGAGGCTGGCGCCTCGCCCTCCGAGATCGACTCCATTGGCATTACCAACCAGCGTGCTACCACGGTCATTTGGGATAAGACGACCGGGGAGCCGCTCTCCAAGGCTATCGTCTGGCAGGATAACCGGACTGCCGAGGAGTGTCGGCGTCTCAATGAGAGCCCGTGGGGAGAGAAGGCTCGCAAGGCCACCGGTTGGACCGTAGCTCCGGTCTACTCGTCGCTCATGCTTAAATGGCTCGTTGAGAATGTCGCGGAGGTGCAAGCGAAACTCAAAACCGGGGAGGCGCTTGCCGGTACCATAGACACCTGGTTGGTCTGGAAACTGACCGAAGGCAGAACACATGCCGTCAGTTACTCAAATGCCTCAGTGATGGGGAGTTTGGATCTCTCAACTGGTGAATGGTACACAGAGTTCCTTGAGCATCTCGGCGTGCCGCTCTCGCTGCTTCCCGAAATTCGCAACGACTCGGGTGACTATGGCAGCACGACTCTTTTCGGCGCAGAGATACCCATTACCGGCGTTATTGCTGACCAGCATGCAGCTCTTTACGCACAAGGTTGCCGCACTGCGGGAAAAGCAAAATGCACCAACGGAACAGGGAGCTTCCTGGACGTCAATATTGGTGAGAACTGCGTCGTATCGGATGCCGGTGTCAACACCGTGATCGCCTGGAAGATTGGCGACAAGATCACCTACGCCATTGAAGGGTATGCACCTGTGACAGGGTCGGCAATACAGTGGCTCCGTGACGGGCTGGAAGTCATTAAAGAGTCTGGCGAGACCGAGGCCTTGGCTCGCAGTGTTCCGGACTCCAACGGGGTCGTGTTTGTTCCGGCTCTCAGCGGACTTTCTGCACCGTACCACGACCCGTTTGCGCGCGGCACGATCATTGGTATTACTCGTGGTACCAAGAAGGCGCACCTTGTGCGCGCAACCCTGGAAGCCATAGCCTTTAGTATTAAAGACATTGTTGATGCCATTGCAACCGATACCGGCGTGCCGCTTAAGTTGCTGAACATTGACGGAGGAGCATCACGGAATGATCTCCTTGCCCAGATGTTTGCCGACTATCTCAATGCAACTATTGAGCGCCCCGCATCTGTAGAGGCCACAAGTCTTGGTGCGGCGCAAATGGCCGGGCTGGCTACCGGATTCTGGAAAGAGAGCGATTTTGAAACCAGCTTTGAAATCGAGAAGACCTTCACTCCCAGTATAGATGCAGCCACTCGCACAACCCTCTACACCTCATGGTGTGAGGCGGTGAAACGGTCACAGAAGTGGATACGGCAGGCGTAATCGAAGCATTCGAAAAAGTACTTGAGAGTAACCCGGATCTGAGTCCGCAGCTGATCCGGGCGGCTCTACTTGACCATGGTGTTATCGAGCTCAGCGGTCAGGTGCAGAGCTGGGACGATGTAGTGCGCGTCGGCCACCTGGCTGCTGGAGTTCAAGGTGTGCAGGGAGTGTGTAACAACCTACGCACTCCCGGTGTAGAGCCTGTGGGACCCCCAGGCGCGGCACGAGTTGCAGCTGGGCGTTCCAAGGGGAGTATCTGTGAGACCGATGTCGTAATAATTGGAGCTGGCGTCACCGGCTGTGCGGTTGCGCGTGAGTTGTCGCAGTTTAAGCTGAATACTGTAGTGCTTGAGCGAGCGTCCGACATCTGTGAAGGCACAACAAAGGGCAACAACGGCATGGTGCATTCCGGTTACGACTCCAAGCCGGGCAGCCTTAAGGCCTTGTTGAACGTGCGTGGAAACTTCATGTATACCCAGTGGGCAGAGGAGCTCGAGTTCTCACTGGAACGCACCGGCTCCTTTGTCCTTGGATTTGACGACGAAGACCTGGAGTATCTGGAGCGCTACTATGAGCGAGGTGTCAGGAACGGGGTACCCGGAATAGAGTTGCTCAGCGGCGAACAGGCGCGGGCTATTGAGCCCGCCATTAGCCCGGACGCAACTGCTGCGTTGTGGACACCAAGCGCGGCCTATGTCGAACCCTACGACCTTAGCCTGGCCTTAGCCGAGAATGCAGTCGCGAACGGTGCTCAGTTCATGCTGAACACCGAGGTGCTGGGGTTGGAACAGGATGGTCAGTCGTGGAGCGTCATAAGCAGCCATGGAGTACTCCGCTGTCGTTATGTGGTGAACGCTGCAGGGGTTTATGCCGACATAGTGGCTCGCATGGTAGGCGACAAGAGTTTTACTATTCACCCCCGCAAGGGGATGTTGGCGATCTTTGATAGAATCCACAGGGATCGCCTTCGGAGCTTCCTTGGCACTGCACCCAAGGGACATACCAAAGGTGGTGGGCCTATGCAGACGCCCGAGGGCAACCCGCTGTGGGGGCCTTCTGCCTGGGAGGTTGCGGATAGAGAAGATGTCTCGGTCGAGGCTCGTGACTTTGAGTTTGTGCTGTCTAAGGGGCAGCGACTTGCCGCCGGAGTTGAGCTCAACTCAATGATTACCTATTTCAGCGGCGTGCGCGCCTGCACCTACACCGAGGATTTTGTCATTCGGCCGTCTTGGAACGCCGCAGGTATCGTGCATGTTGCGGGTATACAATCCCCAGGTCTTGCCTCGGCTCCGGCCATTGCCGAGCGGGTAGTCCAGATATTTCAAGAGCTTGAACCGGGGCTTATGCGGCGACCTAAAGCGGTACGACAACGACGAGCCGCGCGTACCTTTCGACACGCTACACCGCAGCAGCAGGCTGAGCTTTGGAGGGAGAATGCTCAGTTTGGTCATGTGGTATGTAGATGCGAGACCGTGACCGAGGCCGAGGTAGTAGAGGCAGTACATGGAGTGATACCGGCGCATACCATGGACGCGGTAAAGCGACGGACAAGAGCAGGAATGGGGCGCTGTCAGGGCGGGTTCTGTGGCCCTCGGGTGCTCGGTATTCTTGCACGTGAGCTGCACATTGATCCGAGCGAGGTTACCAAAAAGGGCGCTGGAAGTTATATCCTTGACTCCAGGCTTGAGTCACGAACACACATGCAATCAGACGAGAAAGAGGCAGAAAGTGGTACAACATGAACAGTTCTTTCACGAACTGAACACCAAGATTCCTGGACTTGAGGTTTTGCACAGGCCTGAAGACCGTCTCCTGTACGCGCATGGATGCTACCCAGTCGAGTACAAGTGGCTGCTTCAGGGACCCTATCCCTACCTTCCCTCGGCAGTGCTTCGTCCGAAAAACTCGGAGGAGGTAGGGCAGATCCTTGCTCTATCGCAGCGGCATCGCGTGCCGCTTATCCCATATGGTGGCGGTTCTGGCATTGTGGGTGGTTCCATTCCACGCGAAGGCGAGGTGATGGTAGACGTGAAGCTTCTGCGGTCCTTTGAGATTCATCACCAGAACTGTACCGCCACCGGCGGTGCTGGCTTAACCGGTGCGGAGTTCGAAAACCTGCTGAACAGGGAAGGATATACCTGCGGTCACTATCCCCAGTCCTACCAGAGCGCAGTGCTTGGTGGAATGGTTGCAACCCGCGCTATCGGCACCTTCTCAACGAAGTACGGCAAAATGAACGATATGGTCAACTCCCTTGAGGTTGCTCTTCCCGACGGACAACTCCTGCAAACACACCGCGCCCCGGCACGTTCAACTGGCCCGGAGCTGAAGGAGATCTTTCTTGGCAGCGAGGGAGTGTATGGGATTGTGACCAAGGTGGAGATGAAGATCTACCCCAAGGCCGAAAAGCGCTTGTTTGAGGCCTACACCTTTCGCTGCACGCATGACGGTCTTGAAGCGGTGCGACTGTTTATGCGTAAAGGGATTCATCCGCCGGTGGTGCGTCTCTACGACGAGGATGAGGCGGCCCACAAACTGGAGGCCCTTGGATATCCGCAGGGTCGAGCTCTTCTCATTCTGGGCTACGAAGGACTGGACGAGATGGTTGCGCTTGAGCAGCGCATATGTGCCGGGATCTGTGCAGAGAACGGAGCCGAGGCGCATGGTGAGTACGGCGGGCTGAACTGGTTTGAGACCCGTTTCAGTACCAAACGAATGCTGGACTACGACCTGCAAGCAGGGGGAACGGCCGACGCGGTTGAGGTCGCAGCACCCTGGGACAAGATCGAGGCAGTCTATGAGCAGATGCGAGCAGCTCTACTGCCCTTATGCCGCGAAGTACATTGCCATTTCTCACATTTCTATCACACCGGGGCAAGCGTGTACGTTATTTTCCATGCCAAGGTTGAGGGTGACCACAGCACAGCAGCCGAGCTGTATCAGCGCTGTCTGGACCTGGCAATTAAGACGAGTCTTGCCGCGGGCGGAAACGTTTCTCATCATCATGGAGTGGGTACCGCGAAGGCGGCCTACCTTGCGTTAGAACATGGTCAAGCCGGTGTAGAAATTATGCGCGGGCTGAAAAACCATTTGGATCCGCACGGACTTATCAATAGAGGAGTGCTCGGGCTATGAGACAGTTTTCACTTGACCACTATGCCGAAGCGCTCGACAGGCAGGTTGTTCACATGGATCAGGGTGCCTGTTACTGCCCGGAGTTCCGTTCAACCCATTCAATGCAGGACTATCCTTCACGCAAACTCCAGCTTGCCCGGGCTGTCCATAAAGGTGAACTCACAGCTAGTGAGTCGGTGGGATCCATACTGTTGCGTTCCATTCTCTCCCGGCAGGGAGAGCGCTGGCAATGTTTTGGAGAGAGTCCTGAGGAGTATACCGACTGCATGCTCTTGTCCCGTGAACTCATGCTCAAGAATGGTGTAAATACCGGAGCAGCCGAGCGGTTGCAGCGAGTTCTGGGTTCTCAAGAAGGTCACATTCTAGATATCGCACAGTCGTGCGAAACCTGGCAAAACGCCTTTGATACCGCTTTCGGCGGATCGCAAGGTCTCGGAGAGGCGAACAACACAGCTCTCTTCCTAGATGACGCGACCTGCATGTATGCAAGCGACACGGCACCAGCATTGGCGCAGTTTCTCCTTGGAAAAAAGCAAGGTTTGCGAAGGGAACTTGAAGTTTTCTACGACGGCTGGGAGTTGTTCGTGTATGGACTTATTGACGAAGGCATTGCGCACGCTCGTTCGCTCATTTCCGGTCTGCAGAAGGCTGGCGTAACCCGGCTCATAACGCTTTCCGGAAGGAGTGAGTACTTGTTCCAGGTGTTCTATCCAAAGCTGGGTTTGACACATGATATCGAGTGTATCAGTGTACTAGATATGGCATCACGCCTGCGGATCGAGCGTCCAAGCTACCTGTATGCAGGAAGCTTTCGCACCCGCTATCTTGGACAGTCGGATAAGATCAATGTCCTGGTACCAAACGAACAGGAATACCAGCATCCAATGTCAGAGGAGTCAGAGCCGCTGCTCAAGGCTCCCGGTCGGGTCAACAAGGTCACGTTGCGGCAAAAGCCAATCTGTGCCGAACATCTGTTATTTGAGTTTCCCGAGAGCTGCACGAGGGCGATATTTGAGGATGCTGTCGAGTACATTCAACTCTCGCAGGCAGAGCAGGTTGTTGTGATGGAACCCTGGGCGTACCATGAACTCAAGTATCGTACCCCGAGGTTGGACCCGGTCTATTATCTGCAGAGACTTGATTGAGATTTCATTCTCCGGGTACAGTGTCCTGGTCATGAAGCATCTGCGACGTTGTGCGCTCATCATTCTCACTATTCTTCTCCTTGTTGGCGCTGGGTTCTTCAGGAGCGAAATTGCGGTTGACCGCCTGAAGGATGTGTATGCACCGTTGCCCTCACGTTTCGTTTCGGTCGCTGGCATGGACATTCACTATAGAGACCAGGGGCCAGCTGGCACCAGTCCGCTGGTTCTGCTCCACGGCGCGTTTTCCTCACTGCATACCTGGGAGGCTTTGGTAGAGCAGCTCGGAGATGAGAGGCGAGTAATCTCTGTAGATCTTCCTGGTTTTGGCCTCACCGGACCCGATCCCAGCGGCGACTACTCTATGGAGCGCAGCGTAGAGGTGCTCAGCCTGTTTCTGCAGCGAATCCAGGCTTTTGATTCACCGAACGCGCAGATACACGTAGGGGGCAACAGCCTGGGCGGGCAAATTGCATGGTCCTATGCTGCCACCTATCCTGAGCAAACGGCATCGCTGCTGCTCATTGGTGGGGCCTCCGGATACAACGAGTTCTCCAGCCCCCCGCCGGTGCTTTTTCGGTATGTACGGGCGGTAGCGAACATGGATCTTATGGCCCTTCCTCTCACGCGGTTTACACCTCGATTTCTGTTCCGTTGGAACTTAAGGTCGGCCTTTGGTGATGCGGCCCGCATTACCGAGGAACTTGTCACTCGCTACTATCAACTGCTCCGGCGTGAGGGTAATCGCAGTGCGGTGCTTGCACGGCTGTTGCGTTCACCAGTTCACGACAACTCCCACGTCATATCCTCCATCCGCGTACCTGCGCTCATTCTGTGGGGTGAACGAGATCACTGGATTCCCATGGATCACGCATTGCGCTTTCAGCGTGATATACCCGACTCACGACTTATCGTGCTTTCTGGGGTGGGTCATGTTCCTATGGAGGAGGCGCCAGCTGAGAGCGCGGAGTGGATCGAGGTGTTTCTTTCGGAAACCGAGACAGTTACGGATCAGGTCGAGTCCCTCACCACCAGCTCGCTCTTGAGTACCGTCTCACTGCCTTCGAGTTCCGGGTCCTGAATACGCTTGAGCAAGAGTTCTACCGCAACACGGCCAATTTCGGTAGTTGGTTGCCGTACTACCGTAACCGCCGGACTTACCATGGGCGTCCAGAGAGTGTCGTCAAAGCTTGCAAATGCGAGCTGATGTGGGATATCGATCCGCCGTTCCTTTAGAGCGCGGTAGGCACCAGCGGCCAGTAAGCCGTTACTTGCCACAAAAGCATCCGGAGGATCCGGTCTTTCAAGCAGCTCGATACAGGTCGTATATCCTACCAGCTCCCTGGCAGCGACAAAACGAAAGAGATCCGCCTCGGGTGTGACTCCCGCCTGCTTATGCGCATCCATAACGCCTTGGTAGCGCTCACGGCCGGTGGTACTTCCGTAGCCAAAAATGCCTGCAAGGCGCTTCCGTTGGCGTCCAAGGAGGTGCAAACCAAGCTCGGTTGCCGCGCTACGGTTGTCAATAACCACGTTGTCCATGTTCAGTACAAGATCGATGTTGCGAAAGCTCCGGTCTATAACCACGGTCGGCAGCTGTAGCTCCGCAAGGTAGCGGAAGCTCTCGGTCGACTGGTGAGTGGGCGCAATAATGATACCGGCAGCATTGTCGGCCTTGAGTACATCTAAGTACTGCTGTTCCTTCTCCAGGTCTTCGTCGGTATTGCAAAGAATAACCTGCATGCCGTAGGAGTAGGCCAGATCCTGAACAGCTTTGCCGACAGCAGAAAAGTAGGGGTTCTGTATATCTGCCACAACGAGTGCAATGACGTTGGTGCGACGCACCCTGAGGTTTCGGGCTACGTTATTTGGCCGGTATCCAAGCTCGGCCACCGCCTTGAACACTCGTGAACGAGTCTCTTCGCGCGCATAGCCAGTGTTGGAAAGAACACGGGAGACGGTAGCGGTGGAGACCCCAGCGGCCTCGGCGACTTGCTTTATAGTGGCTATGGTGTTCCTCCCTTCGGAAAAAGACTACCCCATTCGCTACCGGCATGCAAGGTTGCAATGCACCGCAGAGGCAGCTCCAACATCGACCTCCTGCGCATAATTCACTTGACAGCGCCTCCGCCTCCGCCTAAGCTACGAGGGTATGTAATCGATTACACACTAAGAGGAAAAGGCACAGCAATGATAGTAACGGTGACAATAAATCCAGCAATTGATGAAACGGTGGAAATTCCGTCCTTTGCCGCAGGAACGGTGAACAGGGTAGCGAGCATAGTTCGAAGTCCGGGTGGAAAGGGCATTAACGTGGCGTCTGCGCTCGCGGACTATGGGGTGGAGGTAAGTACCACCGGCTTTCTTGGAGAGGAAAACGACCAGTTGTTCAGGAGCCACTTTACCGAAAAAGGCATACAGGACCGCTTCCTTCGCATCCCGGGAGTTACACGTACCGGAATCAAGATCATAGACCCGGTCTCCGGCGCTACGACCGACATTAACTATCCGGGACTTACGCCCACCGGCGCTGAGCTTGAGCAGCTCTTCGACCGGGTGCGTGAAACCGCCCGCAACGCCAACTGGGTGGTACTCACCGGGAGCCTCCCTCCGGGGGTGAGGGTCACGATATACGCGGAATTGATAGAACTACTGCACGGCCTGGGGTGCAAGGTTGCGCTCGACACAAGTGGGGAGCCACTGCGTGCAGCTATGGGTGCAGTACCCGACCTCATTAAGCCGAATATTCACGAGCTGGAAGAGTTTGCCGGGCGTACGCTTTCGAGTTTGGCGGACATTTCCCAGGAGGCGGGCAAGCTCACGGCCCAGGGTGTGGCAATTGTTGCTGTATCAATGGGTGAGCAGGGTGCTCTCATTCAGGATGCTGGGAGCGCGGTGCGCATTTACCCGCTTAAGGTACAGGTTAAGAGTACGGTCGGTGCAGGTGATGCCATGGTGGCAGGAATCCTGGCTGGACTCAGCAGCAACCTGGACATAGCCGAGGCTGGCAGGTTGGGAGCGGCTTTTTCCTCTACGGCGTTGAGCCACACCGGCCCAGGAATACCCGGGCGAGAGGTCGTGGATCAAACGCTCAGCAAGGTGCGCGTTGAGAAGCTGAGTTCCGAGTAACCTTCAGCGCAGAAGCGAGGCCGTGCTTATGCCTGATCAATGCGGCCTATTGTCTGGCCAACCGCCACGGCCTCGCCGGGCTCAACAACAATCTCATGGAGTGTACCGGAACAAGGCGCCTCTATAGATACTGCAATCTTGTCGGTGGTTGCCTCGGCAATTTCCTGGGCCTCAGCTACTGTATCACCCACGGCACAGAGCCAGCGGTTGAGCTTGATCCTGGTAGCCCCTTCTGCAAACTGAGGTACGGTTACATCTACTAACATCTTTTTACTCCTTGGACCTGCGCATAAGCTCCGCTACATCGACACCTGAGGCGCGTACCGGGCTTTCAAAGACCTGCCCAAACTCGTGCAGCAGTCTGTCTCTCACATCCGGCAAACCTGGCTTGCTCCCGGTCAGAGCTGCAATGGAGGTAACTCCGGTATTCTCCAGCCCACAAGGCCTAATGAGCTCAAAGTGGGACAAATCCGGATCCACATTGACCGCCAGCCCATGCAGTGTTACCCCATGGCTAATTGCTATGCCGACCGCCGCTATTTTTTTGTCCTGAGTCCACACCCCGCTTGCACCCGGGATCCGCTCAGCCTGTATCCCGTACTCGGCAACGAGGTTAATGGCCACCTGCTCAATGAGTCGCAAATACTCGTGAATGCTCGCTACCCGGTCGCGCAGACGCATGATGGCGGAAACCACCAACTGCCCCGGCCCATGATAGCTTACATCGCCCCCGCGGCTGACCTCAATTACCGCTACACCTGTGGCCTGCAGTTCCTTGCGGGGTGCAAGAATGTTGGCCTCCGAGGCGGAGCGTCCAAGGGTGATAACCGGTGGGTTTTCCTGTATCAGAATGGTGTCGGCAATCTCGTCGGCACGGCGCAGAGCATGGAGCCGGAGCTGTAGTTCAAAGGCAGGCTCGTAGTTGACCCGTCCTAAATCAATCCACTCCATAGGGTATGGCACCGGCGCCTCCTCACGGCTCATCCTAAGCGGAGAAATGAACGTTTGTAAAGGTTTTCTTGACAAAAGCTTGGGGTGGGGTGAGAGTTACAGTACAGGGACAACTGATAGAGTTTCGCAAAAAACCTCAGGGGGATTTTATGGGAAAACCAAAGGTATCTGTTGTAAAAAGCGGTGGGCTGGAAGGTAATGCTTCCTTCATGGGCGGTAAGTTCGTTCGCATTGAGGACGATGTAGTAAAAATTAAGGCGGCAGTCGCTAAGGCTGTGGAGCTGGCTATTGGCTCACCAGATGCCATCATTAAGCCCGGACAGACCGTTCTCATTAAGCCGAACCTGGCCTTTCAGGCCCCTCCGGAAAGCCACGCAGTGGTAGACCCTCGTGTCTTGGAGGCTGTGGTTTCGTACTTCAAGGAGAACTCGCAGGCCTCCGAGATCTGGGTGGGCGACAATCCCTCACTTGGCATGCATGTCGGACGCGCCAAACCCGCATTTGCAGCCTCCGGAATGGAAGAGGCAGCAGTACGGGGTGGTGCCGACAAGGTCATGTACTTTGATGAGGGTGATGTAGTCAAGGTCGATATACCAGGCGCCAAGGTCTTTCGAACGGCCGAGGTCTTTAAACCGGTACTGGATGCCGATGTCGTCATTAACCTGCCCAAAATGAAGGTGCATCTGGCTGGCACCGTGACGCTTGGCCTGAAGAACTGGAACGGTATTATTCCCAACGTGCACCCGAGCGGCCAACAACAGGGCGCGCACCGCATTGAACTGGGCCAAAAAATGGCGGACCTCTACCGCATACGCCAGGCCGACCTCACCATTGTAGATGCTATTATTGGAATGGAAGGCCAGGGCCCACATGCTGGCACCCCAACCGAGATGAACCTCATTATTGCTGGCACCGACACGGTTGCTACCGACGCGGTAACGGCGAACATTATGGGATTTCAACCAATAGAGATTCCGGCCATTCGGTGTGCTGGCACCGACGAGCTTGGCGAAATGGATCTCACCAGGATTGAGGTAGTGGGTGAGAGCATAGCCTCGGTGCAGAAGATTTTTCTCCGTGCAAATGATGATCCCATTGGCATGTATAAAGGGCTCACGGTCTGTGCCCAGCAAACCTGCCCGGGTTGTTACGTAAATGTGCGCGGAGCATTGGACTCCTTTAAGAACAGCGGCATTGTCATGGAAGACTTTCTCAAGAAACGTGGTGAGGTTGCGGTGCTCGCGGGCGGGCTACCAGATTTTCTACCCGAAGATGCTCGTGACAAAAACGTTTTTGTGGTGGGCGACTGCTGGGAGTACTTTCCCAGTGCCGACAAGGTAAGAGAAGCAACAAAACTGGCAAAGTCGGTGACCTACTATCCCGGTTGCGCACCGGTTTACATCTTTGCCCAGCTTAACGCAGATCTCCAGGAGTTGGCCTCCACCGGCGCTGTTTCTGCCAAGGCTCATTAACGGTAGCCTGAGATCCGCGCGAGATCCGTCCGCTATTCCGGTACTCACGGTGCTGACGCCACCTTCGGCGTCAGCCCACACAGTTCCTCCAGCCTTGCCGCACGGGCGGCGGCCCATTTTTCTGTATGAGTATTGAGAGCGAGGTAGAGCAACGGAACGAAAAAGAGGGTGAGCAGCGAGCTGGTTGTGAGGCCGCCAATAACGGTAACCCCAATGGGTTGCACCAACTCCGAACCCTCGCCGGGAAAGAATGCCAGTGGAGCCAATCCCAGCACGGTGGTGAGGTTGGTCATGAGAATGGGGCGAAGGCGGTTGGCTGCCGCCGCGACACAGGCCTCACTGAGCTGCATGCCACGACGGCGCAGCAGCTTGGTGTAGTCCACCAGCACTATTCCGTTGTTCACGACAATGCCCAGCAACATGACAAAGCCTACTGCACTAAAAAGGCTGAGGGCTATGCCCAGCACAAAGTGAATGACAATGACCCCAATGAGGGTGAGCGGTATCGTGAAGAATATGATAAAGGGGTCACTGAAAGACTCAAACTGCGCGGCCATGACCCCAAAGACCAACAGCACCGCCACCACAATAACGGCAATGAACACCTTTCCATAGCGCTGCATGTCTGCATAATCGCCCTCAAAGCGAAGCACAACTCCATCCCCGGGGCGCACCTGTTCATGAATGAGAGAGCGAATGCGCGGCTCTATCTCGCTGATCTGTGCGCCAGGCACAAGACCTGCCTGTACTCGTATCTCACGAGCCTGCCCGGCGCGGTGAATGGTTGTTGGCCCGGTAGTTCGCTCATAGGAAGCAAAGCTTGAGAGCGGCACCCTCTCACCGCGGTTGTTCGTTACGAAAATGCGGTTGAGATCTGGCACCTGTTGCCGGTCCGACTCATCTAGCATGAGGACAATGTCGTACTCGTTGCCAGCCCGGCGAAAGCGTGAGGCGCTCAGGCCGTCGAGGTTGGCACGAATCTCACGGCCGACGGTGGTCATGGTGAGACCCAGGGCATAGGCACGCTCGCGGTCAACTCGTATATCGACCTGTGGCAATCCGTCGCTCACGTTCGTTTGTGGATCTACAACCTCCGGCACCTGGTGCTCAAGCAGATCGCGAATAGACTCCGCAACTCTACGCGCTTCCTCGGCGTCGTTACTCCGAATGCCTATATCAATGGCTGGCCCACCTCCCAGGCTACCATTTCCGCCCAGAAAGCCACCTCCACCAAAGCTCAACTCAACTCCGGGAAACCGGTCAAAGTGGGGGCGCAGTCGTGCCTGTATCTCGGCCGCCGACTCAATTCGGTGTTCATACTCGGGGAGAAGAATTGAGACCCTGCCGGTGTGTGGGGCACCCGCGGCAAAGAGGTCACCGTCACCTGCGCGCACAACCAGGTCCTTGTACCCCGCCACTTCAGACTGTATGAGCTCCTCCAGTTCAAACAGCATCTGCTCGGTCACATCAAGTCGGGTGCCCAGCGGCATGCGAACTCGCAACTGCACGTTGTCCTGCTCCTGGGCAGGGAACAACTCAAACCCAAGGCGTGGCATCAGACTTAGGCTGCCAGCAAAAAGTGCAGCAACACTGAGTACGGTAAGTACCTTGTGCCGCATGACCGAGAGCAGGGCAGTGGTATAGACCGACTCAAGGGCAAGAAACAGCTCACTTAGTCTGTCATTAAGCCTGCAGCCGAAACCATGGAGCGGTCGTTGGCGAGTTGTCCGCAGTGGCAGGAAGTGGCTCGACAGAACCGGTACCAGACAGACTGCGACCACAAGCGAGGATACCAGGGAAATAACAACGGTAAAGGCCAGCCCGGAAAACAGTTGTCCCGCGAGTTCCAGTTGCCTTCGAAACAGGGTCAAGGGCAGAAAGACCGACACCGTGGTTAAGGTCGCCGCAGTTATGGCGCCCACCATTTCCCGGGTTCCCCGTATGGCAGCAGGTCTGAGCTTGACACCCTTCTCGCGGTGGCGGTAAATGTTCTCCAGAATAACAATAGAGTTATCTACCAGAAGCCCCACCCCAAGTGCCAGCCCCGCTAGCGTCATAATGTTCAGTGTGAGTCCGGCAAAGCGCATGACGGTAAGAGTAATGAGAATTGATGTCGGAATGGCAAGCGCAACCACCAAGGTAGAGGTGAGACTCCGGAGAAATACGAACAGAATAAGTACCGCAAGGAGCGCTCCTGCGGCGGCCTGTCCGGTTACGGTAGCAACCGACCTGCGAATGATTTCTGTGGTGTCGGATATGACCGACAAGCACACACCGGGCGGGAGTTCGGAGTTAATTGTCCGCAGCCCCGCATGCACAGCGTCCGCTGCCTGAATGGAGTTGGCGTCACTCTGTTTGCGCACCGCGATGTAGACACTCGGCTCACCGTTAATGTACACGCGGTTTCGCTCTCGCCGGTAGCCCTCAGCGACATCGCCCAGGTCTCCAAGCCGCACCGGAACACCACCTCGTTCAGCTAGTACCGCGCGTTCTATTTCCTCAAGGGTTCGAAACTCTCCAGAGGACTGGACGAGGTACTCAAGCTCGCCCTCCGCCAGGGTTCCGGCACTCAGATTAAGGTTCTGCGCACTCAATGCCTGTGAGATCTCGGTAAAACTCAGCTGGTAACTGTCAAGCCTGCTGCGTGGAATGTCCACCCGGATAACGGTGTCTCGGCCACCCTGTACAAAGGTCTGCGCAACGCCCGGTATCTGTTCAAGGCGTGGCTGAACGCTGTTCTCTGCAATAGCGCGGAGTTCCTCGGTCGAGCGCTCACCAACCAGGCGCAGTTCCATGAGTGGAATGAGGGCAGGGTCAAACTTGAACATGCTTGGGCTGCCAGCATCGTCTGGGAGAAGGGGCCGAATATGGTCAATGCGGTCGCGAACCTCGTTGCCAGCTTCATCCATGTTGGTTCCCCAGTTGAACTCTACCACTATGCTACTGTTTCCGTGGGTAGTGGTGGAACTCATGCGTCGAAGGTTAGATACATTACTTAAGGCCGACTCCAGCGGACGGGTAATGCTGCGTTCCACCTCCTCCGGGCCAGCATTTTCATAACGAGTGCTGATCATCATTACGGCGGGTTCAATTTTTGGAAACAGGTCCACCGGGAGTTCGGTGGCAGTGTAGAGTCCGAAGCCAACCAACAAGGCAAAACCAACAAAGAAGGTAGTAGGGCGGTTTACAATTGCATGTACCATGTTAGTTCTCCCCCTGCGCCAGGTGCTCTTGTTCTAGTACCCGAACCACCGTGTTATCGCGCAGCATATTCTGGCCGCGTACTACTACCGCCTCACCGGCTTCTACACCGTCCACCACCTCTGCTCCACCGTTAGTCTTTATCCCGAGCCGCACCGGGCGGAGTTCGGCAACTTCAGTCTCGCGGTCCACAACATAGACAGCCGGGCCGGAGTCGCGTCGCAGCACTGCAGTCTGCGGAACCACCAAGGCTTGCGGTGAGTCATTGGTTACCACACGCAGGCGAACGAACATACCCGGGCGGACTCCCGCCGGTAGAGTTTCGGGCCTGTCGAACTCAAGTATCGCCTCAAGGCTGCGGCTGCGAGGTTCAAGGGTTGGGCTTAGTTGGTGGATCCGGGCGAGGACTGGATCGCAGTTTGGATAGGCCTCAATGATCACCATGGCCCGACTGCCGCGCGCAATCTGGCTTATGTAGCGTTCCGGAATATGCGTGACAACTTCCAGGTGTTCAGTCGTGGTTATACGCATGACAGGCGTTTGTGCTGAAACCCGGGAGCCGACCTGAACAAGCTCCGAAACCACCGTCCCGCTCATGGGAGCGCG
>SLAA01000160.1 GCA_007127105.1 Spirochaetales bacterium | reverse complement strand
TGGAGCGAGCGCGCACTGAAGGCGGGCAAGCACGTGTTGTGTGAAAAGCCAATTGCGCTGAACGCTGCCGAGATAGACCGCCTTATTGCTGCCCGTGATTCGACGGGCTTGGTGGCGGCCGAGGCGTTTATGGTCACCCACCATCCGCAGTGGCTGTACGTGCGGGAGCAGGTGCGCAATGGGGCAATTGGCCAGCTGCAGTTTGTGCAGGGCGCCTTTTCCTTTAACAACGCAGCACAACCGGACAACATTCGCAACCGCGCCGACGCTGGCGGGGGTGCCTTGCGCGATATTGGTGTGTATCCTTCCGTGGTGACACGCTTTGTTACCGAGCAGGAACCGGTAGAGGTGCAGGCGAGTATTGAGTGGGAGCGTGGAATTGACGCGGGCGCAACAGTACTATCGCGTTTCCCGGACTTCTCGCTGCAGTTCTACTGTTCCATGCGTCTTGGGGCACGACAGGAAATGGTGTTTCACGGCACTGATGGATTCCTGCGGGTGATCGCACCCTTCAACGCCGGTTTGTACGACGGTGAGACAGTGGTGCTCCGACGAGGTGACGGCACCGAGACCACCAAGCGCTTCCTCAACTCACACCAGTACCTGCGGCAAATTAACGCCTTCAACCGCGCGGTGCTTGAGGGCGAGGCTTTTCCCTGCACGCTTGAGTTCTCCCGCGCCAACCAGGAGATGATAGACAGGATCTACGAGGCGGCACAGGGCTAATCTGCGCTATACTGAGGCCGCTGCGCTAATCTGTGGCAGCTGCGCGGCCGTTCTGAGTTGCCAGCCCGAGAAAGGCCCGCATGTAGGGGAGCTCCAGAGCTCCTGCGCGGAACCCAAGGGCGAGTCGCTTGTGTATTCCGCCTGGCCCAATCCCGAAACTCTGCACCTCCTCCCCAAGGCGAGCCACCATCCAGTCCGGAAGGGCTGTGACACCGCGGCCTGCGCGTACCAACTCCAGCATCACCTCGGTGGCCTCCACCGGGCGTGTGCTGCGTGGTTCGACTCCCGCAGGTATAAGGAGCTCGGTGAAAAGGTCAAGCCGGTCGCGTGAAACCGGATAGGTGAGCAGGTCAAGATCCAGGAAGTCCACGGCGCTTAGGTATCCGTTCTGGTGGGCATGGTCATCCGGTAGTTTGAGTTTTGTGCTTACGGCGAGTCGAAGCTCGTAAGGGAAGACAGCCTCGAACTCGAGTCCGTCTATCACCAGCGGATCCGGGGTAATGAGCAAATCTATCTCATGCGTTTTCAGTGCCTCAATTCCCGAAAAGCGGTGTCCTTGAACAACATCGACCTCAATCTCCGGGTTCTCCTCAAGGAATGCTGGCAGGAGTGTCAGGAGCCATTCGTAGCACGGGTGACACTCCATGCCTATGCGTAAGCTGCCGCGCCGTCCGGCGGCGTAGCCTTCAAGGGTTCTGTCGGCGTCGGCAAGCTGTGGGACCAGGCGCTCGGCAACGTTGCGAAGGTACTGTCCTGCCTGCGTAAGACGAATGCGGCGTCCGTCCGGCTCCCACAGGGCAACACCCGCCTGCTGCTCCAGGCGTCGCATGGAGTGAGATAGCGCCGACTGGCTAAGATTGAGGGCTGCGGCCGCCCGCGTGAGTGTTCCGCTTTGGTGGAGGGCCAGAACTATTTCCAAATGATCACGTTTAATCATGACGAAGTCTCATAGAATACTGAGAAAATATCGTTATTCGTAATGAATTGCAAGTGCTACCTTGGACTCCGGAGGCACTCTATGATTACCGTTCATAATCTTGGATATCCACGCATTGGGCGTAACCGCGAGATGAAATTTGCCATTGAGGGATACTGGAAAGGGCATATAGAAAAAGAGACCTTGCTTGCCACGGCCCGCTCCGTTCGCAAGGAACGCTGGGAGACACAGGCCGAGGCGGGGGTGGAGTTCATTCCGGTTGGGGACGCACCGTTCTATGACCATGTGCTGCAAATGAGCCTTGTCCTTGGGGTAATCCCAAACAGGTTCAAGGATAGCAAAGTCCTCACGAGTGCGTTCCGCCATGACCTGGAGTTTGCAATTGCTCGGGGAACTACCGGCACCAGCGGCGATATAGAGCCGTCCTCCATGACCAAATGGTTTGATACCAACTATCACTATATTGTACCGGAACTGGAATGGGAGCGAGCGGTCAGCTCAGCGGAGACCGTAGATGCGGGTGATGCGTCAGCGCAGTTCACCCCGGACGCAACAGTCTTAGTAGACGAGGCACGCGAGGTGCGGGAGTTGGGCTACAAGGCCAAGCCGGTACTCGTAGGCCCGCTCAGCTATCTGTGGCTGTCCGGTGCTGCGCCAGAACTGGCCGGGCCCATAGCCAGGGCATATGCACAGATAACACGTGAGCTTGCGCCCTACGCGGACTGGATACAGTTTGATGAGCCGATACTGAACCTGGACCTTCCCGAGTCCTGGCGCCAAGCCTTTGGGGCCACCTACGCTACCCTGGCGAGCGCCGTAGAGGCTGATTCCGCGTTAGAGGTTGATGTCCCGGAGGCAAGATCAACACGGCTGATGGTAGCTACCTACTTTGGGCCGCTGGAGGAGAACATGAGCGTCCTGACCGCGCTGCCTGTTCAGGGTATTCATATTGATGCTGTGCGCGCGCCGCAGGAGCTGGAAGCGGTGGCACAGGCTGTTGCGGCAAAGGCAGGGGGCAAACAGGTGCTGTCGGTCGGAATCATCAACGGGCGCAATGTCTGGAAGAATAATCTTGAGAGCTCACTTAAGGTGCTTGCGCCAATGTACCAAAAGCTTGGTGACCGCCTCTGGATAGCGCCGTCCTGCTCCTTGCTCCATGTTCCGGTAGACGCGGCAGCAGAGACACAGCTGGCGCCGGGTGTCCGGGCATCGCTGGCTTTTGCTGACCAGAAACTGCATGAGTTGGCCGTCCTGAAACGGGCAGTTGAACAGGGCGCTGAGGCACTGGAGCCGGAACAGGAGGAGTACCGCCGGAATGAGGCGGCACTGGCGGCGCAGCGCGGCACAGCAGATCCTGGCACTGGCGGCGAGCAAGGTTTTGAGGTTAAGGAGCACGAGGCTCAGCGGGCCCCGTATGAGCTACGACGGCATCTGCACCAACATCGATTTTCATTACCCCTGTTTCCAACCACCACCATTGGTTCCTTTCCTCAAACCGACGAGATTCGCAGGGCCCGGCGTGCCCGCAGAAAGGGCGAGATAGCAGAATGGGAGTACACAGAACGCATTCGGGCCGAGATTGAACGCACCGTGAGAATTCAAGAGGATATTGGCCTGGATGTTCTTGTGCACGGCGAGGCGGAACGCACGGACATGGTTGAGTACTTTGGTCGTCGCTTGGAAGGATTCGCCTTCACCGAGCTTGGTTGGGTTCAGTCCTACGGCACACGCTGCGTCAAGCCGCCAATAATTTTTGGCACGGTGAAACGGCCTGAACCCATGACGGTGTTCTGGACTGCCTATGCCCAGTCCCTGACGGAGCGACCGGTCAAGGGCATGCTTACTGGGCCCATCACCATTCTCCAATGGTCCTTTGTGCGCGAGGATCAGCCTCGACGAGATACGGCCATGGAGATTGCACAGGCCCTGCGGGATGAGGTGCGGGACCTGGAGCAGGCGGGCATTGGAATAATCCAGGTAGACGAGCCAGCGCTTCGGGAGGGGCTGCCGCTCCGGAAATCCGGCTGGAACGAGTATCTGAACTGGGCAACCCTGGCGTTCCGGTTTGCAACGAGCGGCGTCACAAACCAGACCCAGATCCATACCCACATGTGCTACTCACAGTTCAACGAAATTATTGAAGCCATTGCTGCCTTGGACGCAGACGTTATTACAATAGAGGCAGCCAGATCGCAGATGCGGCTCCTGGATGCCTTTGAGAGCTTTGAGTATCCCAACGAGATTGGCCCGGGAATATACGATATCCACTCGCCGCTTGTGCCAAGTGTTGACGGCATTGTGGAACTGCTTGAGCGGGCCCTTGAACGCGTGCCCGTCGAGCGCCTATGGGTAAACCCGGACTGTGGGCTCAAGACGCGCTCCTGGAGTGAGGTCGAACCCGCGCTCCGCAACATGGTTAGCGCCGCACAGCAGGTGCGTGCCCGCCAGCCAAGCTTGACCACCCAGTCCGTTTAGCGCACCATGCGGTAATGCCCGACTTCGTGCGAACGATTGACCTATTCTGCGGGGCCGGTGGGCTCTCGGTGGGTTTTGAACAGCTGAGCGGCCTGCCCTTCAAGACGGTGTGGGCCAACGACTCCAGCGATCACGCAACCCGCACCTTTGCCCTGAACTTTGGGCCGGTGTGCCAGGCAGGGGACATTGTAGACCTGCTGCAAGACCCTTCCGTTCAGGTGCCTCAGGTCGATGTCGTAATGGGCGGACCTCCCTGTCAAGGTTTCAGCTTGCTGAACAAGCAGCGGGGAGACGACCCACGCAAGAAACTCTGGATCCCGTTTATGGAGGTGGTGCAGCGGTCCGGTGCTCGCCTCTTCCTCATGGAAAACGTGCCACAGCTCTTAGGTTCGCGTGAGCACGAGGAGATTCTTGCGTGGGCCGCGGATGGGGGCTTTTCGGTATGGTCAGGCACGCTGCTGGCGGCCGACTACGGTGTGCCACAAACCAGGAAACGCGCCTTCATTGTGGGCTCCATGGACGGTGACCCGGCTGAGTTCTTCCCACCGCCGGTGTCGCACCGCAAACCCGGCTCATCAGCCTCAAGCTCGGTCGCGGAGCCTGCGGCCTGGCGAACGGTGGCCGACGCTATTGCGGATCTGCCACCGCCGGAAAGCACCGAGATTCGCGACATCGCCCCGCCCCTTGACCTGCATTTTGGCCGCAACCCAACCGCTAAGAGCCGGGCACGTTATCGCGCTATACCAGAGCAGGGAATGAACCGCCTGGATCTGCAACGCACCGCCCCGGAACTCACTCCCGACTGCTGGATCCGGAAGACCTCCGGCGGCACCGACCTCTTTGGCCGTCTCTGGTGGAACCGCCCCGCCTTCACTATTCGCACCGAGTTCTACAAGCCGGAGAAGGGGCGTTACCTGCACCCGGAACAACATCGCCCCATTACCCACCGCGAGGCCGCACGCTTCCAGTCCTTTCCCGACAGCTTTCGGTTCACCGGCACCAAGGTTGAGATTGC
>SLAA01000019.1 GCA_007127105.1 Spirochaetales bacterium | reverse complement strand
GTGACGGCTTCGGGTTCCATTTCCTGGTCATAACCGTTCATGAGGAGCGCTAAGCCGGTTGGGGAAAAGGGGCGAATGCGGTCAGCAATTGCGTTCACGCGGCGCTCCATCTGGGTGGGTGAAGGCTCACCACCGGTGAGGTCGTTGCCGGGCGCACTCCGACTGTCCGACGGGCCCGGGCTTAGCAAGCGCATAGCGTTGCGGTAGCTATCCAGGAGGTACACCGCCTGAACGGAGCTCCCGTCGAGCGACCGCCACACGTACTCCGAGCGCAGCTCGTTTGGCGGGAGCGTTAAGCCGCGCCACATGAACACGGTATCAATTCCAAACGAGGCGTGAATCTGAGGGCACTGAGAAATCTGCCCGAAGTTGTCCATGAGCCAGCCGATCTTCATTGGCTCACCTGGCCCACCGGCACACAGTGCCGCCGCATCACTCAAGCCTATCTCGATGTTGCGCACCAGGGCTTCAGGCGATACGAGGTTCCAGTCGGGCTGCAGGTAGTATGGCCCCACCGACAACCGCCCCGCGGCACAATATCGACCTAACTCTTGTGCAAGTTCCGGCGTGAGAGCTCCGCATTTGGCCGCATCCTCCAGCAGAATGCTCTGTCCATCAAGCACAAAGCAATACTCAGGGTCGGCTCGCATGAGTTCGGCAAGTGAATGAAAGAACGGGCCAAGCCAGTCGCGTGTGAAAGCAGCCGGTAGAAACCATTCTCTATCCCAGTGGGTATGAGAAACCAGACGCATCTTCATACCCCGAGATTATAGGCCAGCATTGCGTGTACGGCAAACGTTTTCTGAAATTTTCATTATGAGATGATTTTTTCAGAAATTAGTTGACGGATCCCGGGAGCGGGCGTAGCATGATAGATACCTATGGATATGGAACGATCAACCATTAAGGTGGTAGCTGAGGAGGCTGGAGTCAGTCCCGCGACAGTAAGTCGGGTTCTTAATCAGCCGAACATTGTGAAGCCAGCAACCCGCGAGGCGGTCTACTCCGCCATGGAGCGCCACAACTACGTGCCGCCCGCTGCTGCCCGCAGCCCAAAAGAACAGCTGGGTGTCATTGGGTTGGTCGTGCACAGCATCCACCTTGCCGTCACGTCCGACCTCATCCGCAGTCTCAGCGACAAAGCCACGGAGGCTGGACTCAACCTGTTGGTTATTAACACCAACGGAGAGCGGGACCTTGCCGCATTCTTCCGCGACCACACCCAGTTCCGCCGCCAGGTGGACGGACTGGTGGCTTTCTCGATGGATCTCAATGCCGAGGGCGCCGAGCTATTCCGGTCACTGGATCTGCCCCTGGTAGTCATGCAGGCCCGCTCACCTGCAACGCGCTCAATAAGTACCAACAACTTCCTGGGTGGTCATGACGCAACCGAGTACTTGAAGTCACGAGGATACAAGCGCGTGGCCTTTGTAGGCTGGGACAAGTACGACCACCGGCTCCGAGGCCGTCTTGCTGGCTACCGCAGCGCTACACCTCCGGGCAGTACCGAGCGTGAAATCTGCGCGTTCAAGCCACTATCCGAGCAAGGGGGCTACGACGCAACCGCCGAACTTTTTAGCACCTCGGTCAAGGAACGCCCGGATGGGCTGTTCTTTGCCTGCGACGCCATGGCAATAGGTGGACTGCGTTACCTGCGCGAGCACGGCATAGATGTTCCCAACGATGTCGGCGTGGTTGGGTTTGACGACATTCAAATGGCCGAAATTCTCGGCCTCACCACCATGCAGCAGTTCTTGAACCGCAAGGCACACCTGGCAATTGAGTACCTGAGGGCTCGGTTGAACGGAGAAATTCCGACATCGCAGAACGACGAGATCTCAATTACACCGCGAATTGTGGTTCGTTCCACAACTCGATAAAGACTGGATATCAGTCGAGTCCGTTGGACTCGCAAGAGAATTAGGAGGTTTGAGATGCAAAGACTACGACGATTTGTTGTTATCTTGGCAATCCTGACAATCGTAGCCATGGGCGCGTTTGCAGGAGGAAGAGCAGAGGCCCCGGTGGAGGAACGCACAATAACCTTGTGGACCACCGAGGAGCAACCGGCACGCATGGATGCTCAACGGGCTATCGCGGCGCGATTCTACGAGGCCAGCGGCATTCGTGTTGAGGTTGTCCCAGTCACGGAGAACCTAATGGGAGAGCGCGCGACAGCGGCCTTTTCCGCAGGTGATCTCCCTGACCTCATCTATCATCCACTTGCCTTTACCTACGGTTGGGCCGATGCCGGACTCCTGGACACGCGGGCAGCGAGCGAGATGGTTGAACGCCTTGGAGAGGAAACCTATGGCGCGGGTGTGCTGAACCTGGTTGAGTTCGAAGGTGACTACGCTGCAGTACCGGTTGACGGCTGGGCGCAGTTGGTCGTGTACCGGGCAGATCTCTTTGAGGAGCGCGGCCTGGAAGCCCCGACAAGCTATGCCGCTATTCGCGCTGCGGTTGAGGCCCTTCATGATCCGCCGAACTTCTACGGTGTTGTTGCCGCAACCGACCCGAGCCAGATCTACATGATGCAGGTGTTCGAGCACGTGGCACTTGCCAACGGTGTAGATATTGTTGATGCAAACGGCAATGTAACCCTGAACACGCCACAAATGCGTGAAGCCCTTGAGTTCTACAAGTTCCTGGCCGAGCACAGCCCTCCGGGCAACCTCTACTGGCAGCACTCGCGTGAACTCTATCACAGCGACAGTACCGGCCTCATTATCTGGTCACCGTTTATTCTTCATGGTCTTGCTGGACTTCGGGACGGTGTTCCGGTAACAGGTTTTGGCGACGACCCCACTACCGACGTCCTTGCAGGTCTCAGTGGTTTCTCAACCAGTTTTGGAGGGCCGTCCAACCCAGCCGGTGCCGGATGGGCAGATGTACGCTACTTTGGAATCACGGTTGACGCAGATGTAGACGCCGCACAGCAGTTTATTGAGTTTTCCATGAACGAAGCCTACCCGGACACCTTGGCCATTGCTGCGGTTGGTAAACACCCGGTGCGCATGGGTACACCAGACGACCCTGAGCGGTTTGTACGCGCATGGGCCGAGCTTGAGGTTGGTGATGAGCGGTTGCGGAAGCTGTCGGACATTTATGAACCGGACGTCATTATGGACATGCTCAGCGGCCTTGAGCGCGGATCCCGTTGGGGCTACCAGCATGGCTACGGATACCTGACTTCCCGTCTCTATGATACTCGAGTTATAGCAGAGTTGCTTCGCGAGTACATTGACGGCGACCGCTCGGTTGAAGAGACCATGCGCCTCATGCAACAGGAAACTGAACGCCTTAAGTAGGGACACATTGCGAGTATAGGTAGCACGCGCCTTGAGATACACAAGGTGTGGGTTGAACTGCTTCCCGGTGGCGAGCGAGAAAGCGAAAATCGTTCGTCACCGGTCTCTTGATACGTGGTGCCGAAGGGCACCGCAGCCGGGGTGCCTGTTATGAAAAAGACCTACTCCAGTCTCGCGGCCCGTGAGGCCCGCTTAGCATTCTGGATGCTGCTACCGGCCTTTACTATTGTGGCCGCGGTCATTCTGTTCCCAGTAGTCGCAAACTTCTGGCTGAGCTTCAAGACCGTTGGACTTGGCGACCTTCGACCGCCGACTGCCACAATAAGGGAGCAAGTCACAGAAGCTCCACAACAGCCTGGAGACGAGTTGGTGCTGCTCTATCGCATGAGGAACTCAAGCCGCACCGTCCCTATCCAACACGTAGAAATTAGCGCGCAGCTTCCTTCTGGACTCATCCCGTCAAGGATGCCGGAGCACTGGCAGATAGAAAACTCAACCTTGACCCGCGTGTATCCTGACGGCTGGGAAGGCGGATACACCGAGGACCTGGAGTTCCAGTTCACAACTGCGCCCGAGTTCTTTTCTCCGGAGGTCGACGCCAGGCGCCCTACCAATCCACAAACCACCTCGCGCGCACGGAATCCACTTCTGAGTGCGAATCTGACCCTCGAAAACTTCCGCTTTGTCATGAGCGCGCGGGAGTTCTGGACGGTGCTTCGCACCAGTTTTGTTTATCCTTTTCTGGGTGCCTTCCTCTCAATTGTGCTGGGAATTGCCGCAGCACAGCTCCTGAACCGCAAGTTCCGCGGTCAGGGTATCCTGCGCGGACTGTTCTTGTTTCCTTACGTGGCCCCGGTCATTGCGGTTGCCTTTACCTGGGTGTTCTTTCTGGATCCCTTCAGTGGAACAGTAAACATACTTGCAATGGAACTCGGCATTTTTGAACAGCCTATCTCGTTCCTGAGTGAACGCTACTACCGGGTAGAGTTGTTTGGAATCACCGTGCGACTTCCGCTGGCGCTGACCGTCGTTATTCTCTTTGACGCCTGGCGCTACTTCCCCTTTTCCTTTCTGTTTATTCTGGCTCGGTTCCAAGCAATCCCTGACCAGCTCTATGAGTCGGCCGATGTCGACGGCGCGGGACATTTCCGCAAGTTCTTCTCTATCACCCTGCCACAGCTGTACGGTGTGGTGACCACCTTGTTCCTGCTACGCTTCATGTGGACCTTCAACAAGTTTGACGATGTATTTCTGCTTACCGGCGGTGCCGCCGGGACGCGGACACTTCCTATACAGGTGTATGACAACGCCTTTGGGCGGGCCAACATTGGTGCTGGCTCGGCCGCCGCTGTCATACTCTTTGTGCTCCTGGCACTCTTCATGACGCTCTACTTCCGCACCATTCGGGAGGATATCGATGAATAAAACCGTATCTCCGGCCGCATTGGTTGTGGCGCTCATCATGGGTGCCCTATCTACCGCACTCACTGTTGGAATTTGGTCGGTCGTTCATACGCTGTCCACGCCGCATGTACTTGAGGTATCGATCCCACGGCTGCTCGCCATTGGGGTTGCCACAGGCCTGCTATGGGTAGTGCTGCGTGAGCGTCTTGGAGGTCGATATCGATACAGTTGGGCGGTGGGCGCGCTGATGAGTGGGCCATGGTTTGTGTTTGCGCCGAGCCTGACTCCTGGAATTGCGGTTGGTGCAGTAGTTGCATTTGCTGTAGCCGGACGGGTAACCGCAGGCTCACTACGCGGTATTCCTGCACGCAATCTGCGCCAGGATCACATAGAGGAACTGGCAGTTCGGATCTTGCGCACAGGAGCGCTGGTGTTCTTCGTCAGCATCGTGGTG
>SLAA01000036.1 GCA_007127105.1 Spirochaetales bacterium | reverse complement strand
GTTGCTCGAGCAGCTTGCGGTTCCCAGCATCTGGATTACGAACTCAGTCTCCCGAATTCCCTCATCTGCAATGCGTCGTTTTGGCCATGTGTATGACTTTCCGCGGCCGGATCTCCGCACCCGTGAGCGCATGCTCACCGAGCGCCTGCAGCAGCAGGATGTACCCGCTGCTCCACGCTTTGCCCGGAACACCGCCAGCCGCTATGACCTGAGTCCGGCGGCAATAGAACGCCTGGTCGCTGTGATGAAGGCAGCAGAAGACCCCGGCGTGGTAGCGGAGGAGTACCTGCAGGCAGCTTCAGGCGGACCCCTGGCAGCTGAGTTTCGCAGCCTGCCAGCTCCGGCCGGAGAGTTTGACCCCCAACTGTGTGCCGCCGAGCCGCCGGCACAGGAACTACTGGCGGATGTGCAGCGCCGCGCCGAGGCGGGCCGTGGCGTGCGTCTCTTGTTTGCTGGCCCTCCCGGCGGGGGTAAGACGCAGTTTGCATTGTATCTTGCCGCCGAACTCGGGCGCGAGGCCATGCTCCGCAGACCATCAGACCTCTTAAGTCCCTACGTCGGGGTAGCCGAGAAGCAGATTGCGGCCATGTTCCGTGAAGCGCGCCAGACAGGAGCCGTGCTTGTCCTGGATGAGGCCGATGCTCTTCTGGGCGACCGCTCAAACGCCAGGCGTAGCTGGGAATTGAGCCAGGCGGCCGAGTTCCTGCAGGGAATACAGGAGTTCCCCGGTATTCTCATTGCCTGCACGAACCGTGTGGAGCACATAGACCCGGCCCTGCGCCGCCGCTTTCACCGGCACGCACATTTTGGGGCGCTCCCCCCACATATGCTACCGGCTGCCCTTACTCGCTTCTTTCCAGATCTGGAATGGGAGACTGCTTCTCCCGAAGTCAAGCGCCTCTCCGCCGGGCCTGCCCTCATGATGAGCGATATTGCCACTGCAGCCGATGTGCTCGAGTTCTCCTCTATCACAGAGTGTACAGAAGAGGCCACGGACGCTGAGGCTCGCGACCTCGTGCGCGACCGCATTGTGGCAGAGATTCTCTCCAACGCAACTGCGCGGGACATGTCCCACAGCATTGGGTTTTAGCTAGCTCGCGCACGCGAGGAGTATGCAAAAGAACAACTGCTTGAGAAGAATGAGGAGCTCGAACGATATTTTAGCTCAAGCCTGGACTTGCTCTGCATTACGAACATGGAAGGTGAGTTTGTGCGGGTCAATCCGGAGTGGGAGCGGGTGCTCGGATACACTGTTGGCGAGCTTGAAGGCCAGCCCTTTATGGAACTCGTGCACGAGGCTGACCGTGAGGCAACCCAATGGGCTATTTCCCAACTTGAAAACCAGGATGAAGTGCGAGGTTTTGAGAATAGATATCGATGTCGTGACGGTTCCTTCCGTTGGATTGAATGGCGATCAAAGCCCATGGGCTCCATGGTATACGCTGCGGCGCGGGATGTTACCGACCGCAAACAGGCCGAGGAAGCCCTTCGTGAGAGCGAACTCATGTTTCGCAGTCTCATGGAAAACAGCATTGACGCCGTACAACTGCTCAACGAACAAGGCGAGTTCCTGGACGCAAACCTCGTTGCCCACGAGATGCTCGGCTACACGCGTGAGGAAATACTGAGCCTGAGCATTGCCGATATCGACCCCAATTATCCTGACGACGGGTTTAAGCAGTTCTGGGATCAGCAACCTGAAGGCTCCTCAGTGCTCTTTGAAACCTTGCATCGGCATAAGGACGGCCGCCTAATTCCGGTGGAGGTGAATGGTATCTTTTTTGAGCTCAACGGTAAGCGGAGGCTCTTTGGTGTGGCTCGCGACCTGCGGGTGCGCAGAGAGAATGAAGAGGTTCGCCGCCTGAGTTCTACCGACCCATAAGTTAAGCCGTACCGCTATATCCTAACGTCCTCCAATCGACACCTCAGGTGTGGACATCACCCCGCTGTTTCCGGCGTTGGCTGTTGGGGAGTAGTCGGTGTCCAATGCTTGAACTAAAAATCCATTTGTGGAATACTGGCTGATCTTCGGTATTCTGGAGGTGTTGCCTTCAATGGATAAAAAATGTTTCGATTAGCGGTGCTCCATTTTCTCTCTGCTAACCATCGGTTCCGTCTTATCTGTGCGTTAGTCACGCTGCTGTTCATCTTTCCCTTTCATAGTGCGGCAGATGCAAGGCTTATCTATACACCTCTCCCGCTTACTAACTCCGATAGTGTGATTGCGCAGAGCCGAGATCTTATCAGGTACATTGAACAGAACACCGGTTTCACCATAGAGATTCGCTATGAAGCAGATTATGCCACCATCATTGACAAGTTTGCGCGCGACGAAATTCATCTTGTGCATCTGGGGCCCTTGCCCTACATAGTCCTTCGCGCCGTTACGCCTTATGCAGATCCGCTCGTGTTTTTCCAGGAAGCCGATGGTCGCGCGGGCTACACCTGTTCGCTTGCTTCTGCAATCGACGGCGACACGGCACCGGCAGATACAGAAGGTCCGGTTGCGCTTACCCAGTCACTTTCTACCTGCGGCTTTCTTGTTACTCAGCATTTACTCGGTTCGGCTGACCGCAATCTGCACGTTTTACCCTACAGCTTTTTGGGGTCGCACGAGGCCGTTGCATTGGCTCTTGTGCGTGGTGAATTTGCCATTGGTGGCCTGAAGACATCAATTGGCCGCGAGTATGAACGAGTTGGGCTTCGCCTTCTCATGGAGGGGCCGGAACTACCAGGCTTTGCACTGGTCGCAAACACTCGGCTGCTGGATCAGGAGACCAGAGACGCTCTTTCTGCTGCGCTCGTGGCTACGCCTGCCTCGGTCTATAGCCAATGGCAGGGCTTGGGCCGCTGGGGTATGGCCAAGGCCATGGATTCAAGCTTTGACGGGCTTCGCTGCCTGGAAGGAATTGACAAGATGCCTGATTGTGGTGAGTTCAACTGTGCCGTACTACAGTCGGTCGGGGACGGCATATGCAACGCCGAGTAATGAAGCGCCCGCCACAGGGTGTGCTGTTTTCGGCTTTCGTGCTTCTTGGCGTATGGCTTGCGATTTTTGCCTATCTCCACGGTGAGTCGCATCAGGGACGTCAGCGCTATCTTGAAACTCAAGTTCAGACCCAGGATATTGCGTGGCGAGCGGTGCGTAAACTTCACCAGGTCGGAATGCAGTCCTACTTTGAGACCCACTTGACCCGTCCAGAGGTTCTGGAACAGCTTGAGCGCGCTCTGGACTCACCGGAGGAAGAAGTGCTGGCCAGGATGGCACTGTACCGGCTTGTTTGGCCGTTATACCACTCTCTCTCAGAGAGTAGACAGGTTCAACAACTGCAGTTCCACACGCCTGACAGCCGGAGTTTTCTGCGCTTGCATGCGCCCCATCTCTCAGGTGACGATCTCATGGACATTCGCTACTCTGTCCGCGTTGCCAACCAGGAACTGCGCGCGGTTGTGGGTTTTGAGGCTGGACGCTTAATATCCGGATTCCGCAATGTTTATCCAGTGGTTCATAACGACCGGCACCTGGGTAGCGTGGAGCTTAGTCAACCATTTGATGCACTGCGCGCTGATATGGTGGAACTGGATCAACAGCGTGAGTTTCTCTTGCTCGTGAACGGCCGCCTTGTGTACGAAGTACTGTTCCCGGAGCAGCGCAGACTCTACGCACCCAGTACGATTCACCCTGACTGGTATGAAGAAGACCCGTACCGTGAGCTGCCCCAGGCGCCGCCGCCGTTGAGCGAGACCGCCCGGGAACTGCAACACGCGCTCGCGGCCGCACCGGAGCTGGAGAGGGCTTTGGAGGAAGGCGCTTCTACGGCGTTGGCACTTAGACACAAGGGGCGGCTGTATGTAGCTACGCTCACCGCAGTTCCCGATATCCAGGGCCGCAACGCTGCTCTGCTGCTGTCCTTTGCTCCTTCTCCGGAGCTTCAGCAGATGTTATACCAGTACTGGGTCAACCTGACTGTCGCTACAGCTCTGTTGCTCATCATCATGAGTTTCTTTCTGCGGTTGCATCAGCAACGCAAGACTGCGCTTATGCAGAGGAACAGACTGGAGACCATAACCAACACCATGGGCGAAGGGCTGTTTGTCTCTGATATACATGGCCTCATTGAGTTCGCGAACCGGGAAGCGTGGCGGCTCTTGGGGTACTCAGCGGGGGAACTCCTGAATGCCAACGGGCATAATCTGTTTCATAGGCATGACCAGACCGTGCCGCCCCACCTCCTGCCAGACGACTGTCCGTTGCTCAGCAGTGCTAAGAACCTTCGGGTCTACCGCAACGAGGAGTACTTCCAACGCAAAGATGGCTCCATATTTCCGGTGGACGTCACGGCCAGCCCAATGCTTCAAGAAGGCAAGGTGGTTGGTGTGGTGAATGTCTTTAAGGATATCACCGAGCGCAAACAAGCCGAGGCAGATCTGCTTGAGGCCAAGAAGCGGGCCGATGCAGCCAATACCGCGAAATCTCAGTTCCTGGCCAACATGAGTCATGAGCTCCGGACGCCCTTTAACGGCATTCTTGGTATGATGCAACTTCTGGGTACTACGAGCTTGGACCATGAGCAACAAGAGTATGTAGCTCTTGCCATCGCATCTTCTCAGCGCTTTGTCTCGCTGCTGACAAACATCCTGGACTTCTCAAGTATTGAAGCCGGTGAGCTGTCGATCTTCGCTGAGTATCTGGATCTGAGCCTGCTCTTGAGCAACCTTTCCTCAACCTTTGACACCGAAGCCAGCCGGAAGGGAATAGAGTTTCAGTGCAGCTTGGGCCCTGGTGTGCCCGAACAGGTCATTGGTGACTCATCACGAGTCAGGCAAGTTCTGTCATATTTAGTTGACAACGCCATTAAGTTCACCGATTCCGGGAGCGTGCATCTTGATGTCAGCATGATGCCACAGGATGCCGATGTGAGCGTGCACACCGATACACGAGCCTGGCTTTGCTTCACAATAGTCGATACCGGAGTTGGGATTCCGGTCGATAAGCGCAAGGCTTTGTTCCAGGCATTCTCTCAAGCAAACCAGATCGACAGTTCTTACACCAGGACTCATCAGGGCGCTGGGCTTGGTCTGGTCATTGTTGGTCGACTCATTGCTCTGATGGGTGGTAGCGTGGCCGTCAGCAGCGAGCTGGGTCAGGGAACGTCTATGCGTGTTTCGCTCCCGTTCGTAATCCCGGAGAAGCCGCTTCCCAAGCTTGACCCACCGG
>SLAA01000033.1 GCA_007127105.1 Spirochaetales bacterium | reverse complement strand
GTAGAGTTCATAGTATCTCCTTTTCTGGAACCTTGGTTCCGCATTTCGACGTTGCGTAACAATAGTGAATAACTATTCCCTGGTCAAGCATAAATGGCAAATATTTGATCATATTGTGCGAATAATTCTGTATGCAAACGTCGAATGTGCGTTAACTTGTTGCAAATAACTAGTGCAAGGGAGAAGGTGCGAAACGCTATGCCAATAATCAAATACTTCTGCAGTATATTTCCGAGTATTGGGTGGATTTTGACCGCCAACAAACGCCAAAATTACGGGAATTGCGCCGAATTTTCCAGAGATCACAAAAAAAGGCTGGCGAATTGCCAGCCTTTTGTCAAAACTTGCGGGATTTTATCATTGGGGAAGAGGAATGTTGCCACCAAAAATCATTTCTAGCTCTTCATCGGTCGCTTCACGTACCGAGACTACGCTTACTTCAAAGAACAGGTCTTGTCCGGCAAATGGGTGATTGAAGTCAAGAAGAACGGTCTCTTCGTGAATCTCTAGAACGGTAACCGGGATAGGACCCTGTGGTCCCTGGCCTTGCAACATCATTCCTTCTTCAAGGGGAATAGATGGGTCAATTTGATCCCTCGGATACTCAACTCGTCCCTCATCACGATAGGGCCCATAAGCGTCACTGTAAGCGACCTCAATGTTCGCACGCTCACCTACAGCCATTCCCCGCAAACCGTCCTCCAGACCAGGAATAACCATGCCAACGCCATACATGAACTCAAGTGGCTCGCGCCCCTCGGAGCTGTCGAATACGCTGCCGTCAGCGAGGGTTCCCTCGTAGTGGATCTGGACAATCTTGTTTTCGCCAATGACGAGATCATCTGCTCTATCCTCAGCAGGTGTGGTTGGAGCAGGATCACCATTCAACTCCGATGCTTCCGGTGCCTCTTCTCTCGAGCCACCGGCAAATAGCGGCGCACTGAGAACCACGCTCATTAACAAAAACACTACAAACAATTTCTTCATTACTCACCTCATGTGTGCCGCAGACCGGTCGCCGGTTATCTTTCCATCTGGGTGGCTTCCGGCTGTTCACGTCGTCCTTTATTTGACTTTCAGCCTAATGCTCCACCGGTCCTCTTGTCAACCTCCGCCTCCTTTACACCACATCCTTAGTTCAACGGAGCTTTTCAGTACCCTTTTCTGTCTCCCTTTGCTATACTTTCCGGTAATGAAAGTTCAGCCTGTTCAGTACGACGCTTTTCGCAACGGAAGCAAGACGTATTTCAACTCGAGCCGGTTTTTTCCATCCTCGGTACGCGACGATGTATTCTCGTTGTACGCCTTTGTGCGTGTTGCAGATAACTATGTAGACTCTATCCCTCAGCAGGCAGAAGCGCTCAATACTATGCAGGATGCCTTTCGAGCCTCCTTTGCTGGCAGTACAGCGGACGATATCGTCGTGGACTCCTTTGCCGAGTTATGCCGTCGCGTTGATATACGTCCGGAGTGGATTGACGCTTTTTTTCACTCTATGCGATTGGATCTGACGAAGTTTGCGTATGACACGCTTGAGGAAACACTGGAGTATATCTACGGCTCGGCCGAGGTAATTGGGCTCTGTATGGCGCGCATACTTGAGCTGCACCACGATGCAGATCACGCCGCCTGCATGCTTGGGCGTGCGATGCAGTACATCAACTTCATTCGGGACATAGATGAGGATAATCAGCTCGGTAGGCGGTATCTTCCCTTGCGGAATTGCGAGCTTGAGTCACTACAGGCGGACGAGGCGCGCTCAAAACCGGACGCTTTCGTAACTTTTGTCCGGGAGGAGCTCGGGCGTTACCGAAGCTGGATGGACGAGGCTGAACAAGGTTATGCTATGATCCCATTTCGCGCACGCACCGCCGTGAAAACGGCAGGGGACATGTACGACTGGACAGCAATGACCATTGAAAAAAATCCATTTGTGGTATATGAACGCAAAGTTAAGCCGAAGCGTTCTCGAATAGTGTTGCGAGGTGTGGGAAACCTTTTAGTTCAAGCAAGTTTTCGCCGCCGCCGTTAGCAGCTCTTCGGGTTTGTGTTGCCGGTGTAGCTACATCTGGTGCAGATGCATTAAACCCCACAGCAATTGAAGGAACGTCCACCATGTTGAACACCTATCTGAGCGATGCAAAGCTCGCCATTTCACAACGACTACCGCACCTCTTGCATGAACGGCATGAGTATATGCAGTCGGTCAACCACTGGGGGCTGGACTTGGCAGATTCGCTGGTTGAGTTCGCCGGTCGAGGGAAAATGATCCGCGGGGCGCTTGTTCTGCTCGGGGCATCTCTGTATGGGCGACCCCAAGACGAGGTTGCCCTGGATGCGGCGGCCGCCATGGAGCTCCTGCAGAGTTTCCTTCTCATTCATGACGATATCATGGACGAAGACCTTCAGCGTCGGGGAGCGCCTTCCATACATGCACGTTATGCAGATCAGGGAAGCAGCGAGGGCTATGAACATACGGAACACCTGGGACTGTCACTCGGAATCTGTGCCGGTGATGTTTCTGCTTTTCTCGCGCTGGATATTCTGAGTAGCCTTGACTTTGAGCCTGCCGCCTTGCGCAGCTTATTGTCGCTGGTTACGCGTGAGATAATATCGGTTGGGGTGGCTCAGATGAATGATGTGTCGTTTGGCTTTCATCCTTCGGAAGTTGTGCCGCACGACATCCGCGAGGTCTACCGTTACAAGACTGGTCGCTACACCTTCTCGTTACCACTTTCCATGGGGGCAATTCTCGCTGGTGCGGATGAGACCGCCTGTATGCGGCTCAACGAGATTGGTGAGTATATGGGGATTGTATTTCAGATAAAAGATGATGAAATTGGATTGTACGAGAGTGGAGAGGATATTGGAAAGTCTCCGGGTTCCGACGTCCGAGAGAACAAAAAAACGCTGTATCGGGCATACCTTGTTGAGGCCGCAAGCGAACCTGAACGAACCCGACTGTCGAACATTTTCGGGAATCGCCAGTTGGTGGAGGACGACCTCCTCTACATTCGTTCACTTATGGAGTCACACGGAGTTCGCCAACGGCTTGAAGGCGAAATGGACGAGCTAACGGACAAGGCGCGCCGTCTCGTTGAGTCTTTAGATGGGGTCGATACAGATACCCGAGCAGCCCTGCTGGAACTCCTTAGCTATAATCGGGCACGTCGCCGTTAACTGCGTTTCTTTGCCTGGACGGCTTGCACCATATCCAAAAAGTAGCGGTGGATGCGGGTATCCTGTGTAAGTTCAGGGTGAAATGTTGCACCAAGGATAGCTCCGCTGCGTACGAGAATTGGCTCTTCGTCCAGGATCGCGAGCAGTTCTACCTCGGACGACCAGGTGCGAATGCGTGGCGCCCGGATAAACACACCTTCTAACGCAGTCTCACCGAACACGGGAGAGCTGAAACTCGCCTCAAAGCTCTCAACCTGTCGACCATAGGCGTTGCGCTCCACCGAGACCGGCAGCAAGCCGAGCCGCGGTTGAGTGCTGTTGAGAATGTCATGTGCAAGTAAGATTAACCCCGCACAGGTTCCAAAAACTGGCAGGCCTTCGGCCGCCCGTGCCTTGAGAGCTTCGGTAACACCGTAACGCTCCATCAACATTCCTATCGTGGTGCTTTCGCCGCCAGGGAGCACCACACCATGCAGGCCAGGAAGATCCGCAGGATCGCGAACCTCGCGCGTTTCAACGCCAAGTCCGTGTAACATACTGATATGTCGCTGGAAGTCCCCCTGAAAGGACACAACCCCAATGAGGTGTGTCCTTAGCGAGGTCGGGAAATCTGTACCCTGCTGCATAGTCTCAGGAAAGCCCTACCAGCCCCGCACTGAAAGGCGGTCCCCGCCGATCAGTCCGGCGGTACTGATTCCAACCATGGGCTCCCCAAGGTCATAGGAAATCTCAGCAAGCTTTGCAGGATCTTTGTAATGAGCTACGGCGTCGACAACCGCTCGCGCCCGGCGCGCCGGATTGTCGGACTTAAAAATACCGGAGCCCACAAAAACCGCCTCGGCGCCAAGCTGCATCATGAGAGCCGCGTCCGCAGGTGTTGCAACACCGCCAGCCGAAAAGTTAGGCACCGGTAGCTTGCCGGTCGCAGCGACCTCAAGCACCAGTTCATAAGGCGCGCCGAGCTCCTTTGCTGCGGTCATGAGTTCCTCACGGCGCAGTCCCTGAAGCCTCCGGATACCGCCGCTGAGTTCGCGCAAATGGCGCACCGCCTCAACCACATCACCTGTGCCAGCTTCGCCTTTGGTGCGGATCATGGCCGCTCCTTCACCAATACGCCGTAGGGCCTCGCCAAGATCTCTACAACCACACACAAACGGAACTCTGAAGCTCTCTTTTTCAACATGGTAGCGGTCATCGGCGGGGGTCAGTACCTCGCTTTCATCAATGAAGTCAACGTTTAAGGCCTCAAGGATCTGTGCTTCCACAAAATGACCAATGCGACACTTGGCCATAACAGGAATGCTCACAGCCTCCTGAATTTCTTGTATGAGTTTGGGATCCGACATCCTCGCAACGCCGCCCTGAGCCCGTATATCGGCAGGAACGCGCTCAAGTGCCATAACGGCCTGTGCGCCCGCCTCGGCTGCAATGACCGCTTGTTCGGCATTGACAACATCCATAATGACGCCGCCTTTGAGCATCTCTGCCAAACCGACCTTTGTGCGCCATGTTGATTTTTGACGTTCGGACCAGGATATATCTGCCATCTGTGTGTCCACCTTTCAGGAATGAAGTAGGGTTCTCGGGGTGAGTAGCACCACGATATAAGAGTAGCGCACAAAGATCAAGCAATCTGAACAAAGCAGTCGAGTTCATGCAGCCATGGCCCTGCCATACTCATGCCTTGCAGCCGCTTGGTCAGCTATGATCTTCCGTGAATGTCCACCACATGGTACACTACCACCCGTGCAGATAGAACTTACCGAACGACTGTCCCAAATACAAGAGAAGATTGCGGCGGCTGCCGACAGGTCGGGACGAAACAGAAAAGATGTGCAGCTCATTGCGGTTTCGAAAACCCACGGCATTTCTGCAGTCCGAGAGGCATATGAGGCCGGACTCCGAAATTTTGGCGAGAGCAGGGTACAGGAGGCGGAAGAGAAATTCCATGGCCTTGCCGATCTCAGCGATATCAACCTTCACCTCATAGGACGACTCCAGTCCAACAAAGCCAAAAAAGTACCCGGGCTCTTCTCCTGTGTTCATTCAGTTGATCGCGACTCACTTCTCCATGAACTGAACAAGCGGGTTCAGGAGTTGGGATCGATCTCGGAATCCCCGCTCGATATACTCATTCAACTGAACACCTCGGGTGAGGAGCAGAAACAGGGAGTATACGGTTACAAGGCTGCCTGTGAGCTTCTTAAGGTCTCACGGGACTGCCCGGCCCTGCAGGTGCTGGGTTTCATGACTATGGCGCCATACACCAATGATCCCGAGCCTATACGCCGCTGCTTTGCCACCACTCGCGACATTGCAGAGCGGTGTCGTGCGCAGTTCCCTGATATGCCTTTGAAGGTGCTTTCAATGGGAATGAGCAATGACTATGAGATTGCGATAGAGGAGGGGGCCACCATGGTACGAGTCGGAAGTGCCCTGTTTGGGGAAAGATGAAACGCAACCACCTCGGTAGTACTCACCGTATTGCTGCAGTTACACTCCTGGTACTCAGCACGACCATGGCTTTTCCCTTTGGAACAGCCGCACGGCTTTATGCACAACAGCTAAACCTTGATGAAAGCGAGATTGTGGCCGAACCGTATCGTCCTGAGGAGTTTCCGAGACCCTTACTTGACGCCCGAAGGTTTACCATTATTGCTGGAGGTGCGTTTCCGGTGACCATGTTCTTTGGTGGCTTGTTCTACGAGTTTGCCCGCTTCGGCTACTATAGTGCACAGTCAGGTGAGATCCGAGGTGACTATGCGCCTCTCTTTTTTGGGCCTACAACCGGCCCCCGCTTTGACCAGGATGAACAGCGAAATGTATTAATGGTTGGAGTCAGCCTATCTTTGCTCGTAGCGCTGCTCGACTTCACACTGGGACGAATCGAGGCTCACCGCACCGAAAACCCGTCCTCGGCACAATGAAATATGGGTAAAGGAAATCACGCCATGAATCACGGAAGTACTGTCGGGAGCTCTCATTGGAAAAGGTAGAAGCTCGCCTCACCATAGAGGAACCCAATCAGGTAGGACGTCGGGTTGACCAGGTTGTCGCCGACAGTGCACTGCCGCTCAATCGCAGCCAGCTGAAGGCACAGAGTGCCGAGATCTATTGTAACGACCGTCGAGTCAAGGCTTCTCACCCAACCAAGCTGGGCGACAGGCTGCGTATACTGTATGTCCCGGAACCCGATGCCACCCTCACGCCACAGAAGGTAGAGTTTGGGATCATCTATGAAGACGATGATGTGTTAGTGGTCAACAAACCGCGTGGATTGGTGGTTCACCCTGGTGCCGGAAACTTTGATAACACCCTTGCGCATGGACTGCTGTTCCACCATCAGAAGGAAATGGGTGATCCGTTCGATACTGGCTCCACAGATAGTGACTCGGCCGAAAGCGAGTTCTGGGATGACGAGGTTCCGCCTCTGGCCCCGAACCAGCGCGCCGGAATTGTACATCGCCTTGACAAAGACACCAGCGGCGTTCTCATCACCGCCAAGAACGCGCCGACTCTGGAACGCTTACAACGTGAGTTCTCGGAGCGCCGTACCGAAAAGGTCTATCTTGCGCTGAGCTATGGGGTTCCCCCCAGGAGGAAAGGCCAGATTGACGCCCGCATTGTACGACATCCGCAGCGGCGGACGCTTTTCACCACGGATCCACGTAAAGGGCGTGAGGCGCTCACCGCGTATCGAGTAGTGCGCGAGTTTCACGTACCGGTAGGACCTGACAGAAGCCAGGGAGTCGTTGGTCTGGTTCAAAAAGGCGGGAAACGAGCAAGTCCAGTTCCCGAAAGAGAGAAGCGCAGCTACGCCTTGCTTGTGCTACGACCTATCACCGGACGCACTCATCAGCTGCGGGTTCACCTGGCCTCTCAGACCTGCCCCATTCTCGGGGATCCGCTCTATGCATCACGAGAGTCTGCCCGCGATCCAAATTTTCCCGAACTGCCGCTCATGTTGCATGCCTACAGCCTTGGTGTGCGACTCCGCAGCGATGGTGCGTTACGCGTTTTCCACGCACCTGTACCGGACGACATGCTCGCGACAATCAGACAGCTGCGATCGTGGCACATGGCGCCCAGCGGGAGTCAATAGCTCACTCAGGGAGTGCCGTCTGACAGGGAGTGATTCTGAGAGATTTACAGAAGGTCGCCGTCGGAAGGGTCGCTGAGATCCATGTTCAGGGTCAGCTCCGCCTCAACCGTGCTGGGCGGCCCATGTAAAGGAAACAGAAGTGTCTTGGGCGATAGCTGCCTGAACTGCTTGCGCAACGCTTCGGCGAGCAGCATGCGCTCGATCTGAGTGCCGTTCTCCGCAACAATACCGGCGCTTATTGCAGGCCCACAGAAGAGAAAGGACGACACCGAAAACATCACGGCATGGCGGGAGTACTCCTCAAGCGGTAAGACCTTAACCTGAAAACCGCCCAGCTCCAGAGTATCGTTACCTTGTACCTGGGTGGTCGGGTAGCCATGGATGTTCGGGTAGGTGGCATACAGTGTTGCGTCATACACCTTCAAAATGGTGCCGACGCCGGACATGCGCAGTTCCCGAGGATGCGTCAAGAGAATGGATCGGATATACAGGCGGTTGTCCTCCACCGTACGGAGCATTGAGACCGTGAATGATGTGGGATCAACGAGGATTGCATCACCGGCATCATCCGGCGCTATCAGATAACTGTTCTCGCTCTCATGCTGCTCAACATTAAGTGTGAATAGGCGCATAACCAAGCTCTCCGCCGGAGTTCGCCGACGGCCGCGCCATGAAGGCATCTTCCGGGTTTGACATTCTAAAACTTAATCGGTTCTGGACGATATCTATGAAGTAGGCCTCTCTTACGTTACAGTTCGTGATCTCGGTGTCAAAAAAATGCGCCCCAATAAAACGCGAGCGCGACAAGTCGCAGTCGTCGAAAACTGCGTTGCTCAGGTGACAACCGTTGAAGTTGTTCTCAACAAGCTCACAACTCCTCACCTGGAAGGCCTCTAACCGCGCCCCGGACAGCACGCACTGAACAAAGCTGCAATCAAGAAACTGAACCTCTTCATGCACAGCGAAGTCAAAGGTGCAGTTAATAAAGTGGCAGTCGCGAAAGATCATCTGGCGGAAGGACGAGCGAGAGAACCTGCAGCACCGAAACTCGGATTTTCGTATGTCAAGATTCAGAAACGGCATTTGTGACACATTGAGCCCGGAGAAGCTACCGCCAGCCTGGAGGCTTTGGTACATCTCATTACGTAACTCCTCGGTATCCGGCAAATGCCGAAAACACCGGGATCTCGCAAAAGCGGCGAAGTCGTCACAACTGCTCAGCTCGCATACTCGATTGTCGAACATCACCTGTAGGATACCGTATGCCCGCAACGCTGTACAGGCATAAGCACTTGTCCTGGCACTGTATTCGGACTACAATTCGAGTATGGTACCATGTTATCGTTGCGGGACACCCATACCTGCGGACAAAGGAATCTACCGAAATACCGAGTGTGACAGCTGCGGAGCAGATCTCAAGGTCTGTTTGCACTGTGAGTTCTATGATCCGGCATCGCATTGGGAGTGTCGAGAAAGCATTCCTGAACGGGTCAAGGACAAAGACCGCGCCAACTTTTGTGACTATTTCCGTCTGCGTCGCGTTGCTTCGTCAAGTGGTGGGGGTAGTGCGGCTTCCGGGCCGGGATCCTCACAGGCGCAGAGCACGGACTCGGCGTCGCAACTGCGGCGCCTATTTGGAGAGGAGTACTAGAAGTAATGTTCATAAGTTTTACCACCTCTCGCATCCCTCCCACCTCCCGCGTCCCTTTGTATGTCTGAGAAACCCGCGCCGCAGCTTGGAAGAGTTCTGCATGGAATTAACAACATATTCACGGTCAGAGTCGAGGATAAGAGTTATCTCTGTCGCCTCAAAGGCAAACGACTCAGCTCGGGTGATAGACGCTACAACGCACTGGCACCGGGCGACGAGGTCTATTGTGAGTTAGATGCAACTCAGTCCACGGGAATGATCACCGAAGCAGCGCCACGGCGAAATGCCTTTGTTCGGTGGAACCCCAAGCGTAACGCACCACAAACCATTGCTGCCAACCTGGATTTGGTGTTGGTGCTCGCATCGGTAGACACTCCTCCCTTCAGACCCAGGTTTCTGGATGCGGTGCTCGTAGCGGCCGAACATGCGGGTATTTCCGCCGGTGTGGTGCTGAACAAGTTTGATCTTGGGCCCGACGAGGAGGTGCTCGAACGGATGGCGGTGTACGCCTCACTTGGGTACCAGGTTTTTGGGTGCTCTGCAGTTGCCGGCAAAGGGGTCTCCGAGATTCTGGAGGCATCCCGTGACCTTGCGGTGCTTCTCGTAGGACAGTCGGGAGTCGGTAAGTCGACCCTGCTCAATGCGCTGGTTCCGGAAGCCGAGGCCAAGATCGGAGACCTTTCTGCCAAGTACAACAGAGGTCGTCATACGACTCGCTTTGCCGCCGCATTCGACCATCCTGAGGCCGGACTCATTATTGATTCGCCTGGCGTCCGTGAGTTCAATTTGCAGTTGTTTGAGGCGGGAGAGCTTTCGTATGCTTTTCCCGAGATGCGCGAGCCCGCAACCCGTTGTCGCTTCTCTACCTGCACTCATTCACATGAGCCCGGCTGTGAAGTAAGAGCTGCTTTGGATAATGGACTCATCCATCCTGACCGCTACGAGAGTTATTTACGTCTGCTTGACCGGAGTTGTATATGACACAACACACCGAGCAGGTTCTGGAGTTCGATGTTGTACGAGATGAACTCGTGGCATTCTGCCGCAGCTTCGAGGCAGCTGCGGTGCTGCGAAATGCAGGCTTCTTCACCGAAGCCACCGAGTTGGCCCATCATCTTGAGATCGTAGGCGAAGCTGAGAGGCGCTTACGCGCAGCCTCAGATCCCCGTGGACACTTCCCCGATATCGAGGAAGCGCTTCAGCTGCTGGCGGTTGAAGGTTCGGTGCTGGATGAGCCCGATATCGCCGATGTTGCATCGTACATCCTCGCTGCGGGCAGTCTGGTGCATGAACTGCGAAATGAGGATGCCGACTGCCCCAAGTTCCGCCTGCTCATCAATGAGTTGTTGGGAGAGGTCGAGGTGCCGGTGCGTGCGGCGTCCAACATACGTAAACACTTTGACCCAGCCGGGCATTTTGACCCCGACACCGTACCAGAACTCAAGGAGCTTGCAACAAGCCTTCGGCGCCTGCAGTCCGACATCAGTCGCAGCGCCAGTGTGCTGATGCGTGATACCTCAACACAGGAAATGTGGACCTCAGACCAACCGACCCAACGTGATGGACGAACCGTGCTACCGCTGAATGCCGACCATCGTGGCCGGTTGCAGGGTATAGTCCACGAGTTGTCGGCAACCGGGCGCACCGTCTTCATTGAGCCACCTGAACTCCTGACCCTGAACAACGAACGCATGGAGGCCGAAAGCCGACTCCGGCATGCTATTAACGCCAAACTACGCGAGTTTTGCGTCGTGCTCCGCGGACTTCTGCCCGAACTCGCTCCCGTACGCAAGGCCGTGGCCGAGCTGGATCTTCTATTCGCAAAGGGAGAGTACTCAGTTCGGCACAACTGCATTATCCCGGAAGTCTCCCCGGACAAGGAGCTACGCCTCATAGGCGCACGACACCCTATGCTCGGTTCGGACGCCGTACCTATTCGCGTAGAGATCGAGTCCGACACTCGAGCCTTGATTGTTAGTGGCCCAAATACCGGCGGCAAGACTGTCACCCTGAAGACCATTGGGATTGTCGTGCTTATGCATCAGTTCGGGCTGCCGGTGCCTGCCGACCCGGGAACTTCGTTGCCGGTATTCAGGAGCGTGGGGGCCGATATTGGCGACGAGCAGTCCATTTCTGCCTCACTTTCTACCTTCTCCGGACACATTCGAGCAATTTCCGACATCCTTAACGAGGCGGGCTCCCATAGTCTCGTGTTGCTGGACGAGCTCGGTGCTGGCACCGACCCAGAGGACGGAGCGTCGCTCGCCACCGCATTGCTTGAGCACTTCATTGAACTTGGTGCCTTGTGCATTTTGACGACCCATCTTGGCGCACTCAAAAGCCTTGCCTTCACTCAGAGTGCGGTCCGAAACGCCTCAATGGAGTATGATCAAGCCGCCCTTGCGCCAACATTTCGCGTTGTGCCCGGTGTTCCCGGTAGCAGCCATGCCTTGGAGATTGCCGCGAGGAGCGGTCTGCCCGGCGATATTGTGCGGCGTGCTGAGAGCATTCGACGCGAAGGCCGTACCGAACTCGACCACGTGATAGCTGACGTCTTGTCTCTCAGGGAGAAAACTCGCAAAGAGGCCGAACTGGCCGAGCGGGAGCGCATTCGATACCATTCCTTGTCAACTGCATTAGAGGGACGCGAACGAGAACTGGAGCGGCGGGAGCTTGAGCTCCGCAAAGGGCGAGTAGCCGAACTTGAAGAGTTTGCCGCGGAGTCACGAAGGCGACTGGAACAGCTGGTTCGCGAGCTGCGTGAAGCCGAAATAACCAAGGAGAAGACTCAGGAGGCTCGTCGTTTTGCCGCCGAGACCCAGGATCGAATAGACCAGGAAAAAAAGACTCACCACCAGCAAAATGAAGAACTGTTGAAATACGAGAGATCGAACCAGATCTCGGTTGGCCGGGAACCAACTACGACATCGACCCTAACACCCGGACTTCAAGTACGGCTTCTACCTGAGGGTAAGCAGGGGGTTCTGGTGCGCAAAAACCGCGACGGAAGTTGGATCGTTTCTGTAGGTGCGCTCCGTCTGAACTATAGCGCCGAGCAGCTGCAGCCGCTGAATCAGCGCGAGCGAAACTCCACCGTCGAGCGAGCAGGAGGCGTTCCCGCATACGAGTACGACAGTAGCGCGCCCAGCAGCTTGCGAGCCTCAACCGAGATCGACCTGCGGGGTAAAACATTGAACGAGGCCATAAGTGAACTGGAGCGACAACTCGACGCCTGTTTGGTTGCTGGTCTCGCCTCGTTTTCCGTAATTCATGGAGTGGGCGAGGGAGTGCTTCAGAAAGGTATCCGAGCTTACCTGCGTGAGCGACCCGAGATAGAAGACCTTGCGTATGCACGTCCCGAACATGGGGGGTTTGGCAAGAGTATCGTCAGCCTGCAGAACAAATAATCCCTAAGGAAAGAAACGATGAAAATTGGACGATTAAGGGTTGCGCCGGCCGCGCTTATGCCTTACCATCCCGCTAAGGTGTTGAAAAAATCCAGGATAGTCCGGCTGGCTCTGTTCGGAGTAGCAGTTTTTGCACTCCTTACGGGCTGTATAGACATTGAAACAGACCTCACGTTTTCGGACTCGGATACCGGCACTGTGGAGTTTCGGTACCGTATGTACACCGAGCTATACCAAGCCACAGCGCTTGAAACCGATCCTTCCCAGCCCATGTTTCCGGTGCTGGAGTCGGATTATGCACGGCTGGTCCGGATGCATCCTGATCTGGAGCTCCTCAGGTATCGTCAAACCGAGGATGAGACTCACGTTAATGTCACCGTCAATCTTGCTTTTCGGAGTGTCGACGGTCTCAATTTCGCCTTTGGCGGCGGCAATGTTGTGACGGTTGATACGAGCGGGGAAGGAGTGGTGGTGACTCAACAATTTGGCCACCATGCCGGTAGTAATGGGCCGACAGCTCCTTATGGGTCTGCAGGCGAGGTTTTTGGCGACCTGATTCAAGGCTATCGATTTCTGACGCGTATCAACTCCCCCGCAAACCTTAAGCAGGTAGATCCTGAGCAGGCGCAGAAAAGCGCGCGTGCCGCGGAACTGGAGCTTCCGCTCTCGAGGCTCCTGGATCTGAGGGATTCTGTACGCCTTGAGGTTTCATGGTGAGAACTTCCGGCCTAGATTACGCTCGGTTACCCAGGATGAGGCTAACGCAAGCTTGATTAATGGAAATGCGTCGGCTATTATGCCGTAACGTTCCAAGCAATACACACCAAATCAGAAGAAGGAAGACGCCACATGGATGTCCAACTAAAAGAGATTATCGAGAAGATTAAGTCCGAAGGTGTTCAGAACGCCGAGGCTCGAGCTTCCGAGATTATTGCCGAGGCCGAATCTAAGGCCCAGGAGATTACTGCAGCGGCTGAGAAAGATGCGGCAGCAATCAAGCAGAAGGCCGAACAGGAAGCAAGAAAGCGAGAAGAGTCGGGCAAGAGCGCTCTTTCTCAAGCTGGCCGCGACTTACTCATTAAGGTTGAGGCTCAGTTGCAGGCTCAGTTTGAGGCAATTATCAATTCCTCGGTCGACGAGGCCTTTACTTCATCGACCCTCGAGACTGCTGTTGTTGAGGTTGTCAAGTCTTGGTCCGCTGGTAATAGCGCTGAACTGGACATCTTGCTTCCGGAGAAAGAGTACACCAAAATCGAACAGGGCCTACGGTCTAAACTGGCGGCAGAGCTCAAGGCAGGACTCGAGATCAAGCCGTTCCGTGATCTTGAATCTGGCTTTCGTGTCTCAGAGAAGGACGGAGCAGCCTACTACGACTTCTCCGCAGCCGGTATAGCTGAAGTTCTGGTGCGGTTCCTCAACCCGCGTCTGGCGGAACTCTTGAAGAACGCCGCTGAGTCACGGTAACTCCCCCTGGATTTGTGAGTTGATGCATCACCGGAGGAGGAACCCGTGAGTCAGTACATTTATACCGTTGCGAGCCTTCCAACACCGCATTTCGACAGCGACAACTTCCTTAGTGTTGAGGAATTTCTTGAGATATGTGGTCGCTTCATGGGCGACCGCGACTACGCCGAGTTAGAGTCAGCCGTCGTGCCGCTCAACACGGAGCAAGAACCTGACAATCCGGTGCTGGCTGAGTGGCATCGGCGGAAGCGCGGACTGCAAAACCAGTTGGCTGTCCTCCGCGCAGCAAAAAGAGAACAGAGTGCCGACAAGCATCTGCGTCCTGACGCAGACGGACGCCTGCATCTTGAGCTCCCCGGCGTTCTGGAGGCTGCGCGAGCGGCTTCCCAGGAGCAATCACCCCTTCGCGCCGAGGAAGTCCTGTTGCGCTGGGAGTGGGGCCTCCTGGATGAACTCGAGGTAGGACACTTCTTCGATCTTGAAAGACTTATCATCTATTATTTACGGCTACAGGTTCTGAGTCGCAAAGCACGCTTCAACAGGCCCGACGGCGAGGAGCGGTTTAAGGAAGTTTACCAAGGCGTGAGCCGCAACTTCTATGGCTCGGAGGATACTACGAAACCGGAGAACAACACATGACAGAAACACGCGGAAAGGTTGTCGGCGTTAACGGCAACATGGTAAGCGTCGAGGTCGACGGCAACATCTCGCTTAACGAGGTTGGGTATGTCGTGATCGGCGATAAGAAACTCAAGGCGGAGGTCATTCGCATTCGCGGAAACCGCGCCGAGCTACAGGTATTTGAAATGACTCGCGGTATAGGTGTCGGCGACCCAGTAGAGTTTAGTGGGGAGCTCCTTGCTGTTGAACTTGGCCCGGGGTTGCTGAGCATGATCTACGACGGTCTCCAGAACCCCTTGCCCGAGCTGGCCGAACAATGTGGGTTCTTTCTCGAACGCGGTGTCTATCTGCCCGCACTCAATCGCACCACAAAATGGACATTTACCCCAAAAGTGGAGGTTGGAGACACCGTGACCGCCGCCGACACGCTCGGTACCGTGCCTGAAGGTATTTTTGATCACCGCATCATGGTGCCTTTTGATATGACCGAGACCTACACGGTTAAGTCTATTGTGTCGAAGGGTGACTACACGGTTGAAGACCAGGTTGTTGAACTCGAAGATAGCAAGGGCAATGTATCTCAGCTCACCATGAAGTTTGAATGGCCGGTAAAACGGGCAATTAGCAACTATGAGGAACGTCTTAAGACCGGCGAGCAAATGGTTACTAAGTTGCGAATTGTGGATACCTTCATTCCAGTTTCACTTGGGGGAACCTACTGTATCCCGGGTCCTTTTGGGGCTGGTAAAACGGTTATGCAACAGATTACCAGTCGTAATGCAGAGGTCGATATCGTAATTATCGCCGCATGTGGCGAGCGTGCTGGCGAGGTTGTTGAGACCTTGCGTGAGTTCCCTGAACTGACAGACCCCCGCACTGGGCGCACGCTCATGGAACGCACGGTAATTATTTGTAACACCAGCTCAATGCCGGTCGCTGCGCGTGAGGCCTCGGTATACACCGCGGTTACGCTTGCTGAGTACTACCGACAAATGGGACTCCATGTTTTGGTGCTGGCCGACTCAACTTCGCGCTGGGCGCAGGCTATGCGTGAAATGTCCGGCCGCCTGGAAGAAATCCCCGGTGAGGAAGCCTTTCCTGCCTACCTTGAGTCGGTAATTGCTGGTTTCTACGAGCGCTCTGGACTGGTGCGTCTCAAGGACGGAACCAAGGGTTCTGTGACAATCGGCGGCAGTGTAAGTCCCGCTGGTGGTAACTTTGAAGAACCGGTGACTCAGGCGACACTTAAGGTTGTTGGTGCTTTTCACGGTCTCTCGCGCGAGCGTTCAGACGCCCGTAAGTACCCGGCCATTGATCCGCTTGACAGCTGGAGCAAGTACCCGGGTTCGGTTGACAAGGATGCCACTGAGTACGCACGAAGCATTTTGTTTCGAGGTAACGAAGTAGATCAAATGATGAAGGTTGTCGGAGAGGAAGGAACGAGCCTGGACGACTACGTCATCTACCAAAAGGGCGAGTTCATGGATGCTGTCTATCTACAGCAGAACGCTTTTGACCCGGTAGATGCGGCGGTCTCGGTTGAGCGCCAACAACACATCTTCGGTGTCATGATGCAGATCCTTGCCTCCGAGTTCGGTTTTGAAGGGAAGGATGAGGCGCGCATGTTCTTTAACGAGTTGCGTCAGAAGTTTATCGACTACAACGGTTCCGAGTGGGACGGTGACGACTTTAAGAAGCTCGAGCAGGAAATCCTTGATCAAGTTGAGTCAAAGAAGAGCGGTGTCGACCGCCTCGCCGTAGACATTCTCGAGACAACGAAAGCGTAAGGCGGAGGAAGCAGCATGCAAAAGGTATACAGCAAGATAGATGCCATTCAAGGCAACGTTATTACCGTTACCGCCTCCGGTGTTCGCTACGGCGACCTGGCGACGGTAAACTCCTCACACGGCACCTCGCTGGCCGAGGTTATTCGTCTCAACGGTACGAATGTCTCGATGCAGGTTTTTACCGGCGGGCGAGGTATCTCAACCGGTGACGAGGTGCGTTTCCTTGGTCACTCCATGAAGATCTCCTTCTCGGACAACCTGCTCGGACGTATTTTTGACGGAAGCGGTCGTCCTCGTGACAACGGCCCAACCCTTGAGGAAAACCTCATCGAGATTGGGGGCCCTTCGGTCAATCCGGCGCGTCGTGTGATACCGCGCAACATGATCCGTACCGGTATCCCAATGATTGATGTTTTTAACACCCTGGTGGAAAGCCAGAAGCTGCCTATCTTCTCGGTCTCTGGTGAGCCCTACAACGATCTGCTGTCGCGTATTGCAATGCAGGCCGAGGTTGACATGATCATTCTCGCCGGTATCGGACTGAAGTATGACGACTACCTGACCTTCAGAGAGCAACTTGAGGAAGGCGGCGCCATGGCCCGCACCATCTTCTTTGTTCATACCGCCTCTGATCCAATTGTTGAGAGTCTCTTGGTTCCTGACGTTTCCCTGGCAGTCGCCGAGCGCTTTGCGCTGAAGGGCAAACGGGTTCTGGTGCTCCTTACCGACATGACGAACTTTGCAGACTCTATGAAAGAGATCGCCATCACCATGGAACAGGTTCCGTCGAACCGTGGCTACCCGGGAGACCTGTACAGCCAGCTTGCGGCACGGTACGAAAAGGCTGTCGACTTTGAGGGCGCTGGTTCTATAACGATCCTGGGCGCAACCACCATGCCTGGCGACGACGTCACCCACCCGGTTCCCGACAACACCGGCTATATCACCGAGGGTCAGTACTACCTACGCAACGGAAGAATTGAGCCTTTTGGCTCACTCTCACGACTGAAGCAGTTGGTGAACGACAAAACGCGTAAAGATCACCGCGCCATTATGGACGGAATGATTCGCTTGTACGCCGCCTACAAAGAGTCGCTCGAGAAAAAGTCTATGGGATTTCGCATGGGTGAGTGGGACAACAAGCTACTCAAGTATGGTGAGGCTTTCGAACGCACCATGATGGACCTCTCGGTCAATATTCCCCTGGAGGAAGCGCTGGACAAAGGGTGGGAGATTCTCGCCGATTGTTTTGATGCTAACGAAACGGGGTTGAAATCAGAGCTTCTTAGGGAGTTCTGGCCGAAGAAAGAGGGGCAGCGACAGGAGAGCGCGTAGTTTATGGGTGCAGTAAAACTGACCAAGAACGAACTGAAGCGCCAGAAGGACTCACTAAAGCGCTTCAAGCGCTACTTGCCAACGCTGCAGCTTAAGAAACAGCAGTTGCAGATGATGATCCGGCAGGTTGAGCATGAAGAGGCAATAAAACGGGCCGAGCGTGAAGAGGTGCGAAAGATCCTCGACGGCTGGATTGAGGTCTTCGGCGAACCCGTTGATATCGAAAACCTCCTCGAAGTTGAGAGTCTGGTTACCGAGGACGGTAACATTGCAGGAATTGATATCCCAATCTTCAAGGAAATTCGTTTTAAGGATATCAGCTACGATCTTTTTGCGTATCCTCTCTGGGTAGATGCGGCCCTTGATAAGCTTAAGGAAATGCTGACGATTGATGCCGAACTCGTAGTCCTTGAGGAACAGAGAAAACGGCTGGAACAGGAGCTGCGCATTACGACCCAACGTGTAAACCTGTTCGAGAAGGTAAAGATTCCCGAGGCGGAAGAGAACATTCGAATGATTCGCATCTACCTCGGTGATCAACAGACCGCGGCGGTTGTCCGAGGAAAGATCTCCAAGAACAAGATCGAGGCGGTGAATTAACAATGATAGTACCAATGAAACGTGTCGCGGTACTGGTGCTTGATAATGAGCGCGCAGAGGCTACCGCTCGCCTGCAACGTGCGGGCTTACTCCACGTGGAAATTGAGTCGGCTGAGTCGGAAGACCTTGATGGGGTGCGGCGTAAGATTGCCCGTCTCCAACGAGCTAAGTCTGCTCTTCCGGAGCTCGACACCCGGTTTCCTCGTTCTACCGACGACCTCGCCGAGGCGAACGCACGCACTCAGGAGCTCCTTCAGGAAATAGAGGCGCGACTCGAACGCATGCGTGAGCTGGACGAGCGCCGTGAACATTTGACACGCGAACGTGCGCGCACCTCGGCGTGGGGTGACTTTGATGCCGAGGACATTCGAAGACTGGCGGCCAAGGGCGTACAGGTTCGTCTGTACCACACCGACTCCGAAACATTTGAAGATGTTTCAAAGAACAATGTCTTTGTGCTCTCACAAACCAAGAGTGATGTACATTTTGTACAGATCGATATTGGTCAGACTCCTGCTCTTTCGCTTGACCAGGTGGCTCTCCCTGAGCAAGGTCCAGCAGCAATGTCCAAAGAGCTGTCTGCACTGGCTCAAGAGCGTTCGGCCATTGTTGGACGACTTGCCGAGATTGCAAAAGAGCTTCCGACCATAGAAATGACCGAACAGGCACTCCTGGACGACCTGGAGTACGAGACCACCAAGGCGGGGATGGAAGACTACGGTGCGGTCGCTGCGATTACGGGTTATATTCCCGCTGAGGCCCTGGAGAGCTTTCAGGGTCTTGCTCGGGAGCAGTCTTGGGGCCTCTATGCCCGAGACCCCAATCCCGAAGAACATCCGCCCACACTCGTGCGAAACCATCCTATCGTTCGTATGATTCAACCGGTCTTCAAGTTACTTGGAACCGTTCCCGGTTACCGTGAATTTGATATTAGCGCACTGTTTCTTGGGTTCTTCACAATTTTCTTCGGAATGATTATTGGAGACGCAGGTTACGGCGCCCTTATTCTGCTCACCTCCGTGTTTTTTGCCTTTAAGATGAAAGGGAAAGGCAGAGGTGTTCCTGACGGGTTACGCCTTCTGATACTGCTTTCCAGTGCGGCGGTGGTATGGGGTGGTATAACTGGCAACTGGTTTGGCGTGGAGGCTATAGCGAAGCTGCCGGTGTTCTCGGCCATAATCATCAACCCGGTTGCGGCCTGGAATCCGGCGAGTGCTCACAACGTGCAGCTGTTGTGCTTCATCATGGGCACGGTACATCTGGTACTCGCGCACGGATGGAGGCTCATTTCCGGACTCAAGCAGTCACCCCGCGTTGCTGCATTAGCCGATGCCGGATGGTTGGTTGTGGTGCTTGGCCTGTACTACGTGGTTCTCAACATCGTCCTTGATCCTATGCAGTTTCCTATTCCGGACTACGCTATGTACATGATTGGCGGTGGTCTGGCGACGGTAATTGTGTTTGGTCAACAGCAGGAAGGACTCGGTTTCGCAAAAGGCATTCTCAAAGGGGTTTCTAACCTCATGCCAACCGCGCTTGACGGAATTAGCGCCTTCTCAGACATAGTTTCCTACATACGGCTCTACGCAGTAGGACTGGCCACGCTCGCCATTGCCACAAGTTTCAACGACATGGCTCTGGCGGTCAGCACCGCAATTCCGGTTGCTGGACTCGGTGTGGCCGTCGCAGTGTTGATCTTATTGTTTGGTCACACCCTCAACCTGATAATGGCTGCACTCGCAGTTGTTGTGCATGGGGTGCGGTTAAATATGCTTGAGTTTTCTGGGCATCTTGGAATGGAATGGATCGGCGCGGAATACAGCCCGTTTCGAAAAAAATACTCGATACAACAAGAGGAGACAAGTTAAATGGATATCGGAATGATCGGTATTGGCGGTGCTTTGGCATTCGCTGCTATGGGATCGGCAATTGGCGCCGGAAGCGCCGGTATGGCCGCCGTTGGGGCATGGAAGCGCTGTTTTGCGCAGAACAAACCCGCGCCCTTCATGTTGGTTGCGTTTGTAGGCGCGCCGCTCACCCAGACAATCTACGGGCTTATCCTCATGGGTGCTCTGGCAACCGCAATAGAGGGTGGCGCCGACGGTGGCCTCATTTTTGGGGCTGGCGTGTTTGGTGGTATGGCTATGGGTATGTCTGCTTGGTTTCAGGGTAAGGCCGCTGCGGTAGCTTCTGACGCGCTTGCGGAGACCGGCAAAGGCTTTGGTAACTACATCATGGTGCTGGGTCTGGTAGAAACCGTCGCGCTGTTCGTCATGGTATTCCTCCTCGGCGTTGTATAACAGAACGCCGAAAACGGCAGTATCATGGTGAGAACTGTAGCTGCGCTTCAGGCCTCCGTGCACATCCTTAAAGCAGATCAAATACAGCCGACCCCTTGGCCAAGGGGTCGGCTTTCTTTCTCTCGACCTTCCTTCATAAGAGGCCGATACAGTACCTAGGGAGGATTGATTCATAATGCAGCGCATCTGCCAGCCAGTTCTCATCTTCCTTTCGCTGTTCCTGCTTGTCAGCACCGGCGCCCATGGCTCCGATCCCGCCTGGTTGCGCTATCAACGAGGTTTGGCGGCCTATGAGGAAGGGGAGCTCGGTCTTGCACTGAGGCACTTTCGTGGGGCCCTCGAGCAACAGTCACGGTTTCCGGAGGCAGAGGCGGGCATTGGAATGATTCTTGCCCAGGAAGGGGCCTTTGGCCCGGCCATACGGCATCTGAGCTCGGCCCTTGAGCAAGCCAATGAACTCAAAATCCCAGAGGAACACTTCCGCATTCGCTATGCCATGGCCGAAATACATGAGCTGAGGGGGGACCAGCGCGAGTTTGAGCGCACGCTCGAGAGGATCGTAGACGAGGACCGTAATTTCCGCTCACCACAGCAGGCAACGCTGCGCAATGCGCGACGACGAGTGTTCCTGGACAACGGCTTTGACCGCATGGTGGAACTGTATCGCCTTGAGCCCCATCCGTCCTTAGATGCACACCGACTCTTAGGGGCACATTACCTTCGCTCAGGAGAATACAGCGCCGCCTTTGAACATCTGCTCACTGCATCGCTCCAGGCAAGCACCCGCTTAATTGCAGAGTTGCGAAATACTCGTCCCGTGTACGAGTACGACAATCTGAACGAGTTCTTGGACAATATCGAGAGCGATCGCAACCTAACCTTTCTTAGCTCAGAGATGCGTTACTACGAGATTCTGTATCTCCTTGCCGCTGCGAGTTATGGGGTTAGACCCGATCTGCCACATTCTACCGATCTTTGGCAGGTGCTCGTCGACACACCCTCGGCTGGAATCTGGTCGCGACGAGCAGGCGGGCAGCTTCGTGACCCACGGGCCGACGCGCTCATTGATTATTAGCCAATGATGGCGTAGTCTGCTGTATCATAACGGTGCTTCCTTGGTGATGCCCACACAATCCGGACGGCTATGAAAAATATCATTGTTAAAGGTGCTCGGGAGCACAATCTCAAGAATATAGATCTCGTTCTACCACGGGACAGTCTTATCGTGATTTCGGGTTTAAGCGGTTCAGGCAAGTCCTCACTGGCATTCGACACCATTTTTGCAGAAGGACAACGCCGCTATGTTGAGTCGCTCTCCGCCTACGCCCGTCAGTTCCTTGGACGCATGGAGAAACCCGCCGTTGACTACATTGAGGGGTTATCTCCTGCAATTTCCATAGAGCAGAAAACCACTCACCGCAATCCCAGATCTACCGTGGGTACAGTCACCGAGATCCACGACTACTTGCGACTCGTTTTTGCACGCATTGGAAAGGCCCACTGCCCGAGCTGTGGCAAGCCTATAAGTAGCTACTCTGTTGATCAGATTATTGAGCAGTTGCGCCTCCTTCCTGCCGGTGGAAAGCTCCAGGTTCTTGCCCCTGTTGTTCGTGAACAGAAAGGTCGACATGAGCAGGTGTTTCGTGATGCGCTACGAGCTGGATTTGTTCGCGTTCGCGTCGACGGCGAGCTCCGAGAACTCGACGACGAGATTCAGTTGGAGAAGAACAAGAAACACAGTATCGATATACTTGTTGACCGAATTCGACTCAGTGGTGGGGCTGAAAAGCGACTCACAGAGTCAATAGAAACCGCGCTCGATATCGCCAACGGGACCGTGCTGGTTGAGCACACACCAGCTGAACCGGAATCAGCAGTTTCCGAGAGCCTCTTCTTTTCACAGCATTCGGCCTGTCCTGACTGCGGAATTGGTCTGCCTGAGCTTGAGCCACGCTTGTTTTCGTTCAACAACCCGGCTGGTGCCTGCCCAAGTTGTTCAGGCCTTGGCAAGACCCTCGAGTTCGATGCCGACAAAATCATACCAGACTGGAAACTTTCATTTAACCAGGGTGGTATTGTTCCGTACAAGCCAAGCTCAAATTGGTACCGGAGCAAGATTGAGTCGCTTGCCAAACACTTCAATTTTGAACTCCATACACCACTCAAAGACATCAACGAAACCGCACGCAGGGCTCTGCTTTACGGATCAGATGAGAAAATTGAGGTCACCTACGTAAACAAGAAACAAACCGGACGTTTCGAGTACCAAAGTGAGTTTCCCGGGGTGTTAGCCGACCTCAAGCGGAGGTATCTGGAAAGCAGTTCCGAAGGTGTCAAGGAATGGCTTGAGGAGTTCATGGCACAGCAGGTCTGCCCGGAATGCGGAGGCAAACGACTCAGACCTGAAGCACTTGCAGTGCAGATTGCGGGCAAGAACATTTACGAAATATCGCAGCTTTCGGTAGCCGATGCTCTTAGGTTTTTTGAAACTTTGACACTAAGTGAGACCGACCGCAGCATTTCTGAGCAGGCGCTCAAGGAAATTACTGCCAGGTTGGGATTCATGAACGCGGTAGGCCTGGAGTACCTGAGTCTCGAACGCTCGGCCTCAACCCTTTCAGGTGGTGAGGCCCAACGCATACGCTTGGCCACCCAGATTGGATCATCGCTGGTGGGAGTCCTTTACATACTTGACGAGCCAACCATTGGCCTGCATCAACGCGATAATGCGCGCCTCATTGAAACCTTGCTTCGACTTCGGGATCTAGGTAACACCGTAATTGTGGTCGAGCATGACGAGCAGGTGCTCCGCACCGCAGACTATATAGTTGATCTTGGGCCAGCCGCTGGCGTGCATGGCGGCGAAGTGGTTGCACAGGGGAGCTACGACGAGGTCGTGGCGGTGCCTGAAAGCCTCACTGGTAGATACCTTTCGGGGGCGTCGCTCATTCCAATACCCCAAACACGTCGCCCAGACAACGGGCAACGTTTGAGCATGAAAGGTGCCTCGTTGCATAATCTGAGAGACATCGATATATCTCTACCGCTCGGCTGCCTCTGTGTCTTGACCGGAGTCTCAGGTTCCGGCAAGAGCACATTGTTGAACGAAACCCTCTTGCCAATGGCGACTGCCGCGGTGCGCGGTCAGGTGCCTCCCAAGGGCCTTTGTCGGACAGTAGAAGGAGCTGAACTCTTTGACGCAGTAATCTCCATTGATCAAAGCCCAATAGGCAGGACGCCCCGCTCAAACCCAGCAACGTATGTTGGCATGTTTACACCCATTCGCGAACTCTTTGCCGCAATGCCGGAGTCTCGCGCCCGCGGGTATGAAGCTGGTCGCTTTTCCTTTAATGTCAAAGGTGGACGGTGCGAGCATTGCCGTGGGGACGGAGTGATCAAAATTGAAATGCACTTCCTGCCGGATGTCTTCATAACCTGCGATGTATGCAAGGGCAGGCGCTACACCAATGAAACTCGTGAAATTCGTTACAAAGGGAAAAGCATTGATGAAGTGCTTGATATGACGGTAGAAGAAGCACGCGAGTTCTTCGCCGCGGTTCCCCAGATTAAGCGCCGACTTGATACAATGTATGATGTCGGTCTTGACTACATTCGTCTTGGGCAGTCGGCCCTTACCCTGTCCGGCGGCGAAGCGCAACGGGTGAAACTCTCTCTGGAGTTGTCTAAACGAAACACCGGTCGAACCCTGTATGTACTCGATGAACCAACGACAGGGCTCCATTTTGAGGATGTTCGCAAGCTGATTGATGTGTTGAATCTGCTTATAGAAAACGGCAACACCGTTGTAGTGATTGAGCATAATCCGGATGTAATTCTGCAAGCAGACTACGTTCTTGATCTAGGCCCAGAGGGCGGTGAAAAGGGAGGCAGGGTTGTAGCGGCAGGTACCCCTGAGCAGGTCGCAGAGGTACCGGGTTCCTACACCGGACAGTACCTGAGGGAGCTCCTTCAAGAGCGCACGAAACTTGGATCTGTCAATGCTCAAGACGAGACAGGGTAGGCACGTGAGCGGTGGTTGGTGTGGCAACGGGCCCGACACATGAAACGAGGTGCACTAGGGCAGAGTTCTTGTTCAGGGCTACCTGTGCTTCCTCTCCTTCTGATTCTGGTTGCCCTGATCAGCCCAGTTCCTGCGCAGTCGCAAGAGACAGCTCCCGAGATTCAAGAGGAGGCACAACCCGAGTCACTCTTTCAGCGAACACTCGCCCAGGACATACGCAGTGCTGAGTTCCGAGAACTGGTCGACTGGCTTGAAACTCTGGGCCTGTCCACGCGTGGTTCAAGAAGAGAGTTGGAGAATAGACTATTTGCGTATCATGAGCTTAGTCCACCGCCTCTTCCGCCAGAGCGAAGCGGCCGAACCATTACCATAGAATCGACACGCCTTGGTGAATACTTTGAAATTGAGGAGGTCGATGAAAACTACGTTATTCTTCGGGGAGGGGTGTCCATTCGCCTTGAAGATGACGACGTCATTCATTATATCGAGGCCGAGGAGGTTCTGTTTAACCAAGCTCGCAACCGAATGACCGCACGTGGTGGTGTGGTGTACCGCATTGAGCGTGAGAGAGGAGATGAGACCTTTCGGGGCCGGGCACTGAGTTTTGACATTTCTAACTGGGAAGGCGTGTTTCTGGATGGTGCCTCAACTCGACCACGGGTGATTGAGGGCGAGGAACTGGAGTTCACTTTTGAGGGTGATACCATAATCCGCTCGGCCGAGGACATTATACTTCTGGAACATGGAACCATAACCAGCTCTCCAGTAGACCCTCCTAACTGGCGACTTCGGGCGCGACGCATCTGGGTATTTGGACCGGGTGAGTGGGCCTTGCAGAACGCAGTCTTGTACGTGGGACGTGTACCAGTGCTGTACTTTCCGTTCTTTTTTGTTCCTGGTGACGAACTGTTTTTCCACCCGTCTATTGGGTATCGTACCCGGGCAGGAGCCTTTCTGCAGACCACTACCTACTTAGTTGGCAGGCGAGCTGAAGAAGCGGCTCCGTTCTCCTTCCTCCAGCTTACAGAAGAACAACAAACGCGACGCGAACGCGAACGATGGTTTGTCTTTTTGCGGGATACCGACAGACCCGATACAACGTCTCCAGACCGAACCGTCAAAGCCCTGGCCGACATTTATACCAGGCTAGGTGTACTCATAGGTGTGCACGCTCAACTACCAAGGTTTGGACCACTGAACTCTGTGAACTGGCGCAGTTCATTGGGTGTCAGTCGTCATCTTTACCCAATTGAGAACATTGAGGAATTTGTTTCTCCGTATCGGGTTGTTGATGGACGGGCGCAAACCGACTGGAACCGCAGCAATTTTGCAGGGTGGGGTGAACTGCCCTTCCGCTACGAAGTACAGAGCAATGCTTCCACTGCGCTGCTTGGTCTGTCCATGCAACTTGAGCTTCTTCTGATGTCGGACCCATTCTTTCGACGTGATTTCGACAACCGCGCCGAGTCAATTGATTTTGCAGGACTTCTGGGTTTCAGCGAAATAATCGATGCACAACCTGATACCGTGAACACCTTACGATGGAGCCTGCGGGGGGCCTATCGACCCGAGCTTCCGTCGGCCGTCAAACCATACCTGAGCAACCTGTCCATAAGCTCTTATAGCTGGATCCTGTACTGGGAAAGCCGTGATACACCGACTGAACTCCTTCGGCCGGAAGCTCAGACCGCTGTTGACAGTCCCGAACGCCGGTTCTTCTATCCTAACCGTTACACTACGCCAGACCTCACAGGCAGGGTAGAAGGAACCTTGCTCGACTCGGCCCGTAGAAGACCCGGAATAGACTCGCCTGAGGAACTGCCCGAGGGCTTTGAGCCTGCGCCCCTTCGGCCCCCATGGGGTATTACGGACGACAACGACCGTACTGCAGCAGCTGAGGATCCCGATGATCGACTGCTGCGACTGCCTTCCTTGCGCCCAAGTTTCACCGTCCCGGAAATTCAGGCCCCCTTTGGCTATCGGGTGAGTTACAGCGTGGTTCCACGTCTTACCGTGGATAACTTCACTCAGAACACCGAATGGAGGCTTCCGGAGGACATAGACTGGCAAACTCGCTACGCTCAGCTCAACTCGGACAATACCGGACGACTTTCGTACCGAGCGAACCTGTACCGGCGGCTTTTTGTCCTGGAAAACTCGCTTATTCTGCGCCAAAGGTATCGTTCTGTATACAACCTCAACGAAAATCTCAGCGATACCACCCGCCGTTCCCTGGAGAATCAGGCCTTTCGATTTACCGGTGTTACCGGGGAGCACCAGGCGAGGCTCAGTAGCTTTCCCCTGCAGGATCACGAGATCCTTGACCAGAGCAGTGTGGTGTATCGACTCAACACGCTGTTGTACCGCCGAGTATTTGACTCTCGTCGCAATGACGATCCTGATGGCCCACCGGTCTACGTGGACGAGTACTTTGAATGGGATCCGGAGTTTGTCTCCAATCACGATGTCTCGGCAAACCTGCGGGCACGTCTGTGGCGGGCAACCCAGTCCCTGAGCTTAACCGCCACCTTGCCCCCAGTTGAGGAGGAATTCACCGGACGGGCAGAGGCAATAACCGGACCCTTGCGAACCACTGTTTCTACAGGTGTTCGACGGCCTGAGGGCGAGGACTGGATATGGAATCCACTCGTCATAGACCAACGCCTGCAACCGAGTCCCAACATCACGCTGACCGAGCGTTTGGTGTACAGTATAGAGGATGATGAGATTACCTCGAGTATTACCAACCTGAGACTCTGGTTCCTTACACTTGGATTAACGGCACGAACCACCAATAGTTTCCGTTTTGTTGGCGCGCCAAACGGTTGGGAAGAGCGTGACGACCGCGATTTTCGTCCAACGAATGCCAGGGTTTCGGTCGAGTACGACACCGAGACGCCACCGTTGTGGAAAAACAGAGTCAGGAGTGCAGCCTTGCTCAGGTCAACTCTTGATATGGATTTGCTGCGTTATACCGAGAGTGTTTTTGACATACGGTTTGAATACCTGGCTCGCGTACATCAATTCATGGACCTTCGATTTGCATCTGTCACGCGTAACGATCAACCCTACCGATATGTGCCGCAGCTTTCGGATGAGCTAGGACTGGAACGTCGCAACGTATTCCAGGATCTGTTAGATTCATTCAATTTTTTTGACACACAAGCCCGCGAGAACTCGTTCTTCAACGTGCAGCAACTTGAGGTTGGAGTTGTACACTATCTGGATGACTGGACTCTGAGTATTGAGTACGCCGGTCGGCCGGAGCTCGAGACCACCCCGGAGGGTACTCAGCAGTTCAAGTGGAGTTCTCGCCTGGAGCTGGCCTTGGTGTGGCGACCTATTCCGGAGTTGCGGCGTGAGATTCTGTTTGAGGATGGTGAACTTGTCTTTGAGGAGTAGACCGGCAGCACCCAAAAAATGAAGCGTTACGAGCTAGTTGACCATTCGCCGGGGGCAGCACTATACTTTTACTAGAATGAGGAGTGGCATTGGGCCAAAATACCACAGTTGTTCTTGCGGATCATAACATAGTTGGCGAACTATGCGGAGCAAACGACCGAAATATCGCCTACTTGGAAAGTCTCCTTCAGTCGCGCGTAACTACTCGCGGGAATGAGATTTACCTGAGCGACTCCGACCCCGAAAAACAGAGAATTTTCTCCGAGGTACTCCGGCGGCTTGAGCAGCACCTGTATGCGGGCATCACCGTTGGCGTGGACTTGATACAGTCCGTATATCGAACGGTAACGGACAATGATACTCTTGGGGCCGACATGCTCCTTGAGCAGCGAATAGAGCTGCCCGGGATAGGTCGCACAATATCTCCCCGTAGTCATGCCCAGGCCTGTTATATTCGCAGCCTGCAAACCAAGGAAATGGTTTTCTGTATAGGCCCCGCCGGTACCGGTAAGACCTACCTTGCAGTGGCGGCTGCGCTGCACGACATCGTCACGCGAAAGAAGAGGAAACTCGTCTTGACGCGACCGGTGGTCGAGGCCGGAGAGAATCTTGGCTTCTTACCTGGGGATCTCGCACAAAAAATTAACCCTTACTTGCGGCCGCTGTATGACGCAATTGAAGACCTGAGTTCAGGAGAACTGCTCCACAAGCTGGAAAGCAATAACATGATTGAGATTGCCCCTTTGGCATATATGCGGGGACGGAGCCTCAAAGACTGTGTGATATTGCTTGACGAGGCTCAGAACACAACCAAAGAACAAATGAAGATGTTTCTTACCCGAATCGGAGAAGGGTCGCGGGCCTTTATAACCGGCGACGTTACCCAGATAGACCTCCCTCGGAAATCCAGCTCGGGACTGTTGCATGCCGTGCGCTTGCTTAACGCAATCGAAGAGCTCGACATCAACTTTCTCTCGGGCAAGGATGTAGTGAGAAGTGTTATTGTGCAAAAAATTGTTGCGGCCTACGAGGCGGACGCGGATCATTCATGAACACCATTGAAATAACTGCCGAGGACGTTCCTTTACCGGCGCAGGAAGAGCGCATCATTGCCTTTGTAGACGCTGTACTGCGAATTCTGGGAAAACCACATCACGAGCTGTCGATCCTGCTGTGCACCGATGAAAAAATCCGCGAGATAAATGCCACCTACCGAAACAAAGATGAAGCCACCGATGTTCTTTCCTTCTCTCAGGATGAGGACGCCGATGACACGAACCTGGCGAGTGGAGTATCTCAACAGTCACACACGCAGGGAGAAATGCCGCGACTTCTTGGAGATATTGTGCTTGCGCTCCCGTATCTCCGTCGGCAGGCCGAGGAGTATAAGGTGAGTTTTGAGTCGGAGTTCAAACGCATGCTGGTACATGGAATGCTTCATTTGACCGGCAGTCACCACGATACTGAAGAGCAACACCGCAGCATGCTGGAACGCCAAGAAGCAATTTTACAACAACTTGCGCAGGAGTATAGGTTTTGAAGGACATCGGCTTTTTAAAAAAGCTGTTCAGCCGAGATGAGTGGCGAGAGGCCGGGCTTGACCCCAGTTTGAGTCTCGAGAAGCGCGACATGATTCGTGGTATCGTGGAGCTTTCGGACACCACGGTCAAAGAGGTAATGGTGCCTCGTATTGATGTGGAGTTTATCTCAACTACCATGGATATAGCCGACATCAAGAAGAAAGTCGCTGAGTTTGGCTACTCACGTTATCCAATTTATGAAGACACTATCGATAACGTAGTTGGTGTGCTCTATGCCAAGGATCTCTTGCAGTACTTAGGCGACGGCGCCGTCTCCCCGGACGTTCCGGCAATAGCAAGACGCCCGTTTTTCGTTCCCGAGAGTAAGCGACTCGACTCCCTGCTGCGCGAGATGAAGAAGCGGCGCGTCCACATTGCCGTTGCGGTAGATGAGTACGGTGGTGTATCCGGAATAGTATGTCTTGAGGACATCCTGGAAGAGATCGTCGGGGAAATACAAGACGAGTTTGACAACGAACGTGAGGACATTCTCACTATTGGGGACCAGGTATATCTGTGCGACGCGCGGGTGTCTATCGAAGATCTCAACGAACAGCTCCACCTCAGAATTCCTGAAGAAGATTTTGATACCTTAGGTGGCTTTGTTTTCGAATTGTTCGGAAAGATCCCGGTTAAGTACGAAAAGGCTTCCTTTCGTGATATGAGTTTCATTGTGCAGGAAATGGACGGACACAAAATTAATACGGTCAAAATCGTTGCGGGCAAGGAAGTGAAGGGAAATGCCGAGTAAGCGCACTCCATACCTCGTAACATGTGTTGGTGCGATTATGATGTTGTTCATAACCACCAGTGCTGGAGCATCACCTCGCGAGTCCGAGCAGGCAGGAAGGCGTGCGCTCGTTGAGGGTAACTATTTCGAGGCTATTGAGTTGTTTTCAAGAGCCTTGGAGACGAATCCACGATATCTTGAAGCGCTTCTCGGTACTGCCGAGGCCTATCTCGAGCTCAACGAACCAGAGGTAGCCGAGGAGTATCTTAATCGTTCTCAACAACTTGCAGGAAACCGCCCCGCTTACCTTCTGTTATTGGCACGGGTGGAGGTTGCGCGTGGTCGACCGGCTGCAGCAGAAACCCACTACCGAAGTGTTCTTAACCGCGAACCAAATAATGTAGATGCACAGCTTGGCCTGGCCGAGCTGCGACTTGCCGACGGTAAGTCAGCGGAGGCTCGACGGCTCTACGAGGATATTTTGCGGGTTTCGCCGCAGAGTCGGCGTGGACTCCTGTCTTTGGCCTTACTTTATGATGCACAGGGTGACCGTGAGGCCGCAGAACGTTACCTGTTGACGGCGTTGCAGCATCACCGTGAGAATCCTCAGGTGCATCTGCTGGCTGGTGAGTACTATCGTGCACGGGGGCTTCTTTCTCGTGCCGAGCGCCATGCGAGTACTGCGGTAGCTCTTGCGCCCAATTACACCGAGGCGTTGACTCTGCTTGCACGGATTTTCTATGAACAAGGACGATACACCGAGGCAGTCGGAACAACTCAACAAGTCATTGGCATTGAACGTAACAGCCCGGATGCCTGGTACATCGCCGCGCTCTCGGACTACAAGCGGGGCCGGCTTGAAGACGCTATCGATGCCTTGGAAATTGCGGTAGAGCTGAACCCTGACCGGGAGATTATCCGACTAGCTCTTGAGGATATCCTCCTGCGTGAGTTAGCTCTGGAGGACGAACGACGTGCGCAGTTTGCTGCCTATCATTTCCGCAGGGCTGCTGAGTTTGCCGAACGAAACTATCATCACCGTGCGTCGGTGAGTTACCGCAATGGTTTACAGCTGGACCCCTACAACTACGACGGGCGTATGGCCTACGCCAATCTCTTTCGGCTGGCCGGTAGTACTGCCCGCTACCTCCAGGAGCTTGAAGTCTTACGTGAGTTGGGACATGACCGAGGTGAGTTACTGGATCGCATTGAAACCTTTACTCATCTCGGAATGGATGAAGTTGCGCAGGTTTGGGGCGTGTCTCAGTTTGACACCCCACGTGACCGGATCCGTATCTCGCTTTTTACCTTAACCGGAGCGAATCAGCTTTATCTCCCTGGAAGCGACGATCTGCTCGTTGGTGCGCTTCGTCGACATCTGTTGCGCTATGAACAACTGTCGGTAGCTGCGAACCCCTTCAGCGCCACAGGCTTTGCCGATGCCTTCGCACGCGCTCGTAACGCCGGAGACGACTACTTTGCGATTGTCCGTTACGACGAGGTTGACCGCAACTTTGGAACCTATCTTGTGCTGTACCGTGCAAGCACCGGCACCGAAGTAGCACGCTTGTCAGCTTTGCGGGCCGGAAACGACCGGGTGCTCGAGTCCCACCGATCAATTGCGTTGCAACTTGCCGAGCTCGTGCCGCTTCGGGGGCGCATACTACATCGACGTTTCGAACGAGCCCTGGTTAACATAGGACGACTCGACGGAGTTGAGGAAGGTATGGAGTTAGTTGTGGTACGCGCTGGCAGTTTTGACCTGGCCCCGAACCGTCCGGAGTACCGTTATGCAGATGATGCTGTTCTCGGACGTTTCGTAGTAAGTGGCGTAGACGATCTCGTCAGTGAAGGTACCGTCACCCGCGACGGCTTCTTCGATCTTATTAATCAGGGAGACGCAGTGTTAGCACCAAAAACCGAGCTTCCGGCACCGACCGGCCCGGATCCTGATGGCACCCAGAACCTTCTTCAACGAATCCGAGCTTTGTTACCCTAGTCCATATGCCTGCTATACAGTCGCCAGCGAGGGTGAAGCAGTCTTAAACGTGGCGTTTGTTCAAGCGTGACGTTTGTTCAAACGTGCAAAACTTAACGATTTATTCACCGTTCCGCGTTGACATCCGAGATTTTTTTCTTTATAGTCGAACCAGAATCAAGACGGATGAGAAAACTCTATGATAATTGATCGAGGAGGATCACATGAAGATTGCCATTAACGGATTCGGACGAATTGGTCGCAACGTATTCAAGATTGCTCTTGAGCAAGGCATTGAAGTTGTCGGTGTAAACGATCTCACCGATACAAAGACCTTGGCCCACCTTCTGAAGTACGACTCTACCCAGGGCAAATTCCCTGGTAAGGTTGAGTTTGACGAGGAAAACCTCATCGTCGACGGAAAGAAGTATCGCGTTTCATCTGAGAAAAATCCTGCCAACATTCCCTGGGGCGCATCACCCGATGTAGTTGTTGAGGGAACCGGTGTGTTCCGCTCGAAAGAAAGCCCGAAAGGTGGTTACGGAGATCACCTCAAGAATGAGAAGTATCCGGCAAAGAAGGTGATCCTCTGTGTGCCCGCGAAGGACTCTATTGATCGCATGGTCGTTCTTGGTGTTAACGACGACGACCTCAAGCCAGAAGACCAGTGTGTCTCAAACGCTTCCTGTACCACCAACTGTCTTGCGCCTGTTGCAAAGGTACTCCAGGACAACTGGGGTATTGAGACCGGCTTCATGACCACCATTCACTCCTACACCAACGACCAGGTTATCCTTGACGGACCCCACAGTGACCTCCGTCGAGCTCGTTCCTGCGCCGTTTCTCAGATTCCGACCACCACCGGCGCCGCAAAAGCGGTTGGCAAGGTAATGCCGGAACTCAAAGGTAAGCTCGACGGCATGGCCGTACGCGTACCGACTCCAACCGGTTCACTCGTTGACCTTGTAGTAACCCTGAACAAGGAAGTCACTAAGGAAGAGGTCAATGCCGCCATGAAGGCTGCAGCTGAAGGCCCCATGAAAGGCATTCTTGAGTACACAGAAGACCCGATTGTGTCGGTAGACATTATTCATAACTCACATTCATCTATCTTTGATGCCGACAGCACCATGGTAATAGGCAAGATGGTGAAGGTACTGGCATGGTACGACAACGAGTGGGGCTACTCCTGCCGTGTAGTTGATCTCGCCAAAAAGCTCGCGTAAATAATAGGAAGGATTATTATGGCACTAAGGACAATCCAAAGCGCCGACCTTTCCGGGAAAACCATACTCGTGCGGGTAGACTTTAATGTTCCTATTAAAGAGGGTGTCGTCGGCGACGACACCCGCATCCGCGCGGCGCTTCCTACGCTTGAGCATTTGCTTGCGCAAAAAGGAAGCCGTCTGGTTCTGATGAGCCACCTCGGACGCCCTAAGGGCGGTGCCGATCCGGCCTTCAGCCTGGCACCGGTCGCGGCACGTCTGGCCGAACTTATCGGCCGACCCGTTCAGCAGGCCTCGGATGTTATCGGCGACGCAGTAGAGAAAGAGCTTGATGGTCTAGAGTCAGGCGCGATCCTCATGCTGGAGAATGTTCGGTTCTATAAGGAAGAAACAGCCAACGACCCTGGTTTCGCTGAGAAACTGGCAAAATTGGGTGATGTATACGTCAACGATGCTTTCGGATCTGCCCACCGGGCGCATGCCTCAACCGAGGGTATTGCCAAGTTTCTCCCCTCATATGCCGGTTTCCTGCTGGAGAAAGAGGTCCGCTTCTTTCAGCCGGTTGTAACCAATCCAGACAAACCGTTTGTTGCGGTTATCGGCGGGGCTAAGGTTTCCAGCAAAATTGGCGTGCTTGAGACACTACTCCCGAACTGCAGTGCGCTGATCATTGGTGGGGGAATGGCATACACCTTTCTTAAGGTCATGGGCCATACCGTGGGTTCTTCGCTCCTCGAAGAAGACTACCTCGACACCGCCAAGTCACTTATTGACCAGGCAAAAGAAAAAGGGGTGGAGTTACTGCTCCCGCTTGATCACATTGTGGCATCAGAGTTCTCTGAGAACGCCAAGCCCGAAGCAGTAGACAGTCTTGACATTCCCGACGGCAAAATGGGCATGGATATCGGGCCAAAGACGGTAGCCAAGTTCAAAGAAGTCATCGGTGGAGCCAAAACCGTTCTCTGGAACGGCCCGATGGGCGTGTTCGAGTTTGATAACTTTGCCGGTGGCACACTTGAGGTTGCTAAGGCTATTGCGGAGTGCCAGGGCACGAGCATTGTAGGCGGCGGTGACTCGGTTGCTGCGGCCAATAAGTTCCAGTTGTCTGAGCGCATGAGTCATGTCTCCACCGGAGGTGGCGCGTCGCTTGAGTTCCTTGAAGGCAAGGTGCTTCCTGGTATTGCTGCGCTTGAGGAGTAGGCGCTCAGACTGTAGCGCTTCACGCACAAGTTAATGTTCATGCCGTCATGAAGTACGGTAAATGCACCGGGCCGCAGCACGCGGCCCGGTCTTGTATTCAATTAAGTTGAAGGAAGAAATTATGCGAAAGCCATTTATTGCAGGAAACTGGAAAATGCACAAAACGGTAGCCGAAGCCCGAGCGCTTGCTACTGAGTTGCGTGACGGAATTGGGAACGCGCCACATCGAGTTGCAGTAGCGCCACCGTTCACCGCACTCGCCGGGGTAGTTGAAGCCCTTGAAGGCACCGGAATTGAGGTAGCGGCGCAGAATATGGCAGCCGCGCTTGAGGGTGCACATACCGGTGAAATATCGGCAAGCATGTTGCTGGATCTTGGTGTAAAGCTTGTCATCCTGGGACACTCCGAACGACGACATGTATATGGAGAGAGTGATGAGCTCATTAATACCAAGGTACTGTTAGCACTTGAGCAGGGCCTGGAGGTGATTCTCTGCATTGGAGAAACCCTGGAAGAGCGCGAAAGCGGAAAACTCAAGGACGTTGTGGTACATCAGATCGACTCAGGTCTGCGTGGGCTTGACGAGAAGGCCCTTGGTCGGGTTACTATTGCATACGAGCCGGTTTGGGCAATTGGCACCGGCAAAACAGCAACACCCGATGATGCGGAGGAAGCACACCGCATTGTTCGAGGGCGAATTGGGGAGCTGTACTCCGCACAGGCTGCGGAGAGCATGATTATTCAGTACGGTGGATCGGTGAAGCCGAACAACGTCAAGGGATTAATGGCAGAGGCCGACATTGACGGTGCTCTGGTCGGTGGAGCGTCGTTGAAAGCAGCGGACTTCATCCCAATTGCCCGATTCGATCAATAAAGGACACGGTTGACCGTGTTTACAAACGCACCAAGTACGTGAGGTTAACGAGTTTATGGGTTTCTTGTCTATTCTACTGCTGATTTTCTTCGTGGTGAGCGCACTCTTACTCATAGCTCTGGTTATGGTTCAAGAAGAGGGCGGTGACGGTCTTGGCGGTATCTTTGGCGGCGGCGGCGCATCGCAGGTCGGGAATCGTTCTGGAAATATTCTTACGAAAACCACATCGATACTTGGTGCGGTGTTCTTCCTGTCGTCATTTGGTGTTGCCTGGTTGAACCGCACCCCGGATGCAGGAGACGTAGCTGCTGCTGCTCGCCGTATGGAGCAGGGTGACGCCGTTCCCTGGTGGGAGGTTGAAGAGGGCGATGTCGACAGGGAGCTCGATCTAAACGGCCTCATGTCTCCCGAAGTGTTTGAGGAAACGCCCTCGAACTAGCACAGCGCTGCACTGCGTGCAGCGTCAGAGTCGCAACGACAAGAGGTTCGCAGTGAGAACCGCGGTAGTGTTCTTCCCGCCACATAACGGCTCAGACTCCCTGTCACGCATTGCCAACAGCCTAGCGAGCGGTCTGGAACGGGCGGGGCATCAAGCAACGGTTATCCGAGCCGATAAAGGCAACCCTCAGTCACTTACGAGCTACGGATATATTGCGGTGGGCGCCGAAAGCCGTTCCTTCTTTTCTCGAGAACCCGAAGGAGACATCAAGGCATATCTCTCTAACGCAGGAATGCTAACCGGGAAGCGATCTTTCGCATTTGTTCGTCCGCGTGGCTTGTTTGCCCTCAAAACCTTGGGAAGTCTCATGCGAAGGATGGAGGCCGAGGGTATGTTTATCCGATATTCCGAGATACTCGCAAATGAGGCGGCGGCAGAAGCTATTGCGTCTCGCCTCAAGGTTGAGTAGTAGGTCGAACCAGGGTGGCAAACTACTACGAGATGCTTGGACTCAAGACATCCTGTTCGCAGGTTGAGATCAAGCAAGCATTCAGACGCAAAGCAAAGAGACTCCACCCTGACGTAACTTCTGATCGTCAGGGGACGCTTGTCTTAATGCAGCAACTCGTTGCGGCATACAAAACGCTCTATGACCCAGAGTCGCGTGAGAACTACGATCGACGACATCGAATTGTGCACCACGAGGATCAGTTCGACTATCGGGAGTTTCTCCGCAAACGTCGTAACGATCCACAAAGCCAGTCAGAGCTTATTTTTTTTGATCTGCTGCACGATCGTGCCCACGACGCACTTCATCTGTATGATGATCTGATGGGTACGGAAAGCTTCAGTTTGGCGGCGCACCTAGATCGCGAAGACTTCATGGATTGTGCCTTTCTGTTGGCAGAGGAATACGAATCACGAGGAAAGTTACTCCAGGCCTTCCGCTTGCTTCTCAAGATTGCGGATTTTGAACGCGAGACTCCGTACTTCCGACATTTTTTTGATGAAGTGAAGGATCGCTTGAGGATTATCGTTGGCACGCGAATGCCAGGAAAGGTTTCGGATGTGGTACTGCTCGAGTGCCTGGAGCGCATGATTGAGTACGATTTCTCACGCAAAGAAACCGCGTTTTACCTTAAGCGGGCGGCGGAGTTACATGCTGCGGCCGCGCGCCTGGAGAAGGCCTCTGTGTATCTCAGGAGGGGTTTGCGTCTTGACCAAAGGCTTGGCGGTACCAAAAAGCTCATGGAACTCCTCATGGAAGGCAACTCGAATTGACGCCGATAAAGCACGACCACAGGCAGAGAACTATGGTCTACTTCGGCAGAGGACATAGTGAAACCTCGGTGATTCGTGGTATGATGTTCTTGAGAGACAAGAGCTTTGAATACATCGAACATAAATACTTATGAAACCAGCGATCAAGGATAATACAACTATGAAAATGAAGTTTGGTCTTTTTGCCGTGCTCATAGCACTCACCGGAACTTTGAATGCCCAGGTCTTGGACAAGCCGGTTGCTATTGTACGGCTTGAGTCGACCGAGAATATTGGACAGCGTGAGTTACGATCTCAGGTTCAAATGATAGAGGCCCAGCTCCAGACAAGACTTACGAGCGAGCAGCGTATGGAGGTTCTGGAAGCAAGTATTGCCGAGGTGCTGATCATGCAGGCTGCAAAGCGCGACGGCATTACCGTGTCGCGGCCGGAGATTGATCAAGGCATAGCCCAGCAGCGACAGAGCCTGGGGCAGCAGGTCACGCAGGAGCAGTTCCGCCAGGTGATAGAAAGCCAGGTTGGCATGAGTTGGGAGCAGTACGTAGAGCAGGTCGAACGACGTCTGACCCAGGAGAAATATGTACTCCAGAAAAAACGATCATTGTTCGAAAACGTTCCGCGACCAACCGAACGTGAGATTCGTCGCGTGTACGAAGAAAACGCTACCGATTTTAATAACCCCGCTATGGTGCGCTTTGAACACCTGTTTTGGGATACTCGCAATACGACCAGCGCAGAGCGACGCGAACGGCGCAACCACGCCGAGGAGTTGTACCGCGAACTGCGTAATGGCAGTTCGAGCTTTGACGACCTGATGGATCGCTCGGTGGATGACAGCCGCTTTCGCGGCGATGACTTTGGGTATCTTCTCCGTACAGATCAACAGAATCGTGCCCTGCTTGGGCCTGAGTTCGTCGACAATCTGTTTGATCTTGAACGGGGACAGGTGAGTCGTGTGCTGGAGTCCAACGTTGGCTATCACATTGCACGTATACGTGACCGTCGCAGTGCCAAACTGTTGGAGCTGGACGATCCGCTTCTCCCGGGACAGAGCATGACGGTACGCAGGCAAATTGAGAACTATTTGTTGATGGAGAAGCAGCAAGAAACCTTTGAGAGGGCCCTGCGTGAGATTATTGATGAGCTTCGTGAAGACGCCGATATCACCGTCTTTGAGCAGAATCTGTCTTGGTAAGCATAGGGTCTAGACGCAAAGGGCGCATTCTCGCGGTGCAGGCACTCTATGCCTGGGAAATGTCCCAGGATGAGCAGGCGGAGCTTCTTAATGGCGATGGCTTGGAGTCATCCGAGGAGGGACTTCAGTCCAACGTCTTTGCGCGCCTGCTTGTCCAGGGTACCGTCAAAAACGTCGAAAGCATTGACGAAGCAATAAAAAAGCGTCTCCAGCACTGGGACATCACCCGGATTGCACGGGTAGATCTGGCTATTCTACGCATGAGTGTGTACTGCCTGCTCTATCAGCCGGACCTGCCCGCCTCTGTAGTCATCAATGAGGCGGTTGATATTGCCAAGAATTTTGGTTCGGAACAGTCTTTTCGCTTCATAAACGGCGTTCTCGACGCTGTTGCAAAGGGACGCGACACATGACCGAGAGGCGGCGACGGCTCATTGCGGCAGCATTTGTACTTGTTGCCGTGCTGATTCTTGTTGCCACCGTAGTCGTCATTGGCATTGGGCTCGGTTCAACACGGACAACTCGGGCTGTGGCGGCCGCTATCGCGCGCATTGACCGGGCCTTACTTGAAGAAAACTACGACCTGGCCGAAGCAACGATTCGGGAAACCTTTCAAGACGCACGTACGGCATTTGACTGGATGCGTCTTGTGCGGCGAGCACATGAGGTTTCGCTTCATCGGCAGACTTATGACCTGTTTATGCAGACAGCACAGGCGGCAGTCGAAGATGTGCCCGGCAACGTGGACCTCCGTGCGCTGTTGATACATGCGGCATTACTGGCCAAGGAGGATGCAGTAGCAGGGGAGCAAGCTGCACGTCATCTGCAGGCACCGCGTTACTCGGCTTTGTCTGCAGAGGCCTTTCTCCGCAGCGGAGTGTTACCAGCCCGGTTTGCCAGAATGAGCAGCAGTGAACCGGGTGCTGAACAGGCTGAAGGCATACCGGAACACGACGATGCACTGCTTGTTTTTTTACCTGATTCCGAGAATCCCTTGCATTACGAACAAGCGGCCGCACTGACTGGCGACCGCCGCTTTCTGGTCAATGCGGTACTGTACTCCATGAGACGGGGCGAGAGGGATCGCGCATATAGAATTCTCGAACGTGTAGGCCCCACAGGATATGCGCCGTATCTTGAGTTTCTCCTCTCCTATGATGCGGGACGATATCCCGAGGCCCTGGCAGCTCTGACTCGAATGGCAGGGCATGAGGTGGTGCGGCCTGAGGTCATGATGATTCATGCTGATATTCTTACCGCACTCGACCGACACGCCGAAGCCGCGGCACTTTACCATGACGTGCGCAACACAAATCCAGATTTTTCTTCTCTCATCTACCTGAATCTGCACGCGATAGAAGCCGAGGAAGAGCTGCTGCAGGAGGGGCTGGCACTCTTTGCAGAAGACCGGCGCGTGCTGGCACGTCTGATCAGCCTCTTCCATGAGTCCGGCCGTAGAAAGCAAGCCTTAGAGGCCGTGGAGTTCGTCGCTTCCGTGACCGAGCATACCCCTGAACTTCATGTCTACGAACTCCTCCTGCGCGATATGCCGCATGAACGGCGTGTAGCACTGCTTTGGGAGCTCGAGGCCGAGATTGGACCACAGGAAACTGCAGCCGTCGCGCTCGCTGGTCACTTAGTAGCAATTCGCGACTATACCGGCCTTGAACGACTCCTGAACCGATACCCGCACGAGGATTTCGGCGCTGATCTGGATAATTTCCGAGCCGTGCTTCATCTTCGCCGGGAGCGCCCAGATGAGGCATTGCCTCACATGGAGCGTGCGGTGGCGCGGGCTGAAGAGGGCGACTGGATAAGCAGGTTTAATGCGGCTCTCATTCAGCTTGAGACAGGACGCGCGGCTGCGGCCGTGCCGCTCTTGGACGAGGCCCGTGAGCTTCTGGAAGCAGCTCCTATGAGAGACCGCAGAAGCCATAGGCTTTCCGAAATCGTGTACCGACGAGCCTTGGCCGGAGCCATTCTTGGCGATCATCCGCGAGCTGGACAACTTGCGCGCGAGGCTCTGGAGTTCAACCCCGACAACTTTGATGCTCGCGTTCTCCTTGACAACCTTGCAGTCCACGCGCCCTAAGTGCTATGCTCCGGCCCTACACACTCAACAAAGTGAATAAATATGATTAAACTCAAGACTCCAGAACAGATAGAAAAGATTCGCAAGGCATCGCGCCTTGTTGCCGAGGTGCTTGGTGAGCTCGAAAAGGCCGTAGCACCCGGCGTGAGTACTCTCGAGCTAGATGCGCTGGCTCGACAACTCATAGAAGAGAGAAACGGCCGTCCAGCATTTTTAGGATATATGGGCTTTCCGGGAGCCATCTGCGCCTCGGTAAACGAGGCGGTGATTCACGGCATCCCGGACAAGAAGCCGCTCGTGAGCGGCGATGTAGTGAGTATTGATTGTGGCATTGAGTTTGACGGCTACTACGGTGATTCTGCCGTGACGATTCCGGTTGGCAGAATACACGCTGAGGTGCAACAGCTCCTGGATATTACTCGTGAGAGTCTTTACCTGGGTATAGAACAGGCTCGCCCGGGCAACCGCATTAACGATATTTCACAGGCCATATATCGTCACGTTAAGAAGCATGACTACGGGGTAGTAAGACCATATTGCGGTCACGGAGTTGGTATTGACATTCACGAGGATCCGCAAGTGCCGAACTATGTCGGCAGGGGTCCAAATCCGCGACTAAAGGTTGGAATGGTCATTGCCATTGAGCCGATGGTCAATCTTGGGGTAGATGAGGTGGACCTGCTATCCGATGAATGGACGGTCGTAACCCGAGACCGGCGGGTGTCCGCGCATTTTGAACACACCGTCGCAGTTCGGGAATCCGGCCCTGATATTCTATCGGTATGTGACAATTGACCTCCAACGACTTATACTTACTCATGGGAGGCCTAGAGATACATGTCGAGCCGTAAACTGTTGTTTTCTCGGAATTTCTTTGTTTTTAACCTGGTGGCGCTCGGAGTCCTGCTTGGCTTCGTGTTGTCAATGATACTTTTTTCCTGTTCAACACGAGTTCAACCCTCGCAACAGGCTCGGGCAGAAGAGTACGCACTTCCGGACCTGTCGGGTATGCAACACTCTTTCTCGGCTATCGCACAGGCCGTTCTGCCTAGCGTAGTTAAGTTAAATGTCGAGGCCGTCCAGACGACCCAAACCGCGCCCGGTCGTAACCTGCCATGGTTCGACTTTTTCTTTCAGGATCCCGACTTGCGGGAGAACCGCGAGTTTCGCACCCAGGGACTTGGTTCCGGTGTGATTGTACGGCGTGACGGTGACCGTTACTATATCCTCACAAACGACCATGTTCTGGGCGACGCAGAACGGGTAATGGTGGTGCTTGACGACCAAACCGAGTACATCGGATCCATAATTGGGACAGATCAGCGGCAAGACTTGGCGCTGATCTCCTTTGAGGCGCCCGGAAACAATATACCCATAGCTCGTTTAGGAGACTCCAGCGACCTGGCAGTCGGAGACTGGGTGCTCGCCATTGGCAGTCCCTTTGGTTTTCAGTCGACCGTGACTGCCGGTATTGTCAGTGCGTTGGGCCGACGTGGAGGCCCTCAGGGAAATATCAGCGACTTCATTCAGACCGATGCTGCCATTAACCAGGGAAACTCCGGCGGCGCGCTCGTTAGTATGAAGGGCGAGGTTGTCGGCATTAACACCTGGATCACTTCACAGACCGGTGGCAGTGTCGGAATTGGATTCTCCATACCCATTAATAACGCACGCCGAGCCATTGATGACTTCATAGAGGTGGGCGAGGTACGTTACGGATGGCTTGGAGTCAGTATTCGCTCGGTCTCGGCCGATATTGTGGATGAAATGGGGTTGCCGAACCGCCGCGGAGCCATTGTGCAGCATGTTTTCCGTGGTTCGCCAGCCGATACCGGAGGCATTCTACCAGGTGATTTCGTAACCGAGGTGAACGGACAGGCAGTAGCGAACTCGGACGAGTTGGTAATGGCTGTCGGAGAGCTGGTGGCGGACACCAATGCCGAGTTCAAGCTTATTCGCGACGGTGCTCCTCTTGAGCTCTCGGTGCGAATTACGGTTCGGGAAGATGAACGACGCATTGCGGATCAGAACCGTAATCTATGGCCGGGCTTCAGCGTATTCAGTTTGACCGATGCTGTTCGAAGAGAGCTTGAATTGGACGACGGGCTGCACGGGGTCTTTGTAGCCTCTGTGGAGGGACGGAGCCCTGCCTCGGCGGCCGGATTACGACTCGGAGATGTCGTTACCGCAGTCAACGGTACCACTGTTAATGGGATGCGGGTGTTTTATCGCGTATTCAATGAGGCAGACCGAGAGAGCATTGAGCTGCAAGTACTGCGTGAGGGACGCGAGCAAACCATAACCTTGACCTGGTAACCACACATTAAGGATTTGTGCCGATGAGTAAAGAGTTTCTTCCCTACGATGTCGTTCGCAACAACTCGCTCAAGCTTGCCCGGCGTATTCATGGAGATGGATTTGTACCGGACGTCATATACGTCAGCCTGCGAGGCGGCGCCTATATGGGAAACATCATCAGCGAGTACTTCAAGGCTGTCCCTCGGCAGGGGCGGCCGGTGTTCTATGCGGCCGTCGTGGCACGAAGCTACACCGATATCCACACCCAAAACAAGGTAATGGTAGATGGGTGGACCTATAGCCCGGAATTCTTGCGGACCGGCGACAAGGTGCTGGTGGTTGACGATATCTTTGATTCAGGAAGGACCATTAACCATCTCGTTGAGATCATTATGACCAAGGGAATTCCGCGAGAGGATGTAAAGGTGGCGGTTCATGACTACAAAACCCGAACCTATTCCGATGAAGCACTTCCCATTCACCCGGACTATTTTTGCCGACATCACGATATCCGAGATCCGGATAACGATAACTGGATTCATTATCTAAGTCATGAGCTTGTGGCACTTTCGGAGGATGAAATCGAGGAGCAGTACGGCGCCGATCCGGATGTTGTAGCTATTCTCAAAGACATGATGCTGCTGCGGAAAAAATGAAAACTCGGCGTTTGGCTCTCTTAACGGTAGCATTATTTCTGCTTGTTTCTGCTGCGGGTACCGCAGCAGCAGAGCCCCCCGAAATGAGGCTGTCGCATCCGCCTGGAACCTACATACAGGACATCTGGCTCGATATAGGAGCCAGTTCCAATGGCCTTGAACACGGTTCCGCTGATCAACGGGCAGAGTACATGTATCGTCTGCAGGACGGCCCGTGGGCTCGTGTGCAGGGGCCATTACGCTTAAGTTCCGCGCCTGGCGAAGTCAGAAAGCATCTCATTGAGGTGGCACCTGCCGGGCCGCTTGACTCGGCCGAGTCGGCACCTCCTGACTCTGTGCTGCTTGAGTACCACATACATCGGAGGCCCCCCACCTCTCCACGGCCTTTAGCCGCTCCAGGCATCTATACCGATACCGTTCAGATAGAGTTTTCCGACGCGTACAATGCCCGAATCACCTACAGTATTGATGGAGTCACCGGTGTCTATGACGGACGTCCCGTGAATATAGCTGTTGAAGACGGCGGATATCGACGTGCGGAACTCATAACGCAGAGTATAGATGACTTTGGCCGTGTTTCGGAACCTGGGGTTTTCACCTATATTATTGACCGACGCAACCATGCAACAGAACGCCAGGTTGTCGGCGAGCTTCCTCGTCCGGATCTTGGCCTCTTTTCCTCGCCCTGGCATACTCCTGAGCTCGAAACCACAGAGAACGATACCCGCAAGTTGATTGTGGCCAAGGCTCCCACAGGGGCACGGCTGCGGTACACCCTTGACGGGACCGCCCCGTCTTCCAGTTCCGAGCTTGTTCCCGACTCAGGGTACTTTACTACCGCGGCCCCGACCACTCGTTTTCAGGTTGAGGTACCACCTCTCCGCGTACGAGTGGAAGCACCGGACGGCCAGCTTGGCCCTGAACGCCAACTGCCTATGCCGGGCCCTCGACCTGCAGTCCCAGTTGTAACTGAGGATCGCAGCGAACCCGGAGTCCTGGTACTAACCCCTGAAGGCCCACC
>SLAA01000075.1 GCA_007127105.1 Spirochaetales bacterium | reverse complement strand
GAGCTGAGATCTTGACGACCTTCTTTCGCCAGGAGATTAAGAAGTTCTACACAGATGACCTGAGTGCCGACGGCAAGCGCATAATTGATGTGTGTTTGAACAACGGCAGCCTTGAGGACTATGAACAGGTCTTCGCTGGCTGATGAGCTTGGCAGGTAGCGGGCCACTGCGGCCCACTACCTGCGGCAACCCCGAGCTTAGGGAACGAGCTGGAACAAGGCCAGGGCGAGCAGAAGCAGTAAAGCCAAGGGGTCGGCCCACAGCCCTATTCTCCGCACGGCAAAGGTACCCCATACCGCGCCAACCGTTAGCACCAGGAAACTCACAACTCCCGCTGCGGCTGCGGTCCAGAACAGTGGGTATCCGGACAGCCCCGCCGGAATTCCCAGGAAGAACGAATCGACCCCCAACGACAGGCCAAACACCACCCCACCACGAAAGCCCACCGGCCTCAATCCGCTGAGGTGAAGCCTTGTCAAACCGTTTTCGTCGCTGTTTATACTCTGGGTAGCATGTGTGCCTTCAAGACTGTTGTCGATATCTGCCTGGGCTTTACCGGCACGCCGGGTCTTGGCGTTAATGAGTGCCTCTCGGGCAAACCACACTGCGCAGAGACCAAAAACTGCTGCGCTTATCCATGAGGCAGCGGCTGGCGCAAACCAGGGCGCTACGCGGGCGCCAATAAGCAGCCCGCTCAACATAGCAGCAGAGGAGAACGCCGCTACCGTAAGTTTGAACGGCAGTGTTAGACGGTAGCCCTTTAAACTTAGCGCAAGCCCCGTCCCCAGGTCGTCAATGTTGGACGAGACCGCCAAGAGAAGGACTTCCAGGAAGACGGTCATGTACCGCCACTACACCGCAGAGAATGCCCCAACCAAGATACAACGCCGCGACCTGACAAAGGTACGCGTGTTTGTCATTCCCTCACCGGTCCTACCGGCAATGGTAAAGCTGGTGTGACCTTCGGCACCGTACCCAAGGCCAGCGTAAGATGGCGCATTCTTAATAAACAGCGTGGCATTTATGGCATGGTTAAACTCGCTCATGTTGTAGATGTTTGAGGAGTGAATAATGGCACTGTGCCGCAAACCATGCTCCGCCTCTACCGCAAGCCTGACTGCATCTTTGAAATCACGTACCCGGGTTACCCCAAGTACCGGCATAAGGAGCTCGTTATGAATGAAGGGGTGGTCAGCGTCGACTTCGGCAATTATTGCTCGAATATCCTGCCCAACATCTATCCCCAACTCCCGCAGAATAACACAAGGGTCTTGACCAACACACTTTGGGTTTGGTCCGTTGCGGTTCTCGTTCAGTACCAAAGCCTCAAGCTTTGGAAGCAACGACGGCTCTACCATGTAGGTGTTTGGCGCATTCCTAAAGGCCCGCATCAGGGCATCGGCAATTCCGGAGGTCATGATGACCTCTTTCTCAGAGGTGCACGGGAGATTATTGTCAAAGGAGTGCCCCAGGATAATCTCGCGGGCGGCCCTCTCGGCATCGGCCGTGTCATCAACCAACGCTGGCGGATTTCCGGCGGCAGCACCTATGGCACGTTTCCCAGCGGATAAAGCCTCGTTCACCAAAGCTGGCCCACCGGTAGCACAGATGAGTGAAATATCCGGGTGTCGCATGAGTCCCTTGGTGTGTTCAATACTCGCACTGTCAGTAGCCACAATGAGGTTTGCCGGTCCCCCAGCACGTTCAATAGCACCGTTAAGAATGTGAATTGTTTCAAGCGTTGTCTGCAATGCTCGCGGATGCGGTGCGAAGAACACACTATTGCCAGCCGAGATCATTGATATAGAGTTATTGATGACGGTCGCGTTTGGATTAGTCGTTGGTGATACCGAAAGGATTATCCCAAACGGAGAGTACTCTTCTACGGTTAAGCCGTTGTCCCCCATCTCTGCGCCGCAGGGGAGCAGCTCCACACCGGGTGTCTTCTCGGCAACCAGGAGGTTCTTCTTCACCTTGTCGTCAACACGCCCCATTTTAGTTTCCTGCACGGTTAACTCGGCAAGGCGTTGGGCTTCCTGCTTGGAGACCTCGCGCATGGCAGCCACCATGTCCTTGCGCGTTGCAAGCGATGTTTTGCAGAACTTCTCCTGTGCAACCTTGGTTGCCTTCATTGCCTCTTCCACACTAGAGAAAATGCCTCGTCGATGTCCGGAAGGTTTAGGCGTTGCTGCTGAAGAAGCTTGCCCGGAGTTCTCGGACAGTCGTTGTACAACTCGTTGTACTATCTGCGCGATATCGGGGGATGCATTGTAATCACTCATATGGTCTTTCTCCTTCCTTGTAGATCACGTTAACTCATGCTCCGAATCATTGCCTCGGCTACATCTATGTCCTGTTCAACCGACCCGCCCGAGACGCCAACGCCACCAACTACCGCACCGTCGCGCTTAATGGGCAAGCCACCGCCAATAATGGTGACACGCGGGAGGTTTGCCTCTATTCCGTGAAGGGACTGTCCCGGTGCCGCAAGCGCAGCAAGCTCATGTGTAGCTAAGCGGACCGCCGCTGCCGTATAGGCCTTCCGCGGTGCTAACTCAACGCTTACCGCTAACGCGTTGTCCATTCTACGCATTTCAAGCAGGTTTCCGTCGTGGTCGCATACGGCAAGAACCATGGGCACCCCTATCTCGTGAGATCTGCGTATACCGGCCTCTACGGCCTGGTCGCAGACCGCAAGAGGGAGTTCAGGTGTGATATGCATAGTGTTATCCCCTGGAGTGTTTTGAAGGGCAGCAGTCACCGCCTCCTGTATGGGCCTCTGTTCCTCAACACGAGCCATAACGTACAGCAGGTCAGAGAGCCTGTTGAGATATCGCAGCAGTTCAGCCTCAACCAGTTCACTACGTGAAAGACTCACCAAGCGGCGCTCGGCCCGGCGAATAATGGTTCTACTCATGTCTAAAGCGGCGGATGACTGCGAGCCACCCGGAAGACTAAACTTCCCTGTCTGAATCCATTCCTCGCTGTAGCAGTCTATGAGAGACTCAAGCCGCTGAACCATCGCGGAGCTTATTCGTCCGGACGAGACACCCTCTTTGGGCACGGTTGCGCATGAGGCCATGACCTCAATGAGCTCGGACTGAATGCCGCGAATAGTCTCCACGGTGCTGTCGTACTGTGTGCAGGCACGAGCAAGACCAAGAGTGGAGGTCGCCTCGTCAATAGTCCCGTAGGCCTCTACGCGCAAGGCGTCCTTGCCTACTCTGTCGGCACCAAGGAGTCCGGTTTCTCCGCTGTCCCCAGCTCGCGTGTAGACCTTGCTACTCATCTTCTACATCTACCGTGTCCACAATACCCACAACGGCCGCATCTACCGGTGTCACTACCGGGAGAAGAACCCGAGCGGCTGATCCCATTGCAAGAAGTACCGTGTCGCCAATTCCGGCGCCAAGAGTATCTATTGCCACGGTGCAAACACCCCTGCTTTTGAGCTTCCTTGGTTCCAACATCTCCACAACAAGTAGCTTGTAGCTCAACAACGATTCTTCTTTCTGTGTGGCAACCACACTCCCAATGATTCTGCCTAGTTCCATCTCAATTACCTCACAATCGGCCGCGGCCGGAGCCCCCAACAAGCGTTAGGTTCCGGTTGCGGGCCGCTTCTCGTGCAAGCGGAGTTATTTGGAGTCCATCGGGAACAACAACGGATGTTCCCGGTTCGTACTGCTGCAACATGCCAGCGGTCAGCCAGCCCTTAGCCTGATATATGCCTGAGTTTGAAGCAGAGGCGAATGCCCCATCCGTGCGCCCCAGTGTATTCGCGCTGGAGACGGCAGGCGTGTTCAACGGCTTGGTGCCGAATAGTCGGGCGTCGATCTCGTTTAGGAACTCACCTTCCGGTACCAGACATACGCCTAAATCGCTCAGCGAATTGAGATTAGCGGCAAACACATCGATGTACGCAGAGGTTGCGTTGAGTTTGTCCGCGAACACCGTACCGGCCTTGACTGCAGGGTCAGCTCCGTCACGCACCGCAATAACCGGAAGACCGGCCAGCAAAGCCCCGCCAACAGCGGTTACAATGGGCGAGTCCAGAAGCCCGGCACGCAACTGCGCTGCAAGATTCATGGTAAGTGTTGGAACCAGCACCAGATCAATATTTCGTGTGAGCTTGGTAACAGGCACCCAGTCACCCGGCGCGTAGAGCGTGGAAAATCCCATCTGGATAAAGGAGTCCATACCAAAAAGCTGAACTGCCGTGGGACTCAGCAAACCTACAGTATGGTGTCCAGCGTCAGAGAGCCGCCTGACGGCCTCTTTCCCAACGCCAAACCCACCACCAGTTCCGCTAAACACCGTTAGAACACGGTAGGGCTCCTGCTTTGCCAGCTGGGTTCGGAGACTTTGGAGTACTAGCTCAACCATGCGTTCAATCATTTCCGCGTTCATACCACCTACCTAGTTCCAACAGTCCTGTCCTATACCTCTTTGTCTGAATCGGAGTTGGGCCCTGATTCTCTTTCCGTTGCTTCCGGTTTTGCCTGTTCGGGTTCCGCTTTTAGTGGCGGTTCCGCTTTAGCTTCCGGTTGGGGAGTGGGTGCCGGTTCTTTCTTGGGTGCCGGTTCGGAAGTGGGCTCCGGTTCCTTCTTGGGTGCTGGCGCACTCTTGGCGGCGGTCTTCTTTGCACCGCCCGAGCTGGATGCTGGGCCTCCGGCAGTGCCCGACCCCGAGCCTGAACGCTGAGATTCGTGTGGCCCAAAGCGGGCGATGAGTGACTCGGTGTCGGTGTGAGGTCGAGGAATGACAAGCTGAGACCGCACCGTTCCAATGCGCCCGGCTGCAGCAGTGCCAGAATCAACCGCAGCCCTGACCGCTCCAACGTCACCAGTAAAACCAACCGCAACCAGACCGCCTTTGGCAAATTCGTAGCCAAGTAGCGTAACGTTGGCAGACTTGGCTGCTGCGTCTGCCGCCTCAACCGCTGCAACAAATCCCATCGTCTCTATGACACCGAAAGCTTTCCTACTACTCATAGAACACCTCTTTCTCGTAGTCGCCGTATCACTACAGATACGGCCCGTTTCACTTCTTCGTCCAGCGTTTCCTCTGCAGCACCCGCTACCTGTTCTTCGGAAACCGCTACCGTGCGTGCAGCACCAGTTGCTGCTGCCTCACGGGCAGAAGCGGCGGCCGACAAGGGCTCAAAGCGTAGCGGGTTTTGCGTTACCATCCGCGCCGCGTTATGTCCAAACATGCGGCACACAGGCCAAGCCCCGTCCTGCTCAAGCGAATGCCGCATGACCGGCGTCCCCTCCGGCATGTGGGCTTCGTGTAGCACGATCTCACTCCGGCTAATACCCACACCAATCCCAAAGGCAGAACGTCCCGCAGCAGAATACCCAAGCTCCAAAGCACCAGCTCCGCTTAAGGCAGTCTCCACGCGGCAGGGGACACCTTCTTCCTCCGCCCCAAACGAAACCCACCGCACATAGTCCTGGCTGATGCCGGACTCAACAGCAAGAATTACTGCCGGGCGATCGTCTTCAGCCGACATTAGACCCGCCCCTCTTCAATACGCCGTTGGTAATTCAGCAAGAGACCGGTTGCAACCGCATTCACCGGACCAAGACTGCCGCGAATATTCGCGGTGCCGACTACCGTTCCAAACTCCGCAAGTTTGCGCACCATCATCTCGGACAGCTCAAAGTCCATACCGGATCCACCGACAACAGCAACGAAATCTATGTTGCGCAGGTTACCCAGTGGCGCAACCTCTTCAAGCGCTCGTATAGCATTGCGAAGAAAGACGCGCCGCTTTGCCTCACGCCGCACCTCACGAATGCGGTCTATGTTATGACGTGTATCTATGGGTGAAAGTCCGTTCTCGGTGACCAGCGCCACCCGCCCAAACAGGCGCGGATCAAGCGGCTGTGGAAAGAACTGGACAGTGTTGTCTTCATTTCGAATGTGAAAAAGACTCTCAACCTTAGCCAAGGGGTACTTTTTTATTTGCTCGGCAACATCAAAAGCGCCATCACCTTCAATTCCAAGCTCACGCTGAATAAGCATGGTAACCATGTCACCCGCGCCTGCTAAGTGCATGCTTCGCACCGAGTGGTCTTTTGCCAGAAGTGCCGCGTCGGTTGAGCCAGCACCAAGATCAAGAATTGCCAGAGGAGTTGAGATTCCGGGCGTGGTCAAGGTACCCACAACTGCATTGTCTGCCTCGACACCACCAAGCTCTACATCTACCCCAATCTCTTGCGTCAGGGCTTGCGCAAGCTGTTGCATAAGAAGACGGTCGGTACTCACCATTGCGGCCAGGCCTACCGCGTTCTCCATAGAGAACTCTTTTGCCATACCGCCAGAGACATGCTGTGGAACAAGACAGTCCACCGCAAGGATATCGCGAATTTTCACGTCTGAGGTGCTCTTACCGGTTACATCGGCCATGGTACAGCGCACTCGTTCCACCATACCGCCAACGTTCGTTCCCGGTTCTCCCTCTACGTCTACCAGCTCACCTACATCGGAGCGTCCCTGCATTATTGCATCGGCCCCGCCGTCAAGCTCCACCGTAATGGACTGCTGCACCCCAAGGAGCTTCAGAGTTCCGGCCGGTATACGCCGGGTCTTTACATCGCCTTCCGGCGTGCGAATAACCACCGCCGAACGCAGACCAATGAGCGCCTTTGCAATAGGAATAACCATTGAAGTCTCTTCGGGAGTGAGAGAGAAAAGGGTGGCCAGCCCATAAGGATTAGACAGCTGTCGAATCACCTGCCCGCGATCGGCCACCTCGACCGCGGCAAGCATGTTCATCGGCACCTGTTCTATTCCGGATACCTCGTCTACCAGAGGTATTGGTCTCGGCAGGCGATTGGCTATGAGGTTTCCGTCGTCGGACTGCACTATTCCGCCTTGGACATTGACCCCATTCTCAATTGCCTGGGTAATAATTGACGCAGATACCTCAAAATCAAAACTTTTTGGGATGACAGTAATCACCGCCTCGCCTCGGTTGGCCGAGACAAGGTCCTGTATATGGACCGTGTGCCCGACTCCTATACCTAGACCCCCGGGCGAGTTGGGATTATGGCCGATCATGGTAGACTCGGTGATGATGGTCTCGGTAATCGTCTCCATCGCAATATCACCAATGACCGGCGTAGCCTCGTTCAGCAGGGCTAAGGAAAGATCATTTAGGGAAACGCCAGCTTGTTCCACAGCCTCCTTCAGGGCGTAAAGAATTCCCGGCAAATTGCTAAGAGTCCCTTTTATCCCTGTGGTGGACACACGGCTCGTAGAGAGAAACCGTGTGTCCATTGCTGTGCGTCCAATTTCCGCCAACGCCACTTCAGTTGTTGAGTTCCCGACATCAATGCCAGCTACAATACGCGTCACGAAGCAAACCCCTTTCCCAACACTCTGCTCTTACTGTTCCGCCTACCAGTCCTTCTTGAGAACGTCGCGCTTCTCGTAAACGGTTGCCGCCTCGCGAACGAAGTCGGCAGTTACACATGCGCTGTACTTGTTCTGGAGCTCATCCGCAATCGCCATGAGCTCTTCTTTTGAAGAACGGTTTGGCCGTAGTGCGTTGTAGATCTCCAGGATTCGTACGTCAGGAACCTTGGTAAGCTCGGCTGCACGCCGCATATTCCGTGCCAGCTGTGGTCGGTCAGCACTCTCCGCAATTTGTGCCTGATACTCCAAGGCCTCCGCAGTAATGCGGATATCCTCAGCCTTAATCTCACCACTCACCACACGGTCCAGAGTGATATCATCAAGCGTTCTTCCGGAAGGAGTTTTTACCAGATCCGGTCGTTTTTTTGCCAGCGGGTAGTCGCTCTTATGGTTGAGCTTACCGCCGCTCGGTCTAGAACCAACCGACACGGTCTTCTCCCCACCATTGATCTCGGCCATTACTTCCCGAACTATCGAATTAATTAAGTCTTGTTGAGCCACAGTTCATCACCTCCTTGGTACTACTTGAACCGTACTTCCAGATCAACCGGGCGCCTGGACTTGTCCATGAACTCGGTTTCACGGATATGAAAGACCGCAGCAATTGCTTGGTACTTCGGCCGTGCCATCTGGTCGTTTAACTGAGCGACCGGTTCCGGAGAGTCCCCCTTGGCATACCGGGCAGCGTTGCGCCCAATATTCCTGTAGGTCTCAAGGGTAATAACCGGCGCCTGCGGAAAAAGTTCCAGGTTCTGCAGCGGACTAAGATCCTTCTGATGGATTAGGCAGGTACCCCGGGACTGAATTGCCACCGAAACACCCGAACCACTCAGCTCCGCGCCTCTTTTTCCGACAAACGCTACGTCCGAGGTATGCCAGACACGGATAAGCCGCGCCTTCATGCCCTCTTCCTCAATACCGGCCATGATCTCTCTGAGCACCGCCGCATGCGGAACTCCAATAATCGTTCGACGCTTAAGCTGGTCGCCAAAGGCGGGCGCTATAGCAATTATAACCTCGTCACGCGATGTGCCGGGCTTCGCCTCGCCAGTCTCTCTCAACTCCATATCGGATGTTGAGTAGGACTGTTCCCCAGCCGGGCTGGACGCCGCCGGGGCGCTTCCGCCATCCCCCATCTTGCGTAGAATCTCGGCAACAGCGTCTCTCACCATTGCTTCACTAATTTGTGCCATACGTACTGCTCCTCTTTTCCCGACCTAAATATCTTCGGGTGTGATGGCGGTGCGAATGTTCTGCACCTCTTTCCATCGCTCGCCCTCAAGACGATAGCCGGTACCAGGACCCTGGTAGTCATTAAGATCATTCACCGCCGAGATGACGTTGAAGTTTTGATCCAGGATCGCCGAAGTGTGCAGGTAGTCCCCGGAGACTCGTTGCTTCTGCAGGTCGAGAACCGACTGTGCCACATCCTTGAATCCGCCCTTTGCCAAGGCAACAACGACGTCCACACCGGTAACGCCTCTCTTCATCATTTCCTGGGCGGCTTTGGTATCTTGCACCTTGTCACGGGATGGCATGTCTTCACTGCCGAATGCGTAGGTTGCAGCCTCTACCTCTTCGTCGGTAATGCGCGGCAGACCGAGCTGTTGAAATACCGCTTGCATGGCTTTGGCAGCCTTGTTACGCACCTTTATGACATCCTCTTCGGATACCGGGCGCAAACCGCCATCGATCTTGAGGTCACGCTGGAGAACCAGATAGTCGTCGTAGTCGGTGCAGTCGAAGTTAGACCCCGCGAACATGTTGTCGTAGTTTGGAACAGCGCTGTAGCCAGAGAAGATAAAGTCAGTGCCCGCAAGGAACTGCCCCATCATACGCGCGGTTCGCCGAATTGGTGAGTGCGAGAAGGTCTGGTCGTTTCCTGAGGCAACTTCAAGGTCAAGACAGGTAGTTACCAGGTTCTCAGCAAGCACCGCACGAATTCCGCCAGGAACACCGGCAGGAACAGCTATACAGCTAATTGAACCGTTCTGCAGCCCCTGAACCCCGGCACCCTTGGTAATCATCACACAGCGTATCTCAAGATAGAGCATGGACATACCATTGGCGTAGGCCATTTGCACCTCGGAACCGGTACCTGAGGTGAACCTCATTTTGATACCACGAGATGCGTATGATCCAGCAAGAAAGGCCTTGGACCACGGTGTATCGTCACCATCCACAAAGACCTGCTCGGTACCGTAGACCGAGACTGTCTCAGCGTAGGCTGTCAGACCCCGCATACCAAGCTCAAGCTCAATAGACTCTTCAAGAGCGTCCTGGCTCAAGATTCCGGGGCGGCCGACCTGTCCACCGACAAGCAAAGCAAGTGCGTTAAACGGCCCGTAGTTGAAGACCGCTACCGTGGTCTCAATCTCGCTGAATCCGTAGAACCCGGCCTCCGCCGAGTCCGCTGCCATAAGAACAGGGTTATCCTGTAGGTTGGTGGCGTGTGCCTGATTACCAATCGTGCGTCGGGCACGCATCTTCTGAATGCCCATTGCCATCTCGACAATATTGAGGCTATCCATGACACCCGCAATCTTTGCTGCGGTTAGTCCAGAAAAGATCTTTGCGACCTCGGTACGACTCACATTGATGTCCACCAGTTTCCTGGCGATTTCTATAGTAGGAATCGCCATCATTTGTTCTGAAACACTCGCGTCAATTGCATGATCTGCAATGAACTGGTCGTTGAAGTCAAAGTCTTCGCGCTTGACCCCGTCCATCTCGACGATAACGCCGTTCTGCACTCTCACACTCGGCTTAGGATCGCTCGGGCTGGCCATGGCAATGAGGCCTACCTCAGCCCACTCCGTAACGAATCCGTCCTGGTTGACCTCGCGAGCGTCGAGAACCTCGAATCGCTTTTGACGTTTGGCCATATCTATCTCCTAAATGTAAGGAACGCCGAGGCTCTTGGGTTCAGCACCCATGGAACCAAGCAGGCGGTTACCAACTTCACGTGCAGTAATAATTGCCTGACGCACCGCACCTGCATCACCGCTCACGGTACCAACAACCTCGTTCGTAAGTGAAAGTCCACCACTCGGCGAAAGAAAGCCAATAAGGTCAACATCCGCAGTCTTCACCGCAGCATCAATCATCAGCACACCTATTCCCGCCGGTGCACCAACAATAAGCCCAAAGGCTCGACCAATCGGAGTCCCGAAGGCCTTCTCACAGGCTTGACTCGCCCGTGCAGTGTACTGGAGCTCAGTGTGACCAGCGTCGTTGGCATATACGTCGCCAAAAGTCCGATCAAGTTCCTTGAGTGCTACCTCAATTGCCCTGCGTGCGTCCGAGACTTCCTCAGAACCAAACAGGATAAGTGAGCCGTGACCCGCTCCGCCCTTTGTGTCTCGCGGAAGCTCAATCTTTACGATCTCGGTGTTGGTTGCCTTGACTGCTTCATCGGCAGCCATGATCTGGGGCCCCGCACCGGTCCGTGCGCTGAGTATTCCAATAGAGCGAAACTTCTTGTCTATACCGATTTTTTCGTGGAGATCCGGGTCAAGATTCGCTATCACCATACCTATGGTGTCGCCAATTGCGGTTCCAACGAACTCGGTCATTCCTGGGTTCTGCATAGCCGCACCTCCAGTTGAGCCGCCGTTAGACCCTCCGCCAACCTTACTCATGACTTGTTGCACTACGGCATCAATAAATTTGTCATCCATCGTTCATTACTCCTTCGTTTTCTCCGTTCAATGAACACAAGCCCGGAGGCTATGCGTCCTTCTTAGGGAGAAGCTTCTCGGTGTCTGAATGTGGACGCGGAATCACATGAACCGAAACGACCTCACCAACACGCTGAGCAGCCGCTGCGCCAGCGTCCGTCGCTGCCTTAACTGCACCTACATCGCCCCGAACCATCACGGTTACAAGACCGGAACCAACCCGCTCCATTCCCAGCAGCGACACGTTTGCTGCCTTTACCATGGCGTCGGCTGCTTCGACCATCGCGACCATTCCACGCGTCTCGACCAACCCGAGGGCCTCACCTTGTACATTCGCCATACTCGTTCTCCTTACCAAAAGGTCTTTCACGGAAGTATTAGAGACGAACTCCCATACCGGGATTCGTCCTGAGCTCGGCCGTTCCGAGCACTCTTCCGGCAGATCATGATATGGCCGGCAAAACTGAACCCGCAATGCGCCAAGCGAGTGTCTTATTGCGCTTTCCGCTGAAATAAAGCTCCATACTGAGAAATGAAGGCACGGTCGGCCAAGCGGAAGAGTGTACATGTTCGGTTGTTTTCCGCATTGCGGACTCAACAGGGCGGTCGTAGTATATGTGCGGAATCTACTCGAGAGCTCATGGTAGCTCGTGACGGAGGCCGATCAAGGATGAAAGCGCTGGTAGTGGAGAGCCCGGGACGGCTTGGACTCACCGAACGACCAATGCCACGTGTTCAGGGCTCGCGAGACGCAGTTATTCGCATAATTGCCTCCTCACTCTGTGAGGCCGATCTCCAGAGCTTTCGCCGTGGAGAGTCCCCTCTTCCTGTTGGGCGCGTCATAGGACATGAGGGAGTAGGCATTGTAGATGAGGTTGGAAGCCTCGTAACGCGGTTTCGACCTGGTGACCGCGTGCTAGCCTCCAGCGTGACATCGTGCGGAGAGTGCGACCCCTGTAGATGGGGCAAATACTCAGCATGTGAGAACGGCGGGCGCCAGATCGGCATTGAAATAGATGGGTGCCAAGCGGAGTTCGTCCGCATTCCCTATGCCGACCGGGCTCTTCACCTTGTGCCGCCGGAGCTTTCCGACGACGCAGCACTCATGCTCTGCGAACTCACACCCACCGCCTACGAGGCTGGCATAATCACCGGAAACCTCCAACACGGAGACTCGCTTGCCATTCTTGGCGCTGGCGCAGTTGCGCAAGCAACCGTCTTAGTAACCAGACTTTGCTCTCCAGCCTACTTTGTGCTTGCTGGCCGAAGCAGCACCGGACTCAGCACCGCCCGTTCCCTGGGGGCAAGCCTCACACTTGATTCGCGCAAGCGGGATGTTGCATCCCAGCTGCTGAAACTCAGCGGTGAGGCAGGATACAAGGTTGTAATAGATACCGAATGTAGCCCGGAGTCGGTGGCGCTCACTCATCGTATTGTTGCCGAGCACGGCACGGTTGCGGCCGTACAACTGCATGCTGAAGGCATAGCGTGTAGTGTTCTTGGTGACCGTGACCGTAAGCGTACTGTAGATTACCGATGCGGTGTAACGAACGGCGGAACTATCGCGGCCTTAATCCAGGCGGCCCAAACCAAACGCATAGAGCCCGAGCTGCTGGTGACACATAGGTACTCCTTTGACCGGCTTGATGAGGCATTTCGGTCGGTACTGGCCGACTCCCCGAGCAAGCCCATTAAGGTTTCGATATCCCCACGGAGCACCGGATACCAAGGCTTTGGCGCGACCCTCAAGGCATTCCCAGCCAGATCTACCGGTGACGAACACCGGTTCTATAAGGGGCAGATACGATCGTTTCAACCTATGGCTGCTGAGCTTCTCAGAGGGTAATTATACTGACGAGAATTGTTCCCAGACTACGAAAACAGACGGAGGATACAAGAAAATGTCGAGCAAAGATTTTGAACTACGAGCTTACTGCTACATTGATAGAATGCAACCCCAGTTCGGCGCCTTCGTGGGAACCATTACCCAAGGTGACCTGCCGGTAGAGGGTATGGCAAGTCTGTACGTAGAGTTAGCACCCGGCAACTTGGTATTTAAAATTGTTGACTACGCTGTAAAGGCTACCAACGCAAAACCAGGTGCCCAGATAGTAGAGCGCCAATACGGAACCTTTGAGGTTCACTCCATGGACCAAGAAGATGTGCTTAGTGCCGGTAAGGTGGCGTTGCGAGAGCTTGGGGTCGATATCTCAGCAAGGAAGCGCCCAAGCATTGCCTCTATACAGGTAATAGATAACGTGAGCCCCTACCAGGCACAGTTGCTGAACCGCTTCTCCCGAGGCATGATGCTGCTACCAGGACAGACTATGCTGGTGCTTGAGTGTTCGCCAGCCGCATACATCAACATAGCCGCAAACGAGGCTGAGAAAGCGGCGAATATATCTGTTATGCATATTAGTTCTATAGGCATGTTCGGCCGGCTCTGGGTATGCGGCTCGGAAGCGAATGTCCGTTCGGCACGCGATGCAGCCGTGGCCGCGCTGGAGTCAATTGACGGCGTTGACTAAGCATGGAGTGTAAATTCACAATGAAAGATTTCGACATTGCGCGCTAACGCAGAGTCATTGTATACTTCGCCTGGTATGGTTGATATAAGCGTCATGCAACGTATACAGGACGCATTTGCGCGAGCCATGGACTTAGCTGCAGTGACGGTAGACCGGCACGGCAAGCCCATTACCATGCCCAGCAACTTCAGGCCCCTGTGCAAGCTTATTCGTTCGCATCCGGACGGGCTCAGTCGGTGCATGGCGTGTGACTCTATGGGCGGGCACCGCGCGTATCAGAAGCGCGGACCGTTCTGTTACGTCTGTGACGGTGGCTTGTTAGATGCTGCCGCGCCAATCATTGTGGAAGACCGTTACATTGGGTGTGTACTTTGCGGGCAGAGCATACCGGCCGACAGTGCGGATACCTTCCGGGATCGTGCTATAGAGATAAACGTCAAGCTGGGTCTGCCGGAAGACGAGGTGCGCCGCGCTGTTGAGCTTGTTCCGGTTGTTCCCCGAGATCGTTTCAATGCTGCCGTTGAGATGCTCTCGGTTGTGGCAAACCATATTATGGAGCTTGCCATGTCTCACCTGTCACAAGCTCGGCTTCTTGCAGAAGAGCAAGAGAAGGCCACGTTGGAAAAAGCCCTCCAGGAAGCCCACCTCAGCGCACTTAAAGCTCAAATCAACCCTCACTTCCTGTTCAACTCTCTGGCACTCGTTGGTTCGGCCGCGTCGGAAGAGAATGCTCCCAAGTCGCAGGAAATAGCGTACAACCTGGCGGACCTGCTTCGCTACAGTCTTCGTAACCAGGATAGCCTGGTGCAGATAGCCGAAGAGCTTGAGATGATAGAGAACTATCTTGCTATTCAGAAGCTGGCCCTGGGCGACCGCCTTAAGACCTCGGTGCAGCTCGATCCAGAACTATCAGGGATCGATATCCCGTGTATGATTCTGCAACCGCTGGTGGAAAATGCGGTAACCCACGGTGCCGAGCCAGTCAGTCGCCCAGTCTGCATAGAGGTCAAGATCACCCGCTCGCACAAGCGCATAGAGCTACGGGTTGTGGATGACGGGCAGGGAATGTACCCAGACATGGTAGAGGCACTCAATGAGCGCCGGATGCCAGCAAAGAAAAGCGCCAAAAAGCACAGAGAATCAATTGGACTTATGAACATTCTCCAACGCCTGGATGGTGAGTTTGGCAACCAGGTTGAGTTTCAGGTTACTAGCTTGTGGGACTCCGGAACCGAGGTCTGCATCAGCATTCCGGATCGTGCGGCGGCCTCAATTATTGAGTTTCCCCTTGAGGAAGAGGAGCTGGCACCGCACCCTATAAAGATCAATATCGGACGGGTATAGCCCACTGTAGCACCGAATCTCGGGAGCATAGAGGAGGCACTCATGGCGGGCATTCTCATAGTAGACGACACACCACTCATTCGCTCTGCCTTTCACAAGGTTATTCTTGAGAGTGATTTAGGACTAGAGCCAATTCGGGAAGCTGCCGACGGTAATGAAGCACTCCGCCTGGTTGAGCATGAACAACCGGAAATAATTCTTATGGATATTCGCATGCCAAGCACCAACGGACTCAATGCATCGGAAGTGATTATTCAGCAATATCCAAAGATTCAGATTGTCATCATCACCGCCTACAGTGAGTTTTCCTACGCCCAAAAGGCCTTGCGACTTGGCATCCATGACTTCCTGCTTAAGCCGGTTCGTCCGTCCCGCTTGCTTACCGTGCTCAGCAGACTAAAAGCCCAGGTCGAACAGCAGAAACAGGAGGAGCTTGCACATTCCTCGCCAAACACAGCGACCGAGTCGACGCCACAGCAGGAGCCGGAGCGCCTTTCACGCCGCTTTGTGGAAACCACACTCGTGCAACATCTTACCCGTGGCAGCATGCCGGAGGACTACTCGGTACAGACCTGCTTAACCTTTCTGGAAAAGCAGATCGTGAATCCGGTGGTGCTGGCTTTTGAGCTTCGCAACAGGACTGCTGGAGAAGGACAAGAGGCCAGTAGCAGCTACGCCGAACTGGCGGAGTTGGTTGAACAGGCCTTCCCGACGCCGAACAGCGTGGTGGTCGGCTGCCAGTCGCCCAGTATCGTCATTGCTGTAGTTTCAACCGACCCTACCCTTGCTGGCCCGGAACAGATCCGAGATTTAGCGTACTCAGCTGGAGAAAGGGTCGCCAAGTTGGCTCTGGTGCCTGTTAGAGTTGGTGTGGGGCGACGCCTCAAGCATCTGCATCAAATACCGTTGTCCTTTGCAGATGCCTACTCTGCTCTCCGCTTGAGCACCCCGGACAGACAGCCGATCCTCCTGCGCCGACCGGGCACTGATTCACAATCCGCAGATGCCAAGGCCCCACCCACCCCCACAGATTCAGACGAGCTGGTGGTAAGCGTCTATGCCGAGGGCACGCTCGAGCCGGAGCCAGTATCGGCACAGTACTTAGAGACCGAGAAACGGCTAATTGACGCAGTACGCAACGATGACCCCATAGAGGCGGAGAACTGTCTGAATCATCTCCTGGACCAACTCGAGCACCTGAGCGGCGACACCTTACAGTCCAGAATTAACCACTGTGCTGAGATTCTGGGCGTCATTGGTCATGAGATTGGCAGCGCCAACCGATGTGAACGTGAAGTGCTTTGTGCGTTGAACAGGCTGGTAGCCGGTCTGGTAGCCATAGCAAACCAAGGCCTACTCCGTAACTGGGCGGTCAACAGTCTTAAAGAACTGTTTGCGGTTGCTGCTGGTTCTACCACCGAGCACGACCCGGTGCAAACAGCCTTAGACTATCTGCACGCGCACTACTCCAGCCCCGACATATCGCTGCATGACTTGGCAGTTGTGGCGAACCTGAGCCCCTCGTACCTTGCCTCTCGCTTGCGAACTCACACCGGAATGAGCTACGTAAAGAACCTCACCGCTATCCGCATAGATAATGCAAAGCGACTGTTGCGCCGTACTAACTTCAGCGTTTCCGATATAGCATTTATGGTCGGTTACCGAAACGTCACCAACTTCTACCGCCTTTTCCAACGCGAAGTCGAACTAACTCCGGGTGCGTTTAGAGAAAGGGAACTGATTGGCCGGTAAAAGATTGGGGCTATTCCTCGTGCGGCATGCGCCTTTCCAACAGGGTTTCTCCGGCTGAGCGGTCAGTTAAGCCGACCGAGGCACAAAAAAAAGGCCGCATGGGACGTTTTCCCGTGCGGCTTTTTATTTAATAGGACACACGTGGTGTTGTGTGTCTTTACGCGATTATGCTACTTACCATACCCACCAAGGGTACGAATGTACTGGAGCCGTTCATAGTTCTGTGGGCGGTCACTATGTGACTGACTCAACTTACCGCGGAATTGATCAACAGAACTGTAGTTGTGCTTTTCCATCCACGCCTCAAAATCTGCAACCATGGTTTTCAGGTATCCAATTTTGTTTTTCATGAGCGCCGAACAGACCTGAGCAACCTGAGCGCCTGCAAGTACTACTTTAACCGCCGCGTTGCCATCATGGACCCCGCCGGACGCTGCAAGTTGAAGTTCAGACTTGCCGTAGAGCAAGGTAACCCAGCGCAGCGGAATAGCAAGATCACTGGGTGAACTAATGGGAGACCCCGCACTCAATGCCTGTGTTTCTGTGTCTATATCCAGTTGATAGAAACGGTTGAACAGTACCAGTCCGTCGGCACCTTTCCAGCGGAGTTTTTCCGCCAATGCCGGAATAGAAGTGAAGTAATGCCCAATCTTGACCGCAATGGGCAGCTTAACCTCTTTGCGCACCGCCTCAACTGTATCGAGATAGAACTTAATTATTTTTTCCTCGGAATCATGGTAGTCATGAGGAAGCAATGAGATATTGAGCTCTAATGCGTCGGCTCCCGCCTCTTCCAAGCTCTTTACCTGGTTGACCCACCACTCTGAACTCACAGCGTTTATGCTTGCAATAATGGGTACCGAAGTGCTTTTCTTTGCATCACGAATCAGCTTCTTGTAACTGTCCAGGTTAAATGAGGTTTGAACCGAGCGAATGTAGTCCATGGCCTCGGTGTGGCCACTTGGATTCCGCTCAAGATCCATAATTGTGGCTTCTATTTCTTCCTCGAAAAGAGACTTAAGCTGTACCGCGCCAGCCCCGGCTTCTGCGCAGGCCTGAACATTCTCTAAGTTTCTGGTAAGGCTTGAACTGGAAACAACAATAGGGTTACGAAGCTCAAGTCCAAGATAGCTAGTGGAAAGATTCGGCATAATACTTCCTTTCGGATGGGATTAAAGTTCACTGAATCGATATCTACTTATAGTACACACGAAGCTCCTCGGCTGTCAATGTTGACTAGTTCGCTACAGCAGTT